>DATFCQ010000456.1:0-5078 GCA_035252905.1 Allostellaceae bacterium | reverse complement strand
CGCGCGGCTCCGGTCGCCGCGCCGGACAGCGGACCCGACGGATATGTTGGCGCCGGCCGATAGGCTGGCGCCGGGACCGGCTGGCAGGCGCCGCCGTAAAGCGCGTAGCCCGGCGGGCAGGCGTATTGCTGCGCGAGCGCCGCGCTCGACGTGCCCGCCGCCAGAACGGCGGCGGCCGCAAAAATCTTCAAGCTCGTTGGCATCGCTGTCTCCGCGAAGCATGCACAAGGGCGGCGAAACGCCGCTGCCAAGGTCAACAATATGCAGCGGAATCGCGTTCCGCGCGCGGCGGAGCCCCGTCTCTCGCATACGCGTGTACGATGCTTGTCGCGGCAATAAAAAGCCCCCTCCCTTCCCTCCGCTGCATGCGCTAGCGTCGGTGCACATCCCAGAAACGGAAAAGCATTGTCATGCCTGTGGAGATGATCGGATGGATCGCGCCGCGGGTCTCGTCGGAGATCATCCCGCCGTGCGGACCGCCTTTTGACGCCACTGTCATTGCCGAAACGGCGCGCATTCACGAGCGCGCCGGCTTCGACCGCGTGTTGATCGGCTATTTTTCGCATGCGCCCGACGGGTTCCTGATCGGGGCACACGCCGCCGCGGTCACCGGGCGGCTGAGCTTCCTGCTGGCGCATCGGCCGGGCTTTGTGGCGCCGCCGGTGGCCGCCCGCAAACTGGCGACATTGGACCAGCTCAGCGGCGGCCGGCTCGCCGTGCACATCATTTCCGGCGGCAGTGACGCCGATCAAGTTAAGGACGGCGACTGGACCGACCCGGAGACCCGCTACCGCCGCTCCGCGGAGTACGTCTCGCTGTTGCGCCGCACCTGGACCGAGCCGGAGCCGTTCGATCACGACGGCGAATTTTACCGGACCCGAGGGACCTATGCGGAAATCCGCTGCCGGCAGCAGCCGCATATCCCGATCTATGGCGGCGGCGGCTCCGACGCGGCGATCCGCTCGCTCGCCCCCCATGTCGACGTCTACATGCTGTGGGGCGAACCGCTGAAGGACACCGCCCTGTTCATGGAGCGTGTGCGCCGGGAGGCCGCACTCTCCGGCCGCAACCCGAATTTCAGCCTGTCGACCCGCCCGATCCTCGCGGCGAGCGAGGGCCAAGCCTGGGACCGGGCGCGGGCCATCCTCGACCGGGTGCTCGCCAACCGCGGCGGCAACGCTCCGCCAAAGCGCCAGAACGTCGGCTCGCAACGGCTATTGCAGGCAGCCGCCGCAGCCGAAGTGCACGATACCTGCCTGTGGACGTCGCTCGCCGTCGCCACCGGCGCGCAGGGGAACTCGACGGCGCTCGTCGGCACGCCCGAAACGGTGGCAAGAGCAATGCTCGAATACTACAAATTGGGCGCGACCAGCCTGCTGATCCGCGGCTACGATCCCTGGCCGGATACCGTTCAATATGGCGAAGAACTGATCCCGCGCTTGCGCGAATTGGTAGCGGAGTACGACGCCATGAGCGGCGCCGGCGGCAAAATCGGCGGAATGGCGTAGAGGCTGGCCAAGAACCGGCGAGAAAAAGCTGCATTGGCTGCGTACGTGCTTCGAGACGCGCCCTGAAGGGCGCTCCTCAGCATGAGGATGTCCTTGATGGCATTAAGAAAGATCCTCATCCCCGGCCTTCGCCGGGCAGGCTCTGAGGTGCCTCGCGAAGCGAGGCCTCGAAGGACGTAGGGCGCCGGTCCAGCGAAAATCCGAATTCTTGCCCAGCCTCGCAGCGCATTCCGCCACTTTCCTCAACCGCCCAGGATCGTCTGCGCCGTCTTCTGTCCGCTCGCCAGCGCCGCCTCGACCGTGCCGATGTCCGGGCCGGAATAGAGCGCCTCGCCGGAAAAGAAGATCGCGCCGTGGTCTGCTCTTCCCATCGCGGTTTGCGCGTCCCGCGTTTTGGTCGTGGCATAGGAGTAGGCGCCGCGCGCGAACGGGTCGGTGCCCCAGTTGATCGCCTGCGCGGCGACGAGATCCCGCCTCAGCAGGTCCGTGGGCCGGTCAAAAATCTCGGCGAGGGAGGCCAGCCCCATCTCGACCAGCTCGGCCGCGGTGAGTGATCCTACCCGGTCGGCCTTGGGTCCCGCGAACCACCCGGTCAAGACCGGGCACTCGGCCGGATATTGGGTCCACCAAGTCGGAACCGTCGCATCGGACAATAGGAACGACAGATCGGCGAGATCCCGTCCGCCGTAACCCGCCCACCACGTCGTCGCAAAGCGCAGCAGAATCTTGACGACATTGCCGAACCCGATATCGGCACCGGCCGCCGCCTGCTCGCGCGCGGCCGCAGGCATTGCGATTTCGGACAGGAGAGGGAGCGGCACGGCGAGGATCGCGGCATCGGACTCAAACGCCGCACCGTCGCGGCAATGCGCGGTAATCCGACCGCTTCCCGCGTCGATGGCCGCCACTGCGGCGCCGAGATGGATCGCGGCGCCGTGCCTACGGCATTCGGATGCGAGAAAGTCGATCAGCGCGCCATAGCCCTTTGCGACCCGCCCCGGCTGGCCAAGATCCCGGGCCAGCCATTCGTCGCGCAATGCGAAGGTGCTGAAGCGGCGCGGGTCGGCGGCGTCATAGCCCTCGACCGTCCGCGTGACGCTCCGCCGTAGCTCGTCGAAGCGTCGATCGGCAAACTGCGCATCGAGGAATTCGGCGACAGGGAGATCGGCTTTCAACTCGCTCAAGGCTTGGTAGAACCGACCTGCATGGGGAAGCGAAGAGCTGTCCGGCGAGAGCGCGCCTCCGCGGGCACTCCAGCGCGTCCCTGCGCGAGGCAACAGCGCAAGCCGCGCCTCGCGCATCAATTTGCGCGTCACCGGCGCCGCGCCATGGACGAACTCGGCGCCACCCTCCGCCTTGTATCCGAACGTCTCGGCCGGCAGCGGATAGATGCGCCCGCCGCACCGTTCCCGCGCTTCGAGGATCGTCACCTTTTTGCCTGCGCGCGCCAATTCGCGGGCGGCCATCAGGCCCGCTGCGCCGGCGCCGACGACCAGGCAGTGGGTTGGAGGAAGAGGGGCCATGATCGCCGCGCGATCAACGCGGCGCCATGCGGATCGCGCCGTCGAGCCGCACGCACTCGCCGTTGAAATAGCCGTTGGTGATCATCGCTTCGGCGAGCGCCGCGTATTCGTCCGGCCGGCCCAGGCGTTTCGGGAACGGCACCGCTGCCGCCAGCGCCGCCTTGACCCGCTCGGGAACGAGCTGCAACAGCGGCGTGTCAAAGATCCCGGGCAGGATCGCGTTGACGCGGATGCCGTCGCCCATCAGGTCGCGCGCGACCGGCAGAGTAAGGCCCATGACCCCGGCCTTCGAGGCCGAATAGGCGGCCTGGCCCACCTGCCCGTCCTGGGCGGCGACCGAGGCGGTGTTGACGATGACGCCGCGCTCGCCGTCGTCGAGCGGCGGCAGGGCCAGCATGCCGGCGGCGGATTTAGCGATGCAGCGGAAGGTGCCGATCAGATTGATCTGGATGATCCGCTCGAAGGCGTCGATCGGGAAAGGGCGGATCTCGCCGCTCTCCCGGTCGCGACCGGCGGTTTTGAAGGCGTTGGCGGTGCCGGCGCAGTTGACGAGAATGCGCTCCTGCCCGTTCGACCCGCGCGCCCGCGCAAACCCGGCATCGACCGCCGCCTCGGAGGTCACGTCGACATGGCAGAACACGCCACCGATTTCCTTCGCCATCCGCTCACCCAATTCGGCGTTCAAATCGAACAACGCGACCCGGACTCCGCGCCCGGCCAGCCGGCGTGCCGTCGCTGCGCCGAGACCGGAGGCGCCACCGGTGACGACTGCGGCGATCGAGGGGTTGAGCTGCATCGCGACCGATCCTTCCCTGCATCCTGCGCCGCTGCGATCGAGACCATTCTAAGCCGACCGGCCGGCGCTCGGCCATCCCGCGGATTGGGCAGCAAGTACGGCCCTGCCGCGTCCGGCAGGATAGATACGGCCATACCAAAGCGGTAACGGTCCGTCGCTTTCTGCCCCTCACCCTCCCGCGGCAAAGCCGCGGGTCCCTCCCTCTCCCCGCACTGCGGGGAGAGGGCTGGGGTGAGGGGCTTCTTGGAAAGCTCTCGGGCAACCGGAAGGCGCGCGGCCGAGGCGAGCGCCGGTGTCTTCGCCGTTCTCAAAGGCCGGCACACCGGAACGAGTGTGGCGCGGTAGCCATGGGCCTGCTGCACGAGCCGCCGCCCGCCGGCAGACCGGTCACCACGTCCGGCTGCTGCAGCCGCAGCCTGCATACACCAAATTGGTGTATGTTACGTCATAGCGGAAAAGCGGAAGCCCACTGACAATGACTGATCCCGTCTGCCCCGAAACGGGAGCGCCGATGCATCGCGGAGTGCGCCCTCTGACGCTCACCCGCAAGGGCGCGAGCATCACCGTGGACATGCCCGGCTGGTATTGCGACCAGTCAGACGAGAGCATTCACACGGGCGCAGACATGAAAGTGTCTGATTGTGCGCTGAACCGGCTCAAGGCACATGCCGAAGGGCTGCTGGAGCCGGAGGAGATCAAGCGCATCCGCAAGAAGCTCGGCCTGACGCAGGAAGCGTCCGGAGAAATCATCGGCGGCGGCCCGCGCGCTTTTCAGAAATACGAAACCGGCGATCTATTGCCGAGTCGTGCCATCAGCAGCGCTTTGATTCTGTTGGATAATAACCCGGAATCATTGGCCGTGCTCAAGGCGCGCCAAGCAGAAGTTCCGGCCCGCCGCCATGTGGAAGTCACTGGTATGCAGGAGTTGGTGCATTCGAGTGGTACACCAAGCGCAGATACAAAATAAACCTATAATTTACCGCTATGCACGAGTGTCGATGGATGGGCAGAGCGTTGCGGCGCTGCGCAAGCATAGAGTGGCGAAGGCGTTCTGCGAAATGGCAAGCGGCGCAATAGGAATGCGGAGACTGCTGCATGCAGAAAGACTATTATCGTAACTACTCACGTCCCCCTCAGAGCCCGTTTGCAAAGAGGTAATGGGGCTGGTTTTACGAGCTGATCCTGGCCAATTGGGCGGCGTTGCAGGTGGTTTCCTGCTTGGAGACCGCCATGTGGACGCCTGCTGACCGC
>DATFCQ010000455.1:0-26162 GCA_035252905.1 Allostellaceae bacterium | reverse complement strand
GGGCGCTCGTCGAGCGCCGGGGAGCCGCTGCGCAGGGCGGCGAACTGGGTGATGTCGCTCATCGCCCGCCTCCCTTTGGGGTCCCCGCGCGGTGTTGCCGCGCGGAGCTGGCCGCCTGCGCGCCGTCGCACCGCCGGGCCGGCGGCGCGGCGGAGTCGTGCCTTACCAGGGCAAACATGTTCCGTCCCTCCATTCCCGGGTCGTTCGGATCCCGGGCGGAGCGGCGGCGGCCCTGCGGCGGAGGAGGGTTACGGCGCTCGGAACGCCGGCCCGGCCGAGGGACCCCGTCGTTTCACCCGGGGTGGGTGGCCCGTAGAGCCGGTCGCGATGCGGCGACTGGGAGGCTCCGCGGGCGTGCTGCTAGATCGAGGTCCCATCGTTCGGTTGATGCTCACACTGCAAGTGCCCGGGCACAGCCCGAGCCGTCACGGCAGGTAGGCCGCCGGCGCCGGGCTGTCAACCGCAAAATCGCGGAATGAGCCGCGAGCCTCTGAGCAACAAGATGACGCCGGCGCCGGTTCCGCGCGACAGCGGATCACGGGATTCATTACAGCAAGACGCCGCCCGTGGGCGGCGTCGCGCGTTGAAGATCGCAACAGGCGATCAGCTTTGCCTGACCGGATTGCGGCGAACCAGAGCGAGGCCGGCGAGGGCGGCGGCGAACAGCCCCCATGTCGCCGGCTCGGGCACCGGAGTGCTGCCCTCTCCGGAGAGGGGAGCCAGATCGTCAAGCTGACTGATAAAGAAGTGGTTGGAGACAAAATCCGACGAATCGCCGATCTTGCCGGTGTTGCTGTAATCGATAAAGAGCAGATTGCCGTTGTTGTCGGCCCAGAAGAGATGGCCCGCGCCGTCGACGGCGCCCTGATCGAGTTCGTCACCGTCGAAAAACGCTGTGGAGATCACGGCATCGGTGGTCGGGTCGATCTGGGCGAGTTCGTTACCGCCGGAAATGATCAGATCGTGGGTGAACGGATCGTATACCATGCCGTGTGCGTATTTCACATTGGTCAGGATGGCGGTCGTTTTGCCGGTGGCGAGATTGATCGTGCCGAAATCGCCAAATCCGTCATCACCGCCGGTCGTATAGAACGCTGTGCCGGGGGCTTGGCCGGGCACAAACGTAATGTGGGTGACCGTATTATCGGATCCGCTCACGGGTGTGACGGTTGGCGCGCCGCCGGTCGGATTGATCGGCACAGACGTGATCGTCGTCGCGCCGCCCTCGCTGCCGCCGCCCCAGACCACGTTCCCGCTCGGATCGACCGTGATCTCATAAGTGTTCATGCCGGCATTCAGCGCAGTGTATTGATTGCCTCCGGCGGGGTTCACTTGGTAAATGTTGCCCGTATTCTGGCCGCCCACCAGCAGTTGTCCGTTGTTCGGGTTGAAGACGATGCCGTCCGCGCCGGGCGTGGAGGCAAGGTTCGTCGGAGTGCCGGGCGAGAATGTACCGTTCCCGGCCGTGCCATTGCCGGTATAGGTCATCGTGCTTTGCCACACGTCCTCGCCGCCGCCGTTGAAAGTGGTAAAGTAGACGGTCTCGCTGGCCGGGCCGGCCTGCGCCTGCGGGAGCTGTATCAGCCCCAGCGCAAGCAGCGCGCCAGCTGCAATCAAAGGTTTCATGGTCATCGCATTATCTCCCTATTGGACGGCGCACCTTTTGGAGTGCACCTTTAAGGAGAGCAAAAAGTGTGCCATCACTGAAAACAAAAATAATTCAATACTATAGGAGATGGGCTGAGGTGATCGATCGGTAAAAGTGTCAAGTGCTCCGACACTGCGGCACAACCGGCCGATCTGCTCGCGGCCAAGGCCGACGCGATCAATGCCGACCAAAGATGAGCGCGATAGAATTTCCGCGAAAGCCAATGGATTATTATAGAGGATGCGGAGTCGGTCAGAAACCTGCAAGTAATAAATGTATGAACGTTAATCGTTATTCGTTTGCTTTGTAATGAACTTTGATCCATAGTTTTCTATAATTTTATTTGGTAATCTATAGTATAGACAGCCATAATTGGAGTGAATCTGATTTTTCTGTAATAGACTATGTCAGAAGCCTGGTTCCGGCAGTCCCTCGCAACGGAAAGATTTTCGACACTGGATTTCGCCGAGCCGAGCGCACCGTCTGATCGGCCGCCGCACACCAAGCTGCGTGAAAACTCTGTTGTCTTCCAACATCGTCGTCCCCGCGAAAGCGCTAGGGTACGTACAAATCTTCACGCCTCTATCCCGTCATGCCCGCTTTCGATCATGACGAGATATCGGGGGACTGTTTCACGCGAGCCGGGGCCGGGGCGATCAGCCCCTCGCGTTCGAGATGCGGATAGAGGCCGCCGCCCTGCATCAATGCGAGCAATATCGGCGGCACCGGCTGGGCGTGCAACACGGCGCCGGTCGCGCGGTTGCGCACCGTGAAGTCGGCGAGCGAAATTTCGGCGATCTCGCCCTCGGCAAAACCCGCGTGCACCCCCGGGCATTCGAGCGCCAATAGGCCGAAATTGACCGCGTTGCGGAAAAACAGGCCGTTGATCGATTCGGCGAGAAGCGCGGCGATGCCGAGATTGCGTAACGAGCGCGCCGCCGGCCGGCTCGATCCCATGCCGAAATTGAGCCCGCCGACGATGACGTCGCCGGGGCGCACTTCGTCGACCCAGCCGGGCCGATTGGCCGCGAACACGGCCCGCTTCTGCTCCTCTTCGGTGGCGAACAACAATTCCCCCGGCAGCATCAGGTCGGTATTGACGTTGTCGCCGAAGGTCCATACCCGGCCGGCAATCATGCGCGCTCTCCAATGATCTCGGCCGCCGCGGCGATGTGTCCGGCGATCGCCGAGGCCGCGACCGTGGCGGGCGAGGCCATGTAGATGCAGGCGCTCGGATCGCCCATGCGGCCCTTGAAGTTGCGGGTGCTGGCGGTGATGCAGGTCTCGCCCGGCCCCAATACGCCCATATGCCCGCCAAAGCAGGCGCCGCAGGTGGCCGGCGTGACGACCGCGCCGGCCGCGGCGAGGGTCGCGACATGACCGGCCTTGAGCGCGGCGGCGAAGGTCCCCTGCGTTGCCGGGGTCACAAGAAAGCGCACGCCGGGCGCGACCCTTCTGCCGGCGACGACCCGGGCCGCCTCGGCGAGATCGGACAGGGTGCCGTTGGCGCAGGAGCCGATAAAGGCCTGCTGGATCGGCTCGCCCCTGGCCGCGGCGAGCGGGACCGAATTGCGGATCACCGCATCGGGCAGGGCGACGAGCGGTTCAAGCCGGTCGAGATCGATGCGCCGCCGCTCGGCATAACCCGCATCGGGGTCGGGGTATTGCGGTGCGAACGGGGCCGGGGTGCGCGCCCGGACATAGGCGAAGAGCTGCTCGTCGGGCTCGAAGGTGGCGAATTCGGCGGAAAGCTCGGCCCCATCGCCGCAATCGTGCGGCGCGCGTCGATGCCGAGACCGGCGAGGGCGGGGCCGCCGAACTCGACGTTCTGGTTGGTGTGGTGGCCCCAATTGCCGGCGATGTGCAGAAACAGATCCTTGGCCGAGACGCCGGGCTTGAGGGCGCCCTCAAGGTCGTAGCGGATGGTCGGGCCGACGCGGAACCAGGTCTTGCCGGTCGTCACCGCGGCGACGAGATCGGGGGCGCCGATGCCGCGCGCCGCGCAGTTGAAGGCGCCCGAGGCGCAGGTGTGCGAGTCGCCGCACACCAGCACCGTTCCGGGCAGCGCATAGGCGTGGTCGGCGACGATCGCGTGGCAGATGCCCTGGTCGGGGCCGACGTCGTGAAAGCGCCGGATGCCGAAGCGGCGCACAAATGCACGGCCATAGGCGTGCGCCTCGGCCGCCTGCCTGTCGGGAGCCGGCACCATGTGATCGTAGACGACCGCGACCCGCTCGGGGTCGTGCACCTTCAGGATCTCGCGCCGCTGCGTCGCCTGAAAGCTGGCGTCGAGCATGACCGCGAGGTCGACGTCGACGACGACGAGATCGCCGGCCGCGACCTGCCTTCTCCCGCCGGCGCGGGCCAGGATCTTTTCGACGATCGTCATGCCCATTGCGGTTCCTCCGCCGTAGCCGCCGCGGCGAGCATCGCACTGCCGGTCCCGCGCTCCAAGCCCGTCACAATTCGATCCGGGAAAACAGATAACTGCCGAGCGCCAGCAGAACCGCTACCAGCCCGCCGAGCACGGCGAGATCGGTCAGAACGCCGAACTGGGAAGCGTGGCCGAAGGCGCTCCGCACCCCGTCGACGGCATAGGTCAATGGGTTGAGGCGGACGGCAATCCGCAATGGCGCGGGCAGGCCCGCAATCGGATACAGCGCGTTCGAAAAAAAGAAGAGCGGCAGGACGATGAAGTTCATGATCAGCGGGAAGCCCTGCATGTCGTGCAGGACCGAGCCGATCGCGGTGCCGATCGCGGTAAAGGCGACGGCGATCAGGAACATGAACAGGAAGGCCAGCGGCAACAGCAGCGGCGATGAGACCCGAAACCCGACCATAAGGCAGATCGCGAAGACGGCGACGCCCTGGATCAACGCCACCGTCGCCGCGCCGAGCGTGCGCCCGAGAACGATTTCGAGCCGGGAGACCGGCGCCACCAGAGTTTCCCGGAGGAAGCCGAACTGGCGGTCCCAGATCACTTCGATGCCGCTGAACACGGCCGTGAACAGGATGCCCATGACAATGACGCCCGGCGCCAGAAATTCGAGATAATTGCCGGCGCCGGCGCGGGCGAAGGTCGGGCCGAAGCCGAAGCCCAGCGCCGTCAGGAACAGGAGCGGCTGGCCGAGCGAGCCGATCATGCGGGCGCGCGAGCGGGAATAGCGCTTCAATTGCCGCAGCCACAGGATCGAGGCGGCCCTCACCGGCGCCCCCGCCACACCTGCCGCATCATCCGCAGGCGATCGGCCGGTGCCGCCTCGTCCTCGCGGATACCATGCCCGGTCAGCGCGATAAAGGCGTCTTCGAGAGTGAGAGAGCCGGTCCGCCGCTTTAGCGCCGGGATCGTGCCGTCGGCGACGATATGGCCGTGATCGATGATCGCGATCTCGTCGGCGACCCGCTCTGCCTCATCCATGTAGTGGGTCGTGAACAGCACGGTGACGTTGTCTTCGCGGCTGAGGCTTTGCACGAAGCTCCAGATGTGGTTGCGCGTCTGCGGGTCGAGGCCGCTCGTCGGCTCGTCGAGGAACAGGATTTTCGGCCGATGCAGGAGAGCGCGGGCGATTTCGAGCCGCCGCTTCATGCCGCCCGAGAAGCGCTTGACGTAATCGTCGCGGCGCTCCCACAGCTCGACAAAGTCGAGGAGCGCGGCGATCCGTCTCCTGCGCTCGGCGCGCGCGACGCCATAGAGGACGCCGTGCAGCTCCATGTTCTCGTAAGCGGTCAATTCGTCGTCAAGGCTCGGGTCCTGGAAGACGATGCCGAATGAGCGGCGCACGCGGATCGCCTCGCGGACGGGGTCGTGCCCGGCGATGCGGATCATGCCCGAACTCGGAGCCAATACGGTCGTCAATATCTTGATCGTCGTCGTCTTGCCGGCGCCATTCGGCCCGAGAAAGGCGAAGATCTGCCCTTCCGTAACCGAAAACGAGATGTGATCGACCGCGGCGAAGCCGTCGAAGTTTTTGACAAGATCCCGGACCTCGATGATCGCTGCCACGCGCGGCTCTCAACAGCATATTCCGATTAGGAGTACCAACTCGCCTCTACCTTCTCCTTACCCCATGCCCGGCCTTGGGCCGGGCATCCACGTCTTTCTTGCCGCAGTTCGGACCTTTCAAGACGTGGATGGCCGGGCCAAGCCCGGCCATGGGGAATTAGGGGAGGTGCCTGAGAAACGGGTTTAGCGTGTCGGCCCAGGCTCGGTCCACGGCATCCTTGTCACGGCTGGCGGAGACCGGGCAATCGGGGTAAGCCTTCGATGAGCGGATACGGCAGGGGGCGGAGGATGGCGCAAGAACAGGAAGCGGGCGAGCGGCCGTTTTGCCCCGAAGAAGCGGCGATCGACGAACTGCATGCGGCGATCCGGGCGGGGCGGATTCCCTGCGTCCAGGTCGTGCAATATTACATCGACCGGGCGCGCGCCTATAACGGGGTGGCGAGCCTCATCGCCACCGAAGACGGTGCGCCGCAGCCGCACTCATGACACCACCGAGGGATGCAGCACCGAGACCCCATAACCGGCAAAATCGGAGACGTTGAAAGTCAGAATGCGCCCAATGCCGTATACCAGCATCACGGCGACGAGACGTGCATCATACGCCCGGTTGCCGCTGACCTGATGCATGGTTATCAGCCGCTTCCAATGCTCGTAAATCGTCGGCTCGTCGGGCAGCAGCACGAAGGTCTGCTCGATACGATCGACTGCGGCCGCTGCTGCGGTGAGGCTGAGTCCGAGACCGTTCTGCGCCGGCGTACGGGTCGCGGCCGCCCAGAATTCGGCGACGTTCTGGGCCGTCACATGGACCGCCTCGCCGCTCTCGATCAGCCGGCCGAGGGCTGCGACGGCATCGCGGTAATGAGCATGCCGCGGTTCGAGCCGGCGCAGCAATATATTGGTATCGACGAGGACGCTCACGGCTGCCGCCCGCCCGGCAAATCGCCGTAGATCCCATCGCGACTGTCGTCGACGGTATGATCGACCTGGGGCCAGAGCGAGTCGTCACGCCACAACTTCGCCCGCTCGGCGGGCGTCAAGCGCCGCTGCCCGCCCTCGTGCTCTGCGAGCCACCGGCAGGCAAGCTCGATGATCTTTGGGATTTGCGCCGGCCGTGAGTTCTTGCCCCGACTGCAGCCCCTTTCGAAATCGGCAAGCCGCGACGGGCTGATCTCAAGGCGCCGGGCAAGCTCGGCGCGACCCCAGCCCATCCGCGCGCGGAATTGGATCAATTCTTCGCCTGTCATGCCGCAGCATATGACCGCCGATGCGGTGTCGGCAAGCGATCTTCGCATACAGTCAATGCGATGCTCGCCCTATATCATCTGCGAGCCGGCCCGCGACCTTCTCGCCGCTGCTGGCCATGACCTGGCGATCGGGGTTAGCCTTTCGCGCAGGCGGACCGAGGCGAGAGAGGCGGGCGATGGTGCAAGAACAGGAAGCGGGCGAGCGGCCGTTTCGTCTCGAAGAGGCGACGATCGACGAATTGCACGCAGCGATCCGGGCGGGACGAGTTACCTGCGTCCAGGTCGTGCAGCACTACATCGACCGGGCGCGCGCCTATAACGGGGTGGCGAGCCTGCTCGTCACCGAAGACGGTGCGCCGGTGCCGCAGGCCCCGGGCGCGGTGCGCGCCGGGGCGCCGCTCGCCTTTCCGACCGAGACCGTCAAGGCCGCGGCGATCCTCCCCGACCTCGACCGCTACAAGGGGCCGCCGCTCGAATTCGGCCGCATGGAGCCGACCGCGT
Organism: Allostellaceae bacterium; assembly: GCA_035252905.1. Taxonomy (GTDB): domain Bacteria; phylum Pseudomonadota; class Alphaproteobacteria; order ATCC43930; family CGMCC-115725; genus AP-15. The sequence goes on along the minus strand of DATFCQ010000455.1, from coordinate 18,766 downwards.
CCGATCCGTCGGTGCAGCAGCAATACGGGATGGTCGTCGGCAAGCCCGATGCCGGGCAATTGAACGCGCTGTCAACGCTCAACATCCGCGGCGAGCGCTCAGTCACCTGCCGCGGCGATTTCGACCGGCACCCGTCCGAGGGTCCGCTGCCGCCCGGCGCGCCGCCGGTCTGCGAGATGTTCCGGCAATTGCCCGACGCGCTCGAACAGGCCGCCCTGCTCGACGCGCGCTACGGGCGCAACCCGCCCTTGGACCGGATGCCGCTCTACGGCGTCGTGTTCTCGTTCAAGGACCCGTTCGACACCAGCGACATGCGCACGACGGCCGGGGGCGACGCGGCCTACGACATCGATTTTCCGGCGCGCGACCATGTCCTCGTCGCAGAGTTGCGCAAGAAGGGCGCGATCATTTTCGCCAAGGCGGTCTGCACCGAATACAACGGCCGCGCCGGCAACCCCGGCGGCCGCCACAAGCCGGACAAGGTGCTGCCCTCGATCCTCGGCTATCAGCGCAGTTCCTGGGGCGGCAACCCCGCCAACCCCTACGACACGACGCGCGCGGCTTCGCTCGGCTCGTCCTCGGGCTCGGGCGTCTCGGTCAGCGCCAATATGGTCATGGCGAGCCTCGGCGAAGAGACCCGCGCCTCGACCCGCGGCCCGGCCAACCACAACGCGGTGGCCCTGATCCTGCCGCACAAGGCGCTCCTAAGCTTCAACGGCGGCGCCATCGGCGCCGACATCTATTGCGACCGCACCGGCATCCTCGCCCGCACGATCGGCGACGCCGCCCGCATCCTCGACGCCCTGCGCGACCCCGAAACCGGCTATTACGACCCGCGCGACCCCTATACGACGGTGCCGCGCTCGTCGGCGCTCGCCGATTACGCCAAGCACGCGAAGGGCTCGGGGGCGCCGGGTGCGCTGAAGGGCCGGCGCATCGGCATTGTCCGCGAATCGATGCTGGTCCGCCCGGGCGAGAACGCGACGGCGCCGATCGTCACCGCTGCCGCCCAGGAGATCAAGACGGTCTTGGGCGAAACGCTCGGCGCCGCCCTTGTCGAATCCGGCGACCCGCTGTGGGAGCGCGACCGCGATTTCGAGGCGATGGACCCCGATTTCCGCCGGGGCCTCGCGCGGCTCGTGCCGGTCTTCATGCCCGATCTGTTGTTCCGCCTGCGGCCGGACGGGACGCCGCTGTTCAAGGAGTTCGCAGCGGCGATCCGGCCGACCGAATTCGCCCAGGGCCTGGTGTTCGGCAGCGGCGCGATGGCGCCGATCGACTACATGGTCGAATTGGCGGAAGGGCGGATCGCGCCGCCCGCCAACCTCGACATCGCCACGATCCAGGAGCAGGAACTGGCGATGGCGTTCCGCTTTCACATCCCGCAATACCTGTCGCGCCGCGCCGCCGACTGGCGGGAGCGCGGTTTTGAAGAGAGCCTCGTCGATTTCGCGAGCCTCAACGCCCGCTCCAAATTCTGGGGCGACGACGGCCGCGCCGCCTTCAGGAACTGGGAGGAGGTGAGCGACCCGCGCAACCCGCTGGGCGGGCGGCAGGGCGTCGACGAGCGCATCATGCTGCGCGAATTGTTGCGCCGGCTCGACATGATGGTGATCCTCGAAAACCGACTTGACGCCTTGGTGCGCCTGCACACGCCGCTGCCGCCGGCGAGGATCGGCGGCGCCCACGATCCCTTGGGCGGCGCCAACAACCTGCGCCCGGAATCTTTCTACGGCCCCAATGCCGGCTTGACCGAGGTGCTGATCCCGGCCGGTTATGTAACAACGGTTTACGACCCGGTCTTCAAGCTCAACGAGGAGGGCACGCGCTATGTCTCGGTCCCGTCCGACGCGCCGACGACGATCCCGGCGCCGGGCCTGCCGTTCTCATTGGTGTTCCGTGCCGAGCCCGGACGAGAGGACGTATTGCTCGAAATCGCCTCGTCCTACGAAGCCGCCTCAAAGCGCCGCATCCCGCCCCCCGCTTTCGGGCCGTTGCCGAGGCGGGCGCACGGTTGACACTCTCTCGGCTGCCTGGCGCGCAATTTGCCATCGTCGAAGAGAGAAAAATCACCCGCTATCCTCTCGCCGGCGGTCATTCGGCGGGACGCGCCAAAGCCGCTTCCTTCGCGGTTCGGGTTTCGCGCCGCCGAATGGCGCCGGTTGCGCGATGCCTTCTTGGACCACGCGGGTTCATCTCGGATCATCTCCGTCGCAGACACCGAGTTCGGCAGGAAGTATGTTCTGGAAGGGCCTCTGACGACGCCAGACAGTCGCAAGCCCCGTGTGCGGACGGTCTGGTTCGTGGCGATCGGAGAGGCGGCTCCCGGATTGGTGACAGCCTACGCCGCGCCGGGAGGCAAGCGATGATCAAGGAATTGGACCCTGTGGTTCTAACAGAAAACCTGCCGGATCACGGCTTGCAGGCGGGCGATGTCGGCTGGGTCGTGATGGTTCACGCCGGAGGGGAGGGATACGAGGTCGAGTTCGTTACCCTGGCGGGGGAAACGGTTTCAGTTGTGACCACGCCGGCTCGCGCCGTGCGTCCCGTGGCCAAGAAGGAGATTGCGCACGCGCGAAGGGTGGCGTGAGCCGGCCTGACCGTCACGCGCTTTCACGCCTTACTGGGGAGGAAAACGATGAGCCTGACATTGGAAGAAGCCAACCGCATCCTGCGCGGCACGTTGGACAAGGCGCAAGAGCTCGGCATCAAGATCAGCGCCGCAGTGTGCGACAGCGGCGGTCGCCTGATCGCGTTTCAGCGTATGGACAATGCGATCTGGGCGGGGATCTACGGCAGCCAGGGCAAGGCGATCGCCTCGGCCGCGTTCGGCCGGCCGAGCGGCGAGATGGCGGCGCGCGCCGACCAGCCGACCCCGCGCGGCATCGCCATCGCCGAGGGCGGCCATATGATCATGGGCCAGGGCGCGGTGCCGATCATCCGCAACGGCGTCGTCGAGGGCGCCTGCGGCGTCGGCGGCGGCACCTCGCAGCAGGACGAGGACTGCGCCCGCGCCGGCATCGCCAAATTGTAGCGGCCCGCGGAAGCGCAATGGGGCGGGCCGCGGCGCGGCCTACCCCTTGATCACGATGTCCTCATAGGACGGGAACGGGTCGAGCCAGACGTCGCCGATCGTGTCCTTGATGACGCGCGGCCCGATCCCGTTCAATGCCCGCAGATCCATGACCGGCGCGAACATGACCCGGTCGATCGTCAATTGCTGGATTTTGTCGAGGAGCGCCTGGCGCTTGGCGTGGTCGCGCTCGCCCGCCTGCTGTTTGAACAGCGCGTCGATATCGGGATAGCCGCCGGAGGAATAGGCCCCCTTTGAAAAGATGAACGCCTCGACGCGGCTGGCGGCATTGCCGGGGCTGCCGGACCCGGTCAGATAGAGGCCGTGAAACTTCTTGCTCTGCCAGTCGGCATAGAACGCCGCTCGCTCCATCTGCCGCAGGCGGACGCGGATGCCGACCGCATTGAGATCGTTGACGACCGCCTGCGCGACCGTCGGGAAACCGGGGATCGCAGCGAAATTGCCGGCGTCGAGACCGTTCGGATGGCCGGCTTCGGCGAGCAGTTGCTTGGCTTTTTGCGGGTCGTAAGGCGGCGGCTTGACCTGCAGGGCAAAATCCATGACGCGCGGGATGATGACCCCGGCCGGCGGACAGAAGCCGAGGCAGGCCGCCTCGTTGATCCCCTGGCGGTCGAGCGCATAGTTAACCGCGAGCCGCAACCGCTTGTCGTGCCACGGCGATTTGGGGTCGTACTGGTCGGGAAATTCGATCCAGAAGATCGAGGCGTGCTTGGTCGGCACGATGCGGATGCCGGGCTGGTGTTCAAGGCCCAGGGCGTCGACGCCATCGAGCGCATAGGCGATGTCGGCCTCCCCGGTCTTGACCATCAACGCGCGGGTGGTCGCCTCGGGAACGCTGCGCATGACCAGTGTCTCGACATTCGGCACGTGCCGCCAATAGCCCGGAAAGGCCTTCAGGGCGACTTCGAGGCCCGGCTTGCTGCTGACGAACTGATAGGGTCCGGCGCCGATCGGGTGTTTCAGAAAGCCGTTCTCGCCGACCTTCTCTATGTAGTTTTTCGGCACGACGAGCCCGACGGCGCTGGCCGCGGTGCCGTAGAAGGTCATGAAATCCGGCCACGGCGCCTGCAGACGAAAGCGCACGACCCGCGGATCGACAATCTCGACGCCGGCCACGCGCTGCTTGATGGCCTCCGCCGCCGCACCCTTGTAGCGCTCGAAGCTGAACTTGACGTCCTCGCTCGTCACCGGGTCGCCGTTGTGGAATTTCAGCCCCGGACGCAATTTGAATTCATAGGAGAGGCCGTCCTCGCTCTCGCTCCACGTCTCGGCGAGGGCGGGGCCCATCTTGTGCCCGGGATAGGGGCGGACGAGCGCGTCGTGGATCGCATAGAGCATGCCGAAGGGCGTGATCTGCGGCGGCGCGGTCGAGGGGTCGAACCAGGCCGGCGGCAGGGTCACATGCCAGGCGATAACGACCCGTCCCGACGGCGCCCGCGGCGCCGCGCGCGCGCCCGTCGCGGCGGCGATCACCGGCGCCGCCGCCAGTGAGCCGATAAAGGTTCGGCGCGAAGGCAATTTGCTGAGCGAATCCATAAGCTTCCCGTTTCCCGGCGTAATCGGTGCGGAAAGGAGAGTGTCGCCGCTTCGGAGTATCTCGGCAAGGCGATATGCCGTACCCTGTCGCCCCGTGCGGCGGTTCGGCTCGGCCTTGACCGTCGGCGACAGGGGGACATCGAGATGCCCGACACCCAATCCGATGACGTCCGTGCGCGTGCCGCGGCGATGCCCGCCGTTCCGGCGCCGGCCATTGCGCCTTTGCTGCCGCCGGTGCATGTCGTCGATCTGATGACGGCGCAGGGATCGGCGGCTTTCGGCGCGCAGTGGCGGGTCAAGGAGGCGAAAATCATCGAGACTCCGGCGATACCGGACGCCATGCCCGAATACAAGACGACCTATGATCTTGAACCGCACGCCGGCGAGCGCGGTTTTGACGATTCATCCTGGCCGGTGATCAGCCCCGCCGAATTGGGCGCCAAGCGCGGCGGCGGCAAGATATCCTTTCTGTGGTTCCGCGCGACCCTGACGATGCCGGCAAGGCTCAGCGGCTTCGATCCGGCCGGTGCGAAGGCGGTGCTTGCGGTCAATGTCGACGATTATGCCGAAGTCTGGATCAATGGCGAATTGCCGCGGGCGGCCGGCAGACCGAGCCCGGCCACGATCCAGGGCTTCAACATGCCGAACCGCATCGTGCTCAGCGATGCGGTCGCTGCCGGCGATCGGTTCGAGATCGCGGTGTTCGGCATCAACGGACCGATTTCGGCCGCGCCGCCGAATACCGTCTGGTTCCGCGAAGCCAAGGTCGAATTCTTTCACTGAGAGTCTGTCTGGTTCGTAGTGCCGCGAAGTCGGCGGAATACGCTTCGAGGCCGGGCAAGAATACAAAATCATTGTCATTCCGGGGCGCGGGCGTAAGCCCGCGAACCCGGAATCTATGCACACAAGCCTGAGAAAGCTAGCAAAGTCTTGTGCTCATAGATTCCAGGTCCGGCCCTGAAGGGCCGTCCCGGAATGACGGGACTGTTCGAGAGGATTCTTGCTAAGCGTCTTCGCTATTCCGCCCTACGCTTCTCGGGCACATCGTAGGGTGGAAAAGCGCAGCGAAGCGGGGCGCATTCCGCCACCTTCCTCACTCAAACAGGTTGTCAGGAGCAGATTATGTCGAATACGCATGCGCAGGCATCTATTTTCATTTCATATGCGAGTGGTGATAAGCCGCGTATAAATAGCGTAATCGAAAAACTCAAGGCGAAAGATATAATTGCCGAAGATGATACGATCATATATGCAGAAGAGCTTTTTGCTTCTGGATCAAATTTTCGTGAAAAGATTCGGAAAGCGATTGCGGATGCCTCTAAAGTTGTGGTGGTTTGGAGTAAAGCTGGGGCATGCTCGGGATGGGTCGGTTATGAAACCGGTATGGCTGCAGCTCTGGAGAAGCCTATATTAATGGTTATCCCAAAGGGAGAAGAATCGCGACTTCCCAAAGATCTAGGTGATGTTCAGACATGTGAATTGGAATATGAAACCAAACTGTAACCTGAACCGTATCGTCCTCGGCAATGCGATCGCTGCCGGCGAGTGATTCGAGATCGCGGTATTTGGCATCAACGGGCCGATTTCGACCGCGCCGCCGAATATCGTCTGGTTCCGCGAAGCCAAGGTCGAATTCTTTCGCCGATCACGAACCGGCATCGATGACGAGTTCGGGCCAGCGTGCGTGCGTGGCGGCGGCGGTCCGCTGAAAGCCCGACGTGCGGCGCCACGGATTGGGTCGCAGCCGCAGTGCGAACAGGTCGGCCAAGCCGAAGGGGGATTCCACGTATAGACGTCCGTCCGGCTCGATGCGCACCCCGACCGCAAACATCGTCGCAGTGAAGCGCTGCAAGGCTTCGGCAGTGCAGGAAAGCGGCGTGTAGGGTTCGCCGAATTTGGTCTCGAACCACAGATGCACGCGCGCCTGGTTGCGCACCTCGACCCTATTACGCAGCGGCTCCTCGAAGACGGCTGCAACCCGGCGGATAACCGCATCCTCGCCCTCATAGGAAAGATCCGAGTCATCGAAATAGGCGAGGTCGTAATCCTTGATCCCATAATCGGGCGGTCGACCGGTCAGATGGTTCAAAACCGTCTGATAGATCGCACCGGAAAAAACCAGCCAATCCGGCAAGTCGAGGGCAGATGCGGTTTGCAGCACCCGCATCAGCACCGACGCCCCGCGCAGGATCCCGGTCAGGCGCTCGGCCAGTCCTACTTCGCTGTGATCCATGCGCATTCGAGACCTCCTGATCTCCGCGACTGCCGAGACCCGGGTCGGGCAAAGGGACAATAGCCGAGGCGCCATGTCCTCGCAGCCTCTTTTCTGTTGCATGCCGTTACTGCTATCGTTCGCGGCAGGGGAAGCCGGGGATGACGGACGACCGCGATTTTATCGGTTACGGCGCCGACCCGCCCGACCCGCAATGGCCGGGCGGCGCGCGGATTGCCGTCAACATCAACGTCAATTTCGAGGGCGGCGGCGAGCGTTCGATCCTCGAAGGCGATGACGGCTCCGAGGACGTTCTCAACGATGTCGGCATGCCCTCCCTGCCGGGCCTCAGAAGCCCGCTCGTCGAATCGGTATTCGAATACGGCTCGCGGGTCGGTGGCTGGCGCTTGTTGCGCCTGTTTCGCCGCTTCGGGGTCAAGGCGTGCCTGTTGGCGGTGGCCAGGGCGGCGGAGCGCAACCCGGAACTGACCCGGGCCTTTGTCGAGGACGGTCACGAGATCGTCAGCCACGGCTATCGCTGGCTCGATTACCAGACGATGCCGGCGGAGGTCGAGCGCGAGCATGTCCGCCGCGGCATCGAGACGATCGAGCGGGTCGCAGGCGTGCGCCCGGTCGGCTGGATGACCGGTCGGCCGAGCGCCAATACGCGGCCGCTGCATCTCGAACTGGGCGGCTTTCTCTATGACCGCGACAGCCTCAACGACGAATTGCCCTATTGGATCACAATCGGCAGCCGGCGCCATCTCGTCATTCCCTATTCCTTCGAGACCAACGACAACCGCTTTGACCAGAACCGCGGCTTTGCCACCGCCGAGGATTTCGCCCGCTACATGATCGATTGCTTCGAGACCCTCTATGCCGAGGGCGCCGAGCACCCGAAACTGATGTCATTGGCCGTGCACGACCGTCTGATCGGGCGCCCGGGCCGGATCGCCGGGCTCGTCAGGTTTCTCGACTGCATCACCGCCCGCAACCGCGTCTGGATCTGCACCGGCCGCGACATCGCCGAGCATTGGCGGCGCGTGCATCCGGGTTGATTGGCCTACCGATACTCGTCCCCGCAATCGCCGATGACCTGCATCAGGTCACGCGACTGGGCGAGGACCATCTCGATGGCGGCGCGGTCCTCGTCGTCGAGCGCCAGATCGAACACACGGGCGTTGTCGGCGATGTGCTCGGACAGGCCGAGCCGGGCGCCGATGATGATTCCGGCGACGGCCGGGCTGTCGAGGATCGAGCGCATGCCGACAGTGGCGATGCCGACCCGGTGTTTGTCGGCGATCTGTTTCAGCACGGCCAGGAGCTGCTGGAACAAGGCCCAGCCGCCCCAGGCGTCGATCATCCGCTTATATTTCTGCAACGAGGCGGTGTCGAGTTCGGAGCGGCGCGGCTCGGGGCGGCCGAGATGTCTCTCGGACAGGAGGCCGCCCAACAGGGTCCCGTAGGCAAGGAGCGTGACGCCGTGCGCGCCGCAGAACGCCGCCATCTGCGCCGCCGGCCGGCGGTCGACCAGGGAATACTGCACCTGGTTCGAGACAATGGCGATGCCGTGCCCGGCAATCGCCGCCAGATGCGCGGTGTCGAAATTGGTCAGGGCGAGATGGCGGATCTTGCCGTCCTGCCGCAGGTCGGCGAGGTGTCGCAAGGCGTTGAGCCAGCGCATGTCGGCGTAATCCCACCAATGAAACTGCAGCAGGTCGAGACAGGCGACGTCCATGCGCGCGAGCGAGACCGCGACCGCGTCCTCGACGATGCGCCTTGTCATCGGCCCCGGATAGGGCACCCATTTGGTGAAGGCCTGGATCTCGGCGAGCCGCTCGGCGCCGGAGCGGGCGGCGAAGCGGCGGCGGAATTCGCCGATCAGATCCTCGGCCGGTCCGTAATGGTCGGCGAGGTCCCAGGTCGTGAAGCCAGCGTCGTGATAATCGAACATCGCCGCGACGGCGCGGCCGGGGTCGATCGGACCATGCGCGCCGGAGACCTGCCACAACCCGTTCAGGACGCGGCAGATCGACAGATCGGCGGCCAGCGAGAGGCGGCTCGAAGCGGGCAGCGGCATTTTCCCCTCCCTCGGTGCGCGGCGGCCGATTATAACCCCGGGGGCCGGTGGCCGGTCCACCGATGCACGAGCCTGTGGCAGGCGGGAGGGGCAGGGATGCCGAGAGTACGCGAAATCGAGGACGACGGCGGCGATCCGATCCTCAAGGAGGTGTTCGACAAGGATCGCGCGGCCTTCGGCGATCTGTTGAACACGACCAAGATCATGGCGCATTGCCCGCCGATCCTTGCCGCCGCCAAAGCGATGGGCGCCGCGATCGCGCGATCGGGGCAATTGCCCAAGACCCTCCCGGCGCTGGTCTCGTTGCGCGTCGCCGCGATCAACGGCTGCCCGTTCTGAGTCGATATCAATTCCATCCGTGTGATGGAGAGCGGGGACGGCGAGGCGAAGGTGGCGGAACTTTCCGATTGGCGCACGAGCGCGCGTTTCGGCGAGGCGGAAAAGGTCGCGCTCGACTATGCCGAGCGCATGACGATCACCGGACAGAAGGTCGACGACACTGTGTTCTCGTGTCTCAGGCAGCATTTTACCGAGGCGCAGATCGTCGAGTTGACTGCGGTCGTCGCGCTCGAAAACTTCCGCAGCAAGTTCAACCCGGCGCTCGGCATCGAGGCGCAGGGCTTCTGTCTGATCCCGCAGCGCGGGACCGGCTAGCGGCCGAGCCGGGTAAATCCGTCGGCGCTCCAATTCTCGCTGCCGACGCCGTGGTGCACGAAGAAGAGGCCGTCGGGGTCGTATTTCGCCTTGACGGCCCGCAGCCGCGGGTAGTTCCGCCCCCAGAACGAGCGCTGCCAGTCGGTTTCGAAAAAGTCGCTCTCGGACACATATGAGCCGGTGTCGGGCGCCAGCCTGCGCAGCTCGGCCATGGCCCTGCCGATCGCGGCGGCGTTCTTGCGGGCTGCCGCCAGGTCCGGCTCGCGACCCGGCATGCCGGGATAGGCCGGGGGACCGGCGCCGCCGATGATCGCAAGAGCGAAGGCCGTCAGCACGTCCGGATTGGTGGCGGTGTCGGCGGCGGCCGCGATCGCCTCGGGCGGTGCACCGGCGAGACCCTTATTGAAATGCAAGGCGACGCGCCAGTGCCGGGTCGCCGCGAGCAGAGCGTCGGCGAGGCGCTCGCGCCGGTTCTCGGCCAGCAGCGCGGCCGGCAGCCAGGCCGATCGATAGCCGTGCCAGAAAGCCCCCGCCTCGTGCCCGTCGCCCGCCCACCACACATTGCCGGCGGGCGTGCCCGGCCGCGGGTCGCCGACCATCATGCCGGGCGCATGCGCTTTCATCCAATCCGCATCCCACAGATGCCGGGCCGGCACGCCGTAGAACCGCGGCGCGCCGACGAGCGCGAAATCCTGCGGCGCGGCGGCGATCCGGGCGAGAAACGGACGCCACACCGCCTCCGCCTGCTGCGCGTCGAGCCCCTGTGACACCATCGAGACGGCGAGGGTGCGGTTCGGCTGAAAGGCGACGCTCTCGCCCCAGTGCGGATTGAACAGCCGCTTGTAGTAGAAGTCGAGGAATGCGCCGATCAGGCGGCGGAAGGCGCTGTCCGACGCGGCGCGGATCGTCAGGAAGTGGATGCCGAACCAATCCGGCAATTCGTGCGTCCGCAAGGTCAGCCGCGTGACGACGCCGAGACTGCCCCCGCCGCCGCCCTTGATCGCCCAGAACAGATCGGCATGGGTGCAGGCATTGGCGATCCGCACCGCACCGTCGGCAGTGACGATCTCGGCCTCGACGAGCCCGGCCGCGGCCGTGCCGTAGCGCTTCGAGAAGCTGCTGAACCCGCCGCTCTGGACCAGCCCGGCGACGCCGACGGTGGCGCATCCGCCGCCCTGGACATAACGGCCGGCTTGCGTCGTCACGGCGTCGTAGGTGTGCATCCAGAGTGCGCCGGCGCCGACCGTAACGGCCGGCTGCAGGGCTTGCCGGCCGGCGCAGCCCCGTGCGAGGAAGGCGTCGTGCATGACGATGCGGTTCATCGCCCGCGTCCAGACCAGCAGCGAATCCGCCGCGTTGGACGTGCCCTGATAGCTGTGCCCGCCGCCCTTGACGACGAGCCGCAGATCGTGCGTACGGGCAAAATTGACCGCGGCGACGACATCGGCGGTCGTCCTGGCGGCAACGGCATAGGCGCTCGGCGCCGACCGCCACGCGTCGACCCATCCGGAACTCTCGGTCAGGCCGGGCTGGTCGCCGAGAAAGTACGGATTGCGCAGATTGGCGAGCACCTCACGGCAGGAGCGGCTGTCGGGCGCGCCGGCGCATATGTCGAGCGGCGAGCGCGGCACGATCAGACGCCCGCCGACCTGCCGCTTCAGCGCCTGCCAACTGGCGGCGTCGGGCCAGGACGGATCGGACGGGCGGACGCGGCGCAGAGGGGCGCCGGCCGGCCGCATCGCCGTCGAGCCCGTCGGATCGCGCCCGAGGATCGGAACGAGCGGTGCCGCCCCCGCCAATTTGAGGACGTGTCTGCGGTTCATGCGGTACTCTCCGCTTCCGGCCCGGTTGCATCACGATCGCTGGATGCGCCGGGGTGTCGATCCGCAGGTCCGTCCAAGCGCCGGATGAACCGGATAGGCGAATAATGGCACAGAATATATACGACAACGAGGAATTCTTCGCCGGCTACAGCCGGCTGCGCCGTTCGCTGGAAGGGCTCGCCGGCGCCCCGGAATGGCCGACCTTGCGCGCCCTGCTGCCGGATCTGCGCGGGCGCAGGGTGCTCGATCTCGGCTGCGGCTTTGGCTGGTTCTGCCGCTGGGCGCGCGGTCAGGGCGCCGCCTGCGTCCTCGGCGTCGACATTTCCGCGAAAATGCTGGAACGCGCGAAGGCCGCCGGCAGCGATCCGGCGATCCGTTATGTCCGCGCCGATCTCGAACGGCTCGCCCTATCCGCGCAGTCGTTCGACGTGGTCTACAGTGCGCTGGTCCTGCATTACATCGCCGACCTGGAGCGGCTGCTCACGGACGTTTACCGCTGGCTGATGCCCGGCGGCAGCCTGGTGTTCTCGGTCGAGCATCCGATCTTCACCGCCCCCGCCGCTCCGCAGTGGTCGGCCGATGCCGCAGGCCGCAGGACCTGGCCGGTCGAGGGCTATCTGAACGAAGGCCGGCGCGTCACCGACTGGCTCGCCCCGGGCGTGCTGAAATACCATCGGACCCTGGCCACCTATGTCAACCTGTTGCTGCGGCTCGGCTTTGCCTTGTCCCGGATCGAGGAATGGGGCCCCGATGCCGAGCAGATCGCGGCGCGGCCCGAATGGGCGGACGAGCGCCATCGTCCGCCGTTCCTGCTGGTTGCCGCCCGACGCTAGCAGAGGAGCGAGCAAGAGATGGGCCAGCAGATCGAGAGACTGGCGGAATTCGTCGCGACGACGCGCTGGGAGGACGTGCCGGAGCCGGTGCGGCGCCACGCCAAATTGGTCCTGCTCGACACTCTGGGCGTGATCCTGGCCGGGTCCGCGCGGCCGGAGGTGCGGGACTTGCGCGGGCGGCTTGCCGGCCCAGCCCCGCGCGATCAAAGATCGCGCGGGGACCCCAAGAGTGCGGGAAAGGGCGCCACGGTCTACGCCTCCGGCTGGCCTTCGTGCGATCCGCGCACCGCGGCCTTGCTGAACGGCATTGCCGGGCGCTCGATCGAATTATGCGAGGGATTGCGGTTCGTCTCGGGCCAGGCGGCCGTGCAGGTTCTGCCCGGGGTGCTGGCGGTCGGCGAGCAGCTCGGCCGTTCCGGATCCGAGATCCTGGCCGCCTTTGTCCTCGGCTACGACGTCGCGGGGCGGCTTGCCGGCGGCTTCACGCCGCGCCCGCTCGCGCACCAGAACGGCCAGGTATTATTGCTGGCCGCGGCAGCGGCCGGAGCGCGCCTGTTCGGGTTCGATGCGGCCGGGGTCAGCCGGGCGATGCGCGTCGCCGCGGTCCTCATGTTGACGCCGAGCTATACCAATGCGGTCGCCGGTGCGACCGCGCTCAACGTCGCCGGCGGCATCAGCGGCTTTGCCGCGGCGCTCGCGCCCGAACTGGCGCTCGCCGGCTTTACCGCGCAGGACGACGCGATCGAGGAGGCGCTGGGGCAGCTTGTCGGCGCCGGCTTTACCGCCGAGGGGCTCTGCGACGAACTGGGCGCGCGCTGGGAGATCGCGCGCAATTATTTCCGGCTCTATGCCTGCTGCAATCCGATCCACCCGGCGCTCGACTGCTTCGCCGAAATCCTCGCCGAACTGCGCCCGCACCCGGAGGAGATCGCCCAGATCGAGGTCGCGACCTACCGCTTTGCCTCGGTCATGCGCAACCCCGACCCGCCCAATTATTTCGCCTCGAAATATTCGTTGCCGCACGCCGCCGCGACGATGGCAGTGCGCGGCCATGCCGGCTTTGCCGCGCTCGACGATTCGGCTTTGCAGGATGCTACGATCGCGGCGCTGCGCCGGCGCGTTGCGGTCCGCGAGGACCCGGCGATGAGTGCGCTCGCGCCGCGGCTGCGGCCGGCGCGGGTCACGGTAACGCTCGCCGACGGCCGCAGCCTCACGCGCTCCCGCGACAGCCACCGCGGCGATTTCGAGCACCCCTTCGCCGAGGCGGAGATCCGCGCCAAATTCCGCGAATTGGCGGTGACCGTCTTGACCCCCGACGGCGCGCAGGCGGTCGAGCGCGCGGTCGATCATGCCGAGGAATGGCCGAACCTTTCGGCGCTTGTCGATCTGATGCGCCGGCACGCCAGCACAGGAAATCCCCGATGAGCGAGTGGATCGAGACCTACCGCGGCACGGTCGCGCCGTGGGAATGCGACATGACCGAGCATTTCACGATCGGCTATTACTTCGATCGGCTCGGTCAGGCGGGGCTCGAATGTGCCGAGAATTTGGGGCTCGGCGAGGTGCGGCGCCAAGCGCTCGCCGCGCGCCGCTTCGAGGTGCGCTTTGTGCGCGAACTCAGGGCGGGCTCCAGCTACCACATCGAGAGCGCCCTTCTCGGGTGTAAGGAAGAACTGCGCCTCGGGCACCGGGTCGTCGACTCGGCTAACGGCGAGGCCGTCACCTGGGTCGAGGAGGCCTGGGGCGTCCCGCTCCCGGCCGGGCTGGCCGCCGCGCTCGCTCCCCATGTCGCGGAGTGGCCGGGCCCGGCGATCGAGCGCCGTCCCGAACCGACGGGGTCGGCCGGCTTTATCGCAACCGCGCGGGGCCGGGCGATGCCCGCCGATCTCGACGAGAACGGGGTGTTTTCGCTGGGCGCCTTTGTCCATCGCTTTACCGATTCCTGCCTGCAGGCCGTGGCGGCGATCGGCCTCGATGCGGCCTTTATGCACAAGGAGCGCCGCGGCTATTCAACCTTCGCGCTGGCGCTCGGCATCACCGGGGCGCCGCGCCTCGGCGATCCCTATCGCATCGAAACCGCCATTGCCCATCTCGGCAACTCGTCATTGCGCCTTGCCCATCGCATGACCGATCCGCGCACCGGGAAAGAGCTTGCCCGGCTCGGCCAATTCGGGGTCCAGCTCGACCTCGACGCGCGCCGTCCGGCGGCTCTGCCGGACGAGATCCGCGCCCGCGCCGCCCGGCTCCTGGCCGCACCGACTTGACGCACGGTCGGCCATTCTCCCCAACCAGCGCTCTGCAAAAAGCGAGAACGATTGCACAATGAGGCAGCGAGACAGTGAGGAGTTTTTTGCGCAGAGGCGCGCTATAATTCGGCAGTGTCTCACTTTGGATATAACACTGTCGTTCCGGGGCGCTGCGCAGCAGCGAACCCGGAACCTATGCACACAGCTCTTGCCGAGTCGGCCAAAGCCGGTGTGAATGGCTTCCGGGTTCGGCGCTTGCGCGCCGTCCCGGAATGACCCGACCTGTTATATTCAACCTGTGTCACCACCTATAATTCTCTCTCATTGCCTCACTGTCTCAGTGTTCAATACACTTGGCTCGCCGGTCAAATACCAATCGCGGCAATGAGAGCGCTCCTGAGACACCGACTGGAGGATCACCGATGACCCGAAGCGTCGCCCGCCTGCTGGCGGAGAGCCTGGAAGCGCATGGCGTCGATCAGATCTACTGCGTGCCCGGCGAGAGCTATGTCGGGCTGACCAGCGTTCTCGTCGAACGCAACTCGGTCCGCGTCGTCGTGTGCCGGCACGAGGCCGGCGCCGGCTATATGGCGGTGGCCGACGGCCGATTGCGCGACCGCGCCGGCGTCGCCGTGGTCTCGCGCGGCCCGGGATTGTCGAACGCAATGGTCTCCCTGCATTCGGCCTATCACGACGCGACCCCGATGGTCATGTTGGTCGGCCAGGTCGAGCGCCGCGATTTCGGCCGCCTCGCCTTGCAGGAACAGAATTATTCGCGGCTCTTGTCGGACGTGACCAAAGGCGTCATCGAAGTCAATGAGCCGGAGCAGGCCTCCGAAGCCGTCGCCCGCGCCTTTCATCTCGCCGAGAGCGGCACCCCCGGCCCGGTCGCGGTGATCCTGCCCGAGGACATCTTCGATGCGGCGACCGGGGCGCCGCTCGACGCGCCGCGTCCGCGCCTCGCCGCGGCGCCGGTGGCCGCGGATCTCGACCGCCTCGCCGACCTCCTCGCGCGGGCCAAGCGGCCGCTGGTCCTGGTCGGCGGCGCGCTCCTCGCCGACGCGGTGCGCGACGAGCGCGTCTTTGCCGATCTCAACTGGCTTGCCGAGGACTGGGTCTTGCCGGTCTGCCCGACGCATCGCCGGCCGCAAATGTTCGATTTCGGCCATCCGAATTGCGGCGGCTATATGGGGATCCGCGTGCCGCCGGCTCAGATCAATGAAATGAAGCGCGCCGATCTCCTGGTCGCCCTGGGCGAGCGGATGACCGATACGGTCAGCCAGTCCTATACCTTCCCGGCGGCGCCGCAGCCGCAATTGCCGTTTGTCCACATCTGGCCCGACGCCAACGAGGTCGGGCGCGTCTGGCGCCCCGAGTTGGGGATGCCGTGCAGCCCCTATGAAGTCGTCAAGGCGCTGTTGAGGCGCGGCGCGCCGGCCGATGCGGCAAAGCGCCGGGGCTGGGTCCAGGGGCTCAACGCGATCCACAACAAGCTGTTGGCAAAGGAATGGGAGCCGACCGCGGACGGGGTCAATTTCGCCGCCATCGTCTGCGAGGTCGACAAGCACCTCCTGCCCGACGCCACGGTGACGACCGACGCCGGCAATTTCGCCAGCTTTGTCCACCGCTATATCGGCTTCCGCCAGAGCCAGGTGTTCCTCGCCTCGGTCGTCGGCGCGATGGGCTCGGGCATGCCGATGGCGGTCGCGGCGGCCCTGCGCCGACCGGGCCGGCAGGTCGTCGCCTTTATCGGCGACGGCGGCGCCCTGATGATGGGCAACGAGATCGCCACCGCCTGCCAATACGGCGCCGCGCCGATTGTGATCGTCTCCGACAACGGCATGTACGGCACGATCGGCATGCATTCCTATGTGCGCTACCCCGAGCGCCCGTTCATGGCCGGAACGCGCCTCACCAACCCGGATTTCGCCGCCTGGGGCCTCTCCTTCGGGGCCGAAGGCATCACGATCCGAAGCGAATCCGAGGTCGCGCCGGCGATTGCCCGGGCCTTTGCGGTCAAAACCAAGCCGGTCGTCGTCCATTGCCTGACGTCAGCGGTCCAGATGAGCGCCTGGCGCCGCTATGCCGGGTCCGGGGGGCTGCCGTAGGACGACTGGAGCATCCAATGACTACGGTGAGGATTAGCCTTTCCTCGAGGGACAAGTCCTCCTTCCCTATGATGAAGTTCATGTGGATTTCGTATTGCGCCGGTTTGAGAAACCTTGATTCGATCGGTTCCCCTCCGAAATCTCGGGCTGGCCGGTGTGGGGCTGGAAGCTGCTACAGGAGGTAGCGTCCCTCTCCGGTTTGGCGGGCCTGCCCGAGGGAAACGAGCGTATCGGGGGCTCCCCGCCCGCTCAACTTCGCCCGTAACTGTCCTCAAGCCGGACGATGTCGTCTTCGCCGAGATAGCTGCCGGACTGCACCTCGATCAGGTGGAGCGGGATCTTGCCGGGGTTTTCGAGGCGGTGCGGCGTGCCGAGCGGGATATAGGTCGACTGGTCCTCGGTCAGGATCATCTGCTCCTCGCCGCGCAGGACTCGGGCGGTGCCGTGCACGACGATCCAGTGCTCGGCGCGGTGGTGGTGGAGCTGCAGGGATAATTTGCCGCCGGGTTTGACCATGATGTGCTTGACCTGCACGCGCGCGCCGTTGTGCAGTGCGCGGAACGTCCCCCACGGCCGGTAGGTGGTGGGCAGCGCCTCGGCTTCGGCGCGCCCCTCGCGGGCGAGCCGCGCCACCAATTGCTTGACCTCCTGGGCGCGCGCGCGCGGCGCCACCATGACCGCATCGCCGGTGGCGATGACGACGAGATCCTCGACCCCGAGCGCGGCGACGAGCCCCGCTTCGGAGCGCAGATAACAGTTGCGCGTGTCCTCGGCGACGACGTGACCGAGGACCGCATTGCCGCTCTCGTCCTTCTCCGAGAGTTCCCACAGCGCGTCCCACGAGCCGACGTCGCTCCAGCCCATCGCGACCGGGACGATTGCAGCGCGCTGGGTCCGCTCCATCACCGCATAGTCGATCGAATCGGCGGGGCAGGCGCCGAGCGCCGCCTTGCCCAGGCGGATGAAGTCGGCGTCGCGCTGCGCCTCGGCGAGCGCCCGGCGGCACGCCTCGACGACGTCCGGGCGCAACCGCTCCAATTCGTCGAGATAGAGCCGCGCCGGAAACAGAAAGATCCCGCCGTTCCAGAAATACTCGCCCGAGGCGAAGAAGCGCTGCGCCTGCGCGGCGCCGGGCTTTTCGACAAAGGCGGCGACGGCAAAGGCCCCCTCGCTCGCAAGCGCGGCGCCGCGCCGGACATAGCCGTAGCCGGTCTCGGCGCGCTCGGGCGCGATCCCGAAGCAGACGAGCGCCCCCTGCCGCGCCGCCGCCGCGGCCCGCTCGACTGCGGCAAGGAACGCCTCGCGGTCGTCGATCCGGTGGTCCGAAGGCAGCACCAGCATCAACGGTTCGGCCTCGCTCTCGACTAAGATCAGCGCCGCGATGCAGGCGGCGGGCGCGGTGTTGCGTCCGACCGGTTCGAGCAGGAGGGCGTGCGGTTCGGTCGCGATCTCGCGCAATTGCTCGGCGATGATGAAGCGGTGCTCCTCGTTGGCGACGAGGAGCGGGGCGGCGAAGCGCTCCCGTTCCGCCACCCGTCGCACGGTCTGCTGCAACAGGCTGTGATCGCCGAGCAGCCGCAGCAATTGCTTGGGATAAAGGGTGCGCGACATCGGCCACAGCCGCGTCCCCGAACCGCCGGACAAAATCACCGGGTGGATCATGCGTGAGTCCCCAAAATCCGGCCGGGTCACCGGCACGTTGGGCGACCGAATACACGGTTTTCGCGGCGGCGGGAATGGACGGCGGCAGCCGCCGCGCCGGGAGCGAGGCGGCCGATCCGGCGTTGACCCGGCAACGGGTTCGGTCAAGGAGGCTGAAATGGCAGAGACGAGACGAGATGCCGGAGGGGCATCGAGCGGAGCCGACGAGAGCGGCGGCCTCGCCGCCGCAGAAACCGCAACCGCAACCGCGATCGGCAGCGCCGTCGCCGCCGCCGAGAGGGCCGGCGGCGCGGTCGAGAGACAGGCCGAACGGGTCGCCGCAAGCAGCCGGCAGGGGATGCAGCAGGCTGCCCAGGCCGCCGAGACCGGCGCCGCGGCGGCGCTGCGCTCGGGCGTTTCGGTCGCCGACGGCGTGCGCGACATCGCCGCGACCTGGGCGCATTACGCCGAAGAGGTCATGCGCCACAGCTCGCAGGCGGGCCAGGCGCTGTTGCGCTGCCGCAGCTGGAATGAGGTCC
>DATFCQ010000454.1:0-5275 GCA_035252905.1 Allostellaceae bacterium | reverse complement strand
TCAAGGGGCGCACCCTGGTGCTCGGCGCCGGCAAGGCCGCCGCGACGATGGCGCGCGCCTTTGAGACCTTGTGGCCGGGCCCCCTCGAAGGTCTTGTCGTCACGCGCTATGGTCATGCCGTGCCGTGCGATCGCATCGCCGTCGTCGAGGCGGCGCATCCCGTCCCCGACGCTGCCGGCGTCGCGACCGCGCGCCGCATGCGCGATCTCGCCCAGGGGCTCACCGCCGAAGACCAGCTCGTCTTTCTCGCCTCCGGCGGCGGCTCGGCCCTGTTGACGCTTCCCGCCCCCGGGATCAGCCTCGAAGACAAGCAGCAGGTGACGCGCGCGCTATTGCGCTGCGGCGCCGCGATCGGCGAGATCAATGCGGTCAGAAAGCACCTGTCGGCGATCAAGGGCGGCCGGCTCGCCGCCGCGGCAGCGCCGGCGCGGATCGTGACCCTGGCGATTTCCGACGTTCCCGGCGACGATCCGGCGGTCATCGGATCGGGCCCGACCGTGCCCGATCCGACAAGCTTTGCCGACGCCCGCGCGGTGCTCGCCAAATATCGCATCGAACCGCCGCCCGCGGTTGCGGCCCATCTCGCCGCCGCAGAACAGGAGACGCCGAAACCGGGCGACCCGGCCTTTGCGCAGGCGCGCTTTGCCCTTATCGCCAGCCCGCAGGAATCGCTGTCCGCCGCCGCCGATCTGGCGCAGCGGCGCGGGGTCGTCCCGATCGTACTGAGCGACCGCATCGAGGGCGAGGCCCGCGAGGCGGCGCGCCTTCATGCCGCAATCGCCCTGCAGCTCCGGGCCGGCCATTTCCGCATCGGCGGCGCGGCGGTTGCGCCGCCGGCGGTGCTGTTGTCCGGCGGCGAAACCACGGTCACGGTCGGCGGCAAGGGCCGCGGCGGACGGAACGCGGAGTTTCTGCTGGCGCTCGGCGTGGCGCTCGACGGTGCGCCGGGCATTGCGGCGATCGCCTGCGACACCGACGGCATCGATGGAACCGAGGACAACGCCGGAGCGATGTTGTATCCCGACAGTCTCGCGCGGGCCGCGGCGCTCGGCCTTTCGGCCAAGACCGCGCTCGCCGACAATGACGGCTACCGCTTTTTCGCCACCCTCGGCGATCTCGTCATGACCGGTCCGACCCTGACCAATGTCAATGATTTCCGGGCGATCCTGGTGCTCGCCGGCCCCGCCCCCGAAAGCTGAGAGCGCTTCGCGGAGGTCAGGGATGCGGCGCCGGCGCAGTGCAAAGATCGTCGCCACCCTCGGTCCGGCCAGCTCCAGCCGCGAGCGCATCCGCGCTCTGTTCGCGGCGGGTGTCGATGTGTTCCGGCTCAATTTCAGCCACGGCACGCACGAGGAACACCTCGACCGCTTCGCGGCGATTCGCCAAATCGAGAGCGAGACCGGACGGCCGATCGGCATTCTCGCCGATCTGCAAGGCCCCAAATTGCGCCTCGGCACCTTTGCCGAGGGCCCGATCGAACTCGCCAGCGGAGCGCCGTTCCGCCTCGACCTCGACCGCGAGGCCGGCGACGGAACCCGCGCCCCGTTGCCGCATCCCGAGGTCTTCGAGGCCCTGCAGGCAGGAACCGAACTCCTCGTCGACGACGGCAAGGTGCGGCTCGCGGTCGAAAATTGCGGCCGCGGCTTTGCCGAGACGCGCTGCGTGGTCGGCGGCACCCTGTCGGACCGCAAGGGGGTCAATGTGCCGAACGCGGTCCTGCCGATCTCGGCCATCACCGAGAAGGACCGCGCCGACATGGCCTTCGCCCTCGA
Organism: Allostellaceae bacterium; assembly: GCA_035252905.1. Taxonomy (GTDB): domain Bacteria; phylum Pseudomonadota; class Alphaproteobacteria; order ATCC43930; family CGMCC-115725; genus AP-15. The sequence continues at coordinate 3,503 of DATFCQ010000454.1, read as the reverse complement.
ACACGGGGCGGACTGGATCGCGCTCTCCTTTGTCCAGCGTCCCGACGATGTTGCCGAGGGCCGCAAGCTCGTCGCCGGCCGCGCCGGATTGATGGTCAAGCTCGAAAAACCGGCAGCGATCGAGCGCCTCGACGAAATCATCGAGCAGGCGGACGCGGTCATGCTGGCGCGCGGCGATCTCGGCGTCGAAATGCCGCCGGAAGAGGTCCCGCCCGTCCAGAAACAGGTCGTGCATGCCTGCCGCCTGAGCGGCAAGCCCGTCATTGTCGCGACGCAGATGCTCGAATCGATGATCCATGCGCCGACGCCGACGCGGGCCGAGGCCTCGGATGTGGCGACCGCAGTCTATGAAGGCGCCGATGCGGTCATGCTGTCGGCCGAAACCGCGGCGGGGCGTTATCCGGTCGAGGCGGTGACGATGATGGACCGCATCGCCTGTCGCGTGCAAGAGGATGAACTCTACAATCGTCTGTTGCACGGCACGCAGATCGGGCATGAGCACACCGATTCCGATGCAATCAGCGCCGCCGCGAGCCAGGTAGCCGAAACGATCGGCGCCGCCGCGATCGTGTCCTATACGACGTCGGGAGCGACGGCATTGCGCGCCGCCCGCGAGCGGCCGCAGGCACCGCTCCTGGTCCTGACTTCGAGCCTGGCCACCGCCCGCCGCCTTGCCTTGTTATGGGGTGCGCATTGCGTGCACACCGCCGACGTCAAGAGCTTTTCCGACATGGTCGGCAAGGCCGCCCGCATCGCTCACCGCGAGGGCTTTGCCGGTCCCGGCGAACGCGTCGTCATCACCGCCGGGGTGCCGTTCGGCACGCCGGGCGCCACCAACGTCCTGCGCATCGCCTGGATCGACCGCTGAATCGGCGGAATACACTCCGCCGCATTCCTCACCTGGCGCGGCGGGCGCGCCTGCGCCGGCGCAGGAGCTGCGCCGCCGCGGTTCCGATCGAATTCCACAGCTGGAAGATTTCCGAACAGGGCCGGCTGGCATATTGCGCCCGTCGCCGCGCAGCCACCGCGACGGCGCGGCGCCCGTGTTCCTCGATCAGGATCGCGGCCAATTCTCGGACCTCGCGCTCGTTCATGTCATTTTGACGCAGCAAGATTGGTCGAAGTTCCGGCCCCTTGCGTCACCCGAAGGTCGAAGTCTGCGGCGCGGCGGCCCGCGCCTCGCGCGGCAGGTAATTGCGCGACAGCGTGTGGTACACGCCCTCACGGCAGATCAGCCGCGAGACCGCGGTGGCGATCAATGAGGCGGCCATCAACGGCACGATCATGTTGTGATCGGCGGTCATCTCGGCGACGATCGTGAACGCGGTGATCGGCGCCTGCACGACGCCGGAAAAATAGCCGACCATGCCGAGGATCACGATCGCGCTGACCGGCGCCCCCGGCAACAGGCGGGCGATGTCGTAGCCGATCCCGCCGCCGACCGCGAGCGAGGGAGAAAACAGGCCGCCGGGAATGCCGGCCACCGAGGACAAGGTGGTGGCCGCCATTTTCAACAGGCCAAAGCCGGGCGGCAGCGCCGCGCCGTCGTCGATCACGGCCTTGATGTGGCTATAGCCGGTGCCGAAGACCGTGTTGCCGGAGGCGAGGCCGCACACCGCGACCAACAGGCCGCAGCCGGCCGCGAACAGGATCGGCTGCTGCTTGCAGGCGCGCCCGCACCGCCCCGGCAAGCCGGCGGCCACTGTGACCAGAATACGGCTGAAGATCCCGCCCAGGATCCCGCCGGCGACGCCACAGGCCGGCACCGCCGCCCAGCCGATGCCGCCGCCGAGATTGGCGGCGGTGACGCCGAAATAGGTGTAGTTCCCGAGCAGGGCGAGCGAGACGATGCCGGCGGCGACGATGGCACCGATCACCAGGCTGTTCGCGCGCTCGTCAAAGGCGCGGCTCATCTCCTCGATGGCGAACACGACGCCGGCCAGCGGCGTGTTGAAGGCGGCGGCAATGCCGGCCGCGGCCCCGGCGAGGATCAGCCCGCGCTGCCGCGCCGGCGACAGGCGCCCGACCGTAAACATGATCGAAGCCCCGACCTGCACCGTCGGCCCCTCGCGTCCAATCGAGGCGCCGCACAGGAGGCCGGCCAGGGTCAACAGGATCTTGCCGAGCCCGATGCGCAGCGAGACCAGCCGGCGCCGTTCGTTCTGATCCCACAATTTGCGGGCGGCGATTGCCTGCGGGATGCCACTGCCTTCCGAATTCGGCACAAATCGGCGCGTCAGCCAGGCGATCAACGCGAACCCGGCCGGCGTGACCAGCAACGCCGTCCACGGCGATACCGCAAGCAGTCGATCAAATTGCCGCTGCGCGGCGGCGGCCCCGACCGCCATCACCACGCCGGCGAGGCCGATCATGCAGCCGCCGAACAGAAAAATGACGCCGCGCCGCCAGCGCAGCCACGTCAGCCGCAGGAGCCGCGGCCAATGCCGGAGCCGCTTGAGCCGGCGCCCGGGCGTGAAAAAAGAGGAGGCCAGCGGGGATGCGGCGTCCGCCGCCGCCGAATTTTTTATGTCCGTCACTCCCGATCCCTGGGGCGGGAAGAAACCGGGTTCGGTCGCGTTATGGTGTCGGGTTGTGGGGACAAGCGCAGGGATCCTTGTCGGCAATTTGTCGATGCGGGGGAAAGATGCTACATCCGGCGGCGATCGCGAAAGGCGGTTCGGCAGCCGGGCTGGGCTCTTCGCCCAGGGGGCACTCGGGGGCAGCGAAGGCATGGACCTTTCCGTCGTCATCCCCGTGCAGAACGAGGCCGAAAACATCGCGCCGCTCGTCAGCGAGATCCGGGCCGCGCTCGACGGCTTCCTCTGCTACGAGATCGTCGTCGTCGACGACGGCAGCGGCGACGGGACCGCGGACGAAGTCCTGCGCCTCGCCCGCGCGATGCCGCAACTGCGCCTGCTGCGCCATCGAGAAAATTGCGGGCAGAGCGCCGCGATCCGCACCGGGGTCAAAGCGGCGCGCGCGCCCTGGATCGCCACCCTCGACGGCGACGGGCAGAACGATCCTGCGGACATTCCCCGGCTCTGGCAACTGGCGCAGCAGGGTCCGCCCGGCGCGATGCTCCTGGTCAACGGACACCGCCAGAACCGCCGGGACACCTGGTCGAAACGCCGCGCCTCGCGCATTGCCAACGCGGTCCGGCGGCGCCTCCTGCACGATGACACGCCGGATACCGGCTGCGGTTTGAAATTGTTTCCGCGCGCATTGTTTCTCGATCTGCCCTATTTCGACCACATGCACCGGTTTATGCCGGCGCTGGTCCTGCGCGAGGGGGGAAGCGTGCGCTCGATCCCGGTCAATCATCGGCCGCGCCGGCGCGGCGTCTCGAAATACGGCCTCCTCGATCGGCTCGGCGTCGGCGTCGTCGATCTCTTCGGCGTTCTGTGGCTGCAGCGCCGCGCCGCGCGCCCGCTTGTTGTCGCCGTCGCCCCGCCCGCAACCGCCTCCGGCCCGCCCGCGACAAAGGTCCCGGCGCCGTGAGGACG
>DATFCQ010000453.1:0-25521 GCA_035252905.1 Allostellaceae bacterium | reverse complement strand
TGGGCCGCAACCGCGAGCCGCCGCGGCGTCACCCAGCCTTCCAGGCTCTCGGCCGGGATCTCGGCGGCGGCGAGCTTGTCGCGCAACAAGACGCACAGATCGGCGAGCGCCGCGCGCTGCATCCGCGCCGGGATTTCCTCGGACAACAGTTCGAGCAGCAATTCGCCTCGGCGAACCGGGGCGTTTACAGTGTCGTCGACCGATCTCACGGCGCCCTCAAAGCTCGGTCCCCGACAATATCTCCTCGCCATCCCGGCGACGGTCGGGATCCACCTCTGCCATGGACCCCGACCTCCGCCGGGGTGACGGTAATGAGGCCCCAGTCATGAATTGGACCCGGCAAGCCAGGTCTCGCAGCAGGCGCGGGCGAGGGCACGCACCCGGGCGATATAGGCGGCCCGCTCGGTGACGCTGACGACCCCGCGGGCGTCGAGCAGATTGAACAAGTGGCTCGATTTGAGGCACTGGTCATAGGCCGGCAGGGCCAGCCTCTGTGCGATCAGCGCCCGGCATTCCGCTTCGGCGTCGGCGAAATGGGCAAGGAGCCTCCCGGTGTCGGCGTATTCGAAATTATACGCCGAGAATTCCCGCTCGGCGCGCCGGAACACATCTCCATAGGTGATCCGGCCGGGGCCCGGAGCACCGTTGAAGTCGATGTCGAAGATGCTCTCGACCCCCTGCACATACATGGCGAGTCGCTCCAGCCCGTAGGTCAACTCGGTCGACACCGGATCGCATTCAATGCCGCCGACCTGCTGAAAATAGGTGAACTGGCTGACCTCCATGCCGTCGAGCCAGACTTCCCAGCCGAGCCCGGAGGCGCCGAGCGTCGGACTCTCCCAGTCGTCCTCGACAAAACGGATGTCGTGGTGGCGGGCCTCGATGCCGAGCGCTGCGAGGCTCGTCAGATAGAGATCCTGGCTGTCGGGCGGAGCCGGCTTCAGAATCACCTGGAGCTGGTAATAATGCTGCAGCCGGTTCGGGTTTTCGCCGTAACGGCCGTCGGTCGGTCGGCGCGAGGGCTGGACGTAGGCGGCGCGCCACGGCTCAGGGCCGAGCGCCCGCAGCGTCGTCGCCGGATGGAACGTGCCGGCGCCGACCTCGACGTCATAGGGCTGCAGGATCACGCAGCCGCGTTCCGCCCAATAGCGCTCAAGCGCGAGGATCAGCGCCTGGAAGCTCGGCGGCACGGTCATCGCGAGCGCAGGCGCGGGCAGTCCCGCCGGCCGCAATCGGGGGCGCCGGCGGCGACATAGGTGCCGCAGACCCGGCACGCGACCAAATCCTCGGCCTCGATCCGCGGCGGCGGTTCCTGACGCCTATTGGGGCGCATGCCCGGGCGCGCGCCGGGGCGGCGCGGCAGGTCGCGCGGCGGCCCGTTGAGCCGGCGCAGCCCGTACCACACGATACCGATCACCAGGATCAGGAATACGAGCTGCGGAAGGTCGAACATCGGCGAGGTTTACCGGGAGCGGCAAAGCACGGTCAATCCCCGGGCCGCGTCGCGGGGCGCTCCTGCCTCGCTCATAGCCCGAACCGCGCCCACAAGAGCCGCGTCTCGATCCAGTCGGCGATTTCGCTCATCATCGCCGGCGGGTCGCAGGTGAAGAATGGCGGCCGCCGCCACCAGCGCCAGCGCCGCCGCTCGGGAGCGATCGGGCGCAGCCGGACCTTGTCGCCGTAGCGCGCGCGCATGACGCCGCGGAGATCGCCAATGCCGTCGATCAGCCCGCGTTCGAGCGCCATCCGGCCGGTCAACACCTCGCCCTCGAACAGACTCTCGTCGACGGTGTCGATCTTGCCGTGACGGCGCCGGAGGACGTGCTCCTTGAAGGATAGGTGGATGTCCTGCTGCAAGGCGGTCAGCCTGGCGACATCGGCCGGGTTTTCCGGCAGGAACGGATCGAGCAGCGCCTTGTACGCGCCAGCGGTATGGAGGCGGCGCTCGACGCCGAGCCGCTCGATCAGACGGTTGAGGCCGAAGCCGGCGCTGACCACGCCGATCGAGCCCACAAGCGAAGTCTCCTCGCCATAAATCTCGTCGCCGGCGAGCGCCAGCCAATAGCCGCCCGAGGCCGCGACATCCTCGGCAAAGGCAAAGACCGGAACCTCTTTTTCCTCGGCGAGCTGGCGGATGCGGCGGAACAACAGCGCTGACTGAACCGGCGCGCCGCCCGGCGAATTGACGACGATCGCAACGGCGACAAGGCCGGACAGGCGGAACGCCTTCTCGATCGCGCCGGCATGGCTCGCCAATGAGACTCCCTCCCGCCGCAGGCGCGGCATGATGACCCCCTCGAAGCGCAGCACCGCCACTACCGGCGGGCGCGGCCAGCGTCGTGCAAAGATCGGTGAATCGCGCAGTCCCATGCCCTGGCAAGATGGGGAGCCGCAGGGTCCGGCGCCAGACGGCGCGGCCTAGAGTTCGAGCCCCTCGCCGCCCCGCAAGACCGCCTCGGCGCGGGCGGTGAAGCGGCCTCCCTCCTCGTGCAGGACGAGACCCGGAGCGATACGGGCGGGTGCGGCGACCTGCTTCCGGGCGCGCACAAGGACGCGGCTCGCCGGCTTCTGCGTTCCCGCCCATAGCGGAAAAATCACGACTTCGCCGGCGCGGCCGGCGATCTCCTTGATCAAGGTGTCGACGCGGTCGGCGCGGTGAATGAAGGTCACGCTGCCCTTGGCGCGCGCCATCGCCAGGGCGAAGCGTACCCAGGCGGCAAGGTCGGCCGTGCCCTCGATGGTGGCGGCGGCCTTGCCCGGCAGGGGCGGCGCCGGGGCGCGCTCGGGCTCGTTGAAAGGCGGGTTGGCCATAACGTGATCAAAGGCGCCGAAGGATAGCCGCGGCGGCGGCGCCGCGAGATCGCCGAGCATGACCGAGAGCCGGTTCTCCATGCCGTTGAGGATGATGTTGTCGCCAGCGAGGCGGACCAGATCGCGCTGCAATTCGATGCCGACAACGCGGCAGGAGGACACGCGCGCGGCCAGGCACAGCATCGCCGCGCCGCACCCGCAGCCGACGTCGAGCACGGTCTGACCCGCTTCGGCCGGGACTGCGGCAGCGAGAAAGACGGGGTCGATCGCGACGCGGTAGCCTTCTTCCGGCTGGCGCAGGCGCACCCGACCACCGAGCAGGCGATCCTCGCTGACGCGCGGCGCGCCGGCGGGTGCCCCGCTCATCCGATCTCCTCGCCGGCTTCCAACAGCGCCGCACAGGCGCGCCGGTAATCCGCCTCGGCGACGACGAGGCGGCGTGGAATGGCGCCGATGCTGCCCTCGATGATGCTCATATGCTGGTCGAGAACAAGGCTCTCGATCCCGCAATCCCGGAGCAGCGCCTGCAGCCAGGACAGGCGGATCGGATCGTTGGTCCGCAACAACTCCTTCATCGGCGCCACAACCAGGGAGATCCGGGCGAAGAATGAGGCGCGGCACTTGACCGTGACCCCGGTCACTCTATGCTCGCTCGCGTTCGGGCGCGTCAACCCCTGGCGCGGAGCCCGGACCGGGGACCCCCGAGACAAGCGGGACAGGCGGAGAACGCGGTGGCGCTGGTGGCGGACATCGATCCGCAGCGCGAAAGAGCGGAGCCCTCCCTCGACGCGCTGTCCCGTCTGCTCGGCGGCGATCTCGCCACCGTCAACCAATTGATCATCGAGCGCATGCAAAGCCCGGTAGCGCTGATCCCGCAACTCGCCGGGCATATCGTCGCGGGCGGCGGCAAGCGGCTGCGGCCGATGCTGACCCTGGGGTGCGCGCGCCTGTGCGGTTACCAGGGCCTCCGGCACGTCGCGCTCGCCGCCGCGGTCGAGTTCATCCACACCGCGACGCTGCTGCACGACGACGTGGTCGACGACAGCGAATTGCGCCGCGGCCGCGACACCGCGAATGCGGTGTGGGGCAACAAGCCCGCCGTGCTCGTCGGCGATTTCCTGTTCAGCCGCGCCTTTGAACTGATGGTCGAGGACGGGTCTCTGCGCGTCCTCGAAATCCTGTCGCGGGCCTCTGCGGTCATCGCCGAGGGCGAGGTGCGCCAGCTCATCACCGCCAACGACATCGCGACCAGCGAAGCGGCCTATCTCGCCGTCGTCGAAGCCAAGACGGCCGAATTGTTCGCGGCGGCGAGCCGCCTCGGGGCGGTCGTCGCCGGCCGCTCCCCGGCCGAGGAGGAGGCGCTCGACCGCTTTGGCCGCAATCTCGGCATTGCCTTTCAGCTGGCTGACGACGTGCTCGATTTTGCCGCCCGGCAGAGCGAACTCGGCAAGAGCGTCGGCGACGATTTCCGCGACGGCAAAATCACCTTGCCAGTGTTGTTGGCGCTCGACCGGGGGGATGCCGAGGAGCGCGCGTTCTGGCGGCGCACGCTCGAGGAATTGGATCAGCGGCCGGGCGACCTCGAACGCGCGATCCGGCTGATCGAGCGCCACGGCGCCGGCGCCGAGACCCTGCGGCGCGCCCGCCTCTACGGCGCGGCCGCGATCGAGGCGTTGTCCGGGTTTGCCGACGGGTCCGAGCGGCGCGCCCTCGCCGAGGCTGCGCTTTTCGCCACCGAGCGCGGGTTTTGACCCTTCCTCTCGGCCCCGCGAGCCCCGATATTGCGTGGGCACGGCATCGGCGCTATAGAGCGCGCCGGATCGGCGGAGTGTAGCTCAGCCTGGTAGAGCACTGCTTTCGGGAGGCAGGGGCCGGAGGTTCAAATCCTCTCACTCCGACCATTTTTGCAGGGGTTTAGATCCCTCCATCAAAAGATCACGGCAGGCTTGGTTCAGCCTCTCCGGGGGGTGCGCAACAGGAGTTCACTGGATGGCTGTCAGCAAGGCCGGACCGAGCGCGCACCTTCATCGCCCGGCCCGGCCGGCGCAGCGTCCGTCGCCCGGAGCTTAAAAGCAGCGATGGCCTGCGCCGCGCTCTATTGTCTGAGCAAAGACGAAGATTCGGATAATGGTGCCGCTCCCTTCCCCTGCCGTCCTCCCGCAATGTGCCCGAAGGCGAACCTTCCGCGATCGCTCAGCACTGCGCTGCTCGCGCCGAGCGCGGCGAGCGCCGTCAGGATCAACGCAATGCTCGACGGCTCGGGGACCGGAAGCGGGTCGGGGTCGATCCAGTAGCCCGCAACGTCGAAATTGTTGATGGCGTCCGATCCGAGGATGCCGGACCAGGCAAACCCGCTCCCGCCGACCAGAAGCTCGTCCGTGTCCTCGGTGACGCGGAAGGAGCCCGAAAGCGTGCCGTCCGGGTTGAAGGTGACGTCGACCGTAGAAGGCTGATTGTCGGCCGTCGCGCAGGGGATGCAGCCGCCGGAGGCGAAATGGCCGCCCAGAACATAGCTGGGCCATGGCTGCGGGCAATTATAGCCGGGGCCGGAGCAATTAACGGTGAAGTTCATCGAGCCGCCGGCGACGATGCCGTCAGAGAGGGTGATCGAGGCGATTGTCTGCGGCGTCGGGAACGCCTGCGAGGCAGGATCGGCTTGCGCCGGCGAGTCGGACGTGGCGATGAGGTCGTAGGTGACACTGGCCCGGACCGGCAGAGCGACGAGCAGGCCGAGCATCGCGAGCGCAAAGGTAGCGCGCATCTGGTCCTCCCGATCCGTTCCCTTCCTGTCGTCGAGCGGTCGGGGGCGGCGCGACCGCCTCTGGGTGATTATAGCGCGAGTTTCAGGCGAGCCTGTGAAGCGCCTCACAGTGCAGCCCTGCGGCGCCCTTTCTGCCTGATTAGGGGAAATTATCGGGCATGCGCCGGCATCTCGACGAGAGCCGGCGGGCGATGTCTCGGCGGTCGAGCGCCTGATGCCGGGCTGGCGGGCCCCGCGCGGCAACCGGCGCAGCGCTCTCGCCGGTCATCGAGCGGGAGTGGCGGATAATGCTTAGTCGCGCGCCGTCTCGGTCCATGCCGGCCGATCACGCACCCTCGACGCGCTGGAGGGGAAGACACGGGGTTAGCCGCCCTTCAATCCGATGGAAAATTCACCGGGATTCGGGAGAATAGGCGTCCCGTGCCGGATTGGGGCACGCGGCGATACGGAACACGGCTCGGCGATGCGCTATCTGGTAACCGGGACTGCGGGCTTTATCGGGTTTCATGTGGCCAGGCGCCTGCTTGCCGAGGGGCATCAGGTCACCGGCGTCGACGGCATGACGCCCTATTACGATGTCCGTCTCAAGGAGCGGCGCCATGCCCTGTTGCGGGAGACGGCTGGTTTCGAGGCCTACCAGGCGATGCTCGAAGACGCCGCGGCCGTGGGCCGGATCGCCGAAAGGGCGGAACCGGACATCGTCATTCATCTGGCGGCTCAGGCCGGGGTGCGCTACAGCCTCGAAAATCCCCGCGCCTATGTCGACGCCAATCTTGTCGGCACTTTCACGATCCTCGAAATCTGCCGCGCGCTGCAGCCGCGGCACCTGTTGATCGCCTCGACGAGTTCGGTCTACGGCGCCAACACCGCCCTGCCCTTTGCCGAAACCGATCCCGCCGACCACCCGCTGACCCTCTATGCCGCCTCGAAGAAGGCGACGGAGGCGATGGCGCATGCCTATGCCCATCTGTGGCGCGTCCCGACCACCCTGTTCCGGTTCTTTACGGTCTACGGGCCGTGGGGGCGGCCCGATATGGCATTGTTCAAATTCGTCGAGGCCACCCTCGCCGGGCGCCCGATCGAACTCTACAATTTCGGGCAGATGGAGCGCGATTTCACTTATATCGACGATCTCGTCGAGGCGGTCCTGCGCCTCGTAGACAAGGTCCCGGTCATCGGACAGAAGCTTGCCGCGGAGGATTCGCTGAGCCCCGCGGCGCCCTACCGGATCGTCAATATCGGCGGCGGAAACCCGGTTGGACTCGATGAATTTGTCGCGGCGATCGAGGCAGCGCTCGGCCGCCGCGCCGAACGTCGATACGTCGAAGCCCAGAAGGGCGACGTGCCGAGCACGGCGGCTTCGACCCGGCTGCTTGAAGCCTTGATCGGCGACCGGCCGCGCACGCCGGTGGCGGCAGGCGTGGCCGAGTTCGTGCGCTGGTACCGGGATTATTACGGCCTGAAAGCGTAATGGAACGCGGGTTTGCCGTCGTGGGGCTCGGTTATGTCGGTCTGCCGGTCGCCATGGCCTTGGCCAAGGAGTTCGAGCCGGTCGTCGGCTTCGACGTCGCGCCGACGCGCATCGCCGCCTTGCGCGCGGGGATCGACGAGACCGGCGAGGTCGATGAAGCAGCGTTGCGCGCTACCCGGCTCGCCCTGACCGGCGACCCGGACAGGCTCGCAGACGCGAGCTTTTTTGTCGTCACCGTGCCGACGCCGATCGACCGCGCGCGCCGGCCCGACCTGTCAGCGCTCGCCAGCGCCTGCGCCCTGATCGGCCCGCGCCTTGCCAAAGGCTCGGTCGTAGTGTTCGAATCGACGGTCTATCCCGGTCTGACTCGCGAATTCTGCAGACCGCTCCTGGCCCGCTCCTCCGGCCTCGAACCGGGTGCCGATTTCACGCTCGGCTATTCGCCGGAACGGATCAACCCCGGCGACGCGCAGCACCGGCTTGACACAATCGTCAAGATCGTCGCCGGCGAGGACGAAGAAACCTTGGACCGCATCGCCGCGGTTTATCGGCGCATCGTGCCGGCCGGGATCCATCGCGCGCCCTCGATCGAGGTCGCCGAGGCGGCGAAGGTCATCGAGAACACCCAGCGCGACCTCAACATCGCATTGATGAACGAATTGGCGATCATTTTCGACCGGCTGGCGATCCCCACTCGCGATGTCCTGGCGGCAGCGGCAACGAAATGGAATTTCCAGCTTTTTGCCCCGGGCCTCGTCGGGGGGCACTGCATCGGCGTCGATCCCTATTATCTGACGGCGCGAGCGGAGGCCGCTGGCTATCACCCGCAGATCATCCTGGCCGGACGCCGCATTAATGACGGCATGGGCGCCTTTATCGGCCAACGCCTCGTCAAGATGCTGATCGCGGCGGAACGACCGGTCAAGGCGGCCAGGGTCGGGATCGTCGGTCTCGCCTTCAAGGAGAATGTGCGCGATCTGCGTAACAGCCGCGTCCCCGACATCCTCGCCGAATTGGGCCAGTTCGGCGTCTCTGCGGCTGTAGCCGACCCGCTCGTCGACCCAGCCGAGGCGAGAGATCATTACGGCATCGAACTCGTCCCGCTCGCCGAATTCGCCGGGCTCGACGGCTTGATCCTGGCGGTTCCGCACCGGGCAATCCGCGAGGCCGGATGGCACAGCCTGTTTGCTATCCTCACCCCGGGCGGGGTCTTCATCGACGTCAAATCGGCGGTCGCGCGCCGCGAAGTCCCGAGTCACATCCATTATTGGAGCCTGTGACGGCCATGAAGCCGCCCATCCGGTGATGCCGTGCTCGCCCTCGTCCACGGCCTCGTCGAAGTTCTGATCCCGCCGGCGAGCCTCTCGGCCCTCGCCCTCGCCGGCGGTCTGCTCGCGATCCGCTGGCGGCTGATCGGCCGGATTCTGGTCGTCGCCGCGGCGGCGGGCCTGTTCCTGTTCTCGCTGCCGATCACCGCGCAGCTTCTGATTGCGCCGCTCGAGGCGGGGTTGCCGCTCGCTCCTCCACCCGACCAGAACCCGGGTGCGATTGTCATCCTCGGCGGCGACGTCGCGCGCGGTGCGGGCGGGGCGATCACGGTCGGCGGGCTGACCCTCGAACGCCTGCGCGCCGGCGCCCGCCTGGCGAAAAAGTCCGGATTGCCGATCCTGGTGAGCGGCGGCGCGCTGCGCCCCGGCGAACCCTCGGTCGGGCAGTTGATGGCGCAGAGCCTGCGGCAGGATTTTGGCGTCTCTGCTGCCTGGATCGAGGGAGCCTCCGGGGACACCTGGCAGAACGCCCGGTTCTCCGAGGCAATCCTGCGGCGGCATCACATCGCTTCGATCTATGTCGTGACCCAGGCCTGGCACATGCGGCGCAGCCTGATCGCCTTCGCGCCGCTTTCGGTGACCGTCACCGCCGCCCCGACGCAGCTCGATCCCCTGCCCTCGTTCGCCTGGGACGATTTTGTGCCCCAGGTCAAGGCTTGGCGGATGAGCTACTTCGCTCTTCACGAATGGATCGGCTGCACCTATTACGAATTGCGGGAGTGGTGATTGCGTGCGGCCGTCGCCTGGCCGTGGCGGCCCTGAGCCTGTGTTGGTGAGAAACGTGGCGGAATGCGCTCCCCCCGCCCCCGGGCGGAGCTTGTCCTCGGGCCGCGCGAAGCGCGGACCCGTGGGCTTGCGACGGTCCGTCGGTATTAAGCCCGGGGGGCGCCGGGGCCAAAGGCTTTTCCGCCCTACGGTGTTTCCGACGAGCGTGAAGCATAGGGCGGAAGAGCGCAGCGTATTCCGCCGATTTCGTGATTTGATTGAGAGTCTCCAAGGCTACTCGACCGTAACGCTCTTGGCGAGGTTGCGCGGCTGGTCGACGTCGGTGCCCTTCAAAACCGCGACGTGATAGGCGAGGAGCTGGATCGGGATCGCATAGAGGAGCGGCGCGACAAAGGGGTCGCAATACGGCACCGCGATGCCCCAGGACAGGCGCTCCCCGAGCCGCGCCACCCCGGCCGCGTCCGAGAGCATGACGACGCGGCCGCCGCGCGCCATCACCTCCTCGACATTCGACAGCGTCTTTTCGAACAGGTCGTCCTGAGGTGCCAGCACAATGACCGGCACGCTCTCGTCAATCAGGGCGATCGGCCCGTGCTTCATCTCGCCCGCGGCATAGCCTTCGGCGTGGATGTAGGAGATCTCCTTGAGCTTCAGGGCGCCTTCGAGGGCCAGCGGGTAGGCGGTGCCGCGCCCGAAATAGAGCACGTCGCGCGCTTCGGCGATCTCGGCGGCGATCGCGCGGATGCGCTCGTCGTGGTTCAGCACCTCGCTGGCCCGCGAGGCCACCTCGGTCAGGGCCCCGGCGAGCGCCGCCTCGCGCGTCGCGTCGATCGTGCCGTGGGCGCGGGCAAGGGCGAGGGTGAAGCAGGCAAGAACGGCGAGCTGGGTTGTGAACGCCTTGGTCGAGGCGACGCCGATCTCGGGCCCGGCTAGGGTTTGCAGGACCAGGTCGGCCTCGCGCGCGATCGAGCTTTCCGGCTGATTGACGAGAGCGATGATCTTCTGCCGCTCGGCGCGTGCGTAGCGCAAGGCTGCCAACGTATCGGCGGTCTCGCCCGATTGCGAGATGAAGATCGCCGCCCCGCCGCGCGGCATCGCCGGCGCGCGGTAGCGGAACTCCGAGGCAATGTCGGCTTCGACCGAAATTCGCGCCACGCGTTCGAGCCAATGCTTGGCGATAAGGCCGGCATGGTAGGAGGTGCCGCAGGCGATAACCGAAATCCGCTCGAGTTCGGACAGGGCGAAGGGCAATTGCGGCAGATGCACCGCGCGCGTCGTCGGATTGATCAATGCGTTCAATGTATCGCCGATCACCGCCGGCTGCTCGAAGATCTCCTTCTGCATGAAATGGCGGTAATTGCCCTTGCCGATCAGCGCGCCCGAATGGGCGGTGTCGTAGATCCGGCGCTCGGCCTCGGCATTGTCGCGATCGCGGATCGTGACGCCATGCGAGGTTACGACCGCCCAATCCCCGTCCTCGAGATAGGTGATGCGGCGCGTCAGCGGTGCCAGCGCCAGCGAATCCGAGCCGACGAACATCTCGCCCTCGCCATAGCCGATCGCCAGCGGCGGACCCCGGCGGGCGCCGATCAGCAGGTCGTGCTCGCCGGCGAACAGGAAGACGAGCGCGAAGGCCCCTTCGAGCCGCGGCAGCAGGCGCGCCACCGCCGCATCCGGCGCCAGGCCCTGCGCCAAATAATGAGTGGCGAGGATCGCCGCCGCCTCGGTGTCGGTGTCGGTCTGGAAGCGGTAGCCGAGCCCGGTCAATTCATGGCGCAAGGCCTGGTAGTTCTCGATGATGCCGTTATGGACGACGGCGACGCGCTCGGTGGCGATCGGATGCGCGTTCTTCTCGATCGGCAGGCCATGCGTCGCCCAGCGCGTGTGGCCGATGCCGATCACCCCCTGGACCGGTGCGCGCGCAATGCGCTGGGCGAGGTTGTCGAGCTTGCCCTCGGCGCGGCGGCATTCGATACGGCCGTTGACGAGGGTGGCGACGCCGGCCGAATCATAGCCGCGATATTCGAGCCGGCGCAGCCCCTCGATCAGACCCGGCGCCACCGCCTCCTTGGCGATGATCCCGATGATCCCGCACATCAGCGCCTCTTTTCTTGCAGCCTCGCCCGGATTTCGGCTGCGCGTCCCGGCTTGTCGCTCTGCCGCCCGCGCGCGATCGTCAGCGCCTCGGGGGGTACGTCGCTGGTGACGGTGCTCCCCGCTCCGACGATCGCACCATCGCCGACCGCGACCGGTGCGACCAAGGCCGTGTTCGAGCCGATGAACACGCCCGCGCCAATCGTCGTGCGCCACTTGTTAAAGCCGTCGTAATTGCAGGTGATCGTCCCGGCGCCGATATTCGTTCCGGCCCCGATCTCGGCGTCGCCGAGATAGGAGAGGTGATTGGCCTTGACCCCGGCACCGAGCCGCGCCGCCTTGACCTCGACAAAATTGCCGACATGCACCTCCTCGCCGAGCACCGCCCCCGGGCGCAGCCGGGCGAACGGGCCGACGATCGCGCCGCGCCCGATCTCGGCCCCTTCGAGATGCGAAAAGGCGCGGATCCGGGCGCCCGCGCCGATCGTGACGCCGGGGCCGAAGACGACATTCGGCTCGACGACCGTGTCGCGGCCGAGCCGTGTGTCGAAAGACAGAAAGACTGTTTCGGGGGCGACGAGCGTGGCCCCTTCCGCCATGACCCGCGCGCGCAGCCGGGATTGCATCAGCGCCTCCGCCGCGGCGAGTTCGGCGCGGGTATTGATGCCGACCAGTTCCTCGGCCGGCAACTCGACCGCGCGGCACGGGAGCCCGTGGCGACGCGCCAGCCGGACAATGTCGGTCAGGTAGAATTCGCGCTTATTGTTGTCGCAGTCGAGCGCGTCGACGAGGTCGAACAGGTGGCGTCCGTCGATCGCCATGATGCCGCCGTTGCACAGCGTGATCGCCCGTTCCTCTTCGTCGGCATCGGCCGCTTCGACGATCCGTTCGAGCGCGCCGCCGCGGGCGAGGACGAAGCGGCCATAGGGCCCGGGATCGGCCGGCCGCATTCCGGCGGCGGCGATCGCCGCCGCGCCGTCGCGGCGCCCGGCCAACAGGCGGGCCAGGGTCTCGCTTTCGAGCAGCGGCGTGTCGCCGTAGAGCACCAGCGCCTCGGCGATGTCGCCCGCGGGGGCGAGAAGCGGCGCCAGCACAGGGCGCGCCGCGCGCACCGCGTCGCCGGTGCCGAGCGGCGGGTCCTGCACGACGCAGTGCGCCCTGTTTTGGCAGCAAGCGGCGACGGCGCGCGCGACCTCCTCCATTCCCGGCGCGAGGACGACAACGACCGCGGCCGGGCGCAGCGGTTCGAGCGCGTCCAGCAGATGTGCGATCATCGGCCGCCCGGCGATCTCGTGCATGACTTTGGGCCGCGCGGAGTTCATGCGCGTGCCGCTGCCGGCGGCGAGGATCACAGCGGCGAAACGGGGCTCGGTCATCGGCGGTTCTGAGTGTCTGGCGGGTCTGGTTGATTTTTGCTTATTGCGGCCCGCACCCGCGCCGGGCGGCAAACCGGGCAGCGGCGCAAGGCCGATCGATCCTGGCACGGCGCCGCCCTGCTGCCAACACACGGATTGTTGCGTAGTGTGACCGCGACGGCGCAAAGTCTGTGCCGATGGAACCTTTCCTTCTGGTTTTCGACCTCGACGGGACGCTTGTCGACAGCCTCCCCGACCTCGCGGCGACGGCGAACGCGGTCCTGCGCGAGCGCGGCCTGCCGCCGCTCGCGCAGGACCAAATAAAGCCGATGATCGGCGACGGCGTCCCGGCGCTCGTGGCCCGCGCGCTCGCCGCCGCCGGCGGCGACCCGGCCGAATCGGCCCTCGTGCTGCCCCGATTTATCGCCCTATACGAGGCGAACGCGACGCGCTTGAGCCGCCCCTATCCGGGGGTGCCGGAGACGCTGGCCGAATTGCGGCGGCGCGGCTATCGCACTGCTGTGTGCACCAACAAATTGCAGCGGGCGGCGCTCGTCGTATTGCGCGGGCTCGGCCTCTTACCGCTGTTTGACGGCGTTGCCGGCGGCGACCGCTTTGCCGTCAAAAAGCCGGAAGCGGGCCACCTCCTCGGCCTGATCGCCGAGCTCGGCGGCCGGGTCGAGAGCGCGGCGATGATCGGCGACAGCGAAGTCGACGCCGCCACCGCCCGGGCCGCGCGCCTGCCCTTTGTATTGATGCGCTACGGCTATGCCCGCAGCGATCTGGAAACCCTGGGCGCCGCTGCCCTGCTCGACGAATTCGCGCTGCTGCCGCAGGCGCTCGAACGCCTCGATCTCGGCCCTTGACCGCCTCGGGCGGCCGCTTGACAGGCTCGCGACCCCCGGCCTTAATGCGCCTCGGCGGGCGCGTAGCTCAGCGGGAGAGCACTCCCTTCACACGGGAGGGGTCAGAGGTTCAATCCCTCTCGCGCCCACCAGAAAAATCAGAGCCTGACACGAAAATGGAAGACGTCGCGCGAGTTGTTGGGCAGGCGGCGCGAGGAGCGGCCATGAGGCGCTGGCAAATCTCCCTCGTTATGATCGGTTTGCTCGCTGTTCCGGCCTGGGCCGTGGCGCAGGACTATCCCTCGCTGCATTACCCAACCATGCAATACCCCACGATGCGCTATCCGACCGCGCATTATCCGACCAGTCCTCCCCCTCCCAAGGCGGCCGGTCAGCCGAGCAACCCCGCCGCTTCCGCTGCAACCCTGCAGAGCGGCCTCAGCGAGGCCCAGCTCCGCACGCGCCTGCAGAGCGAAGGCTACAGCCGGCTCGGCGATATCCAGGCGGATTCGAACTCGATCTGGGTATGGCAGGCCGATGCGACAAAGGACGGCCGCCGCGTGCGCGTCGGGGTCGACGCTCGGGGGAACGTCCTTGTCATTTCGCCTGCGGCCCCCCGCCCCTGCACTACGCCCGGGGTCAATTTCGGGGCCGGCGGTCTGGCGGCCGGAGCCAGGCTCTCGGCGGCGAGCTCTTGCGCCAATCCGTAGTGCGCTGCTTCCCGGGCGGCGCGGCTCGGTCATTCTGGCGGAAAAGCGCAGCGCATTCCGCCGACGGCTCGGCGCGGCGGCTTCAAATTGCCGGAACCGCGTATCCCGCGGCCTGAAGCTCCGCCAGGCTCGCCTGATAGCCCCTGGTGCTCAGGCTGGAGCGGAACAGGTCCTTGCCGGTATAGACATCCACCAGAACAAGAGATCCGGCGCCGAGTTCGCTGATGGCCCGGCGGGCTTCCCGGCTCGGAAAAATGCAATAGCGCGGGCCGGTGCACTCGGCCGGGTTGTTCTTGTCGATCTGTACTCTGGCGCGGATCGGATAGGGCTCGCCGACCACCGCCAATTGACGGCTTCCCAACAGGATCACAAGGGCGAAGGAGCCGCGCCGGCCGTTCAGATTGGTCTGTTGGAACAGACCGGTAATCGAGCAGCCGGAGGCGCCGCATTCGGTGACCCAGTCGTCGGTGCGAAACCGCAGTGAAGAGGTGCGCGGCGCTGCGGTCGCCGACACAATCAGGGCAAGAACAAAAAGACCGAACGCGAGTCGCCATCCCCGCCGCACGCGCCGCCCCCGAGGGCTGCGCCGCACTACGATTGGCTCCGCAAGAGCGCGGCTGCGATCTCCCAGACCGCCGCCCAAAGGGCAAGCGACAAAGAGAGAATAACGAGGAGTGAGAGGCGCCACGACAACTTCTTTTCTCCGGTTGTCCCTATCTGTTCCGAGCGGGAGTCCGCCGGCACTCGTCTCCAATGCAGCCGCTCCACTGCCAGGCGATCGGGCATCATCGATCGCCTCATGCCTCCTTCCGGCGCGTGCTGGTCTTGCAAATCAGCTTTCGACAAATAAGCACCTAACGAAGCCTGTATATCATGCCTTAAAGGATCCAGCTAGGCCATCATTGCCCCTTTCAACTGATGGCAAAGCAAAATCTTCTTTGTGAAAGACTTAATAGGAGCAGGTGGAAGGCGGCGGGCGGGTATGGCAGCGTATCTTTCATGCGCTCCAAACTCAGGCGGTCCTCGCCCAGCGCTGTTCACCCCCTGCCCTGCCCGCGCATTAGGCGATCGGCGATCGCGGCGCCGAGTAGGCCCCTCCTCCCGAGTTCGAACCAGTGTAGATCGGCCGTGCCGGTCGCAAGGCTGAGCTTGTAGCGGTCGGCGCCAGCCAGGAAATCATAGCGGCGCGCTCCCTCGGCGAGATAGAGTTCGATCGCGAGAAGATGGCAGACGAGGCCCGGCTTGCGCTGCGCATCGGCCAGACCGTAGTCGAACCCGCTCTGATACGCGCAGACATGGCCCCGGTAGGAAAGATTATAGAGATATCCGATCACGCGTTCGCCGGCCGTCACCTTGAGCAGATCGACCCCGCCGGCGTCAAAGCTGCGGCGGATCAGGGTGCGGTGGAAGCCGTCGAAGTGCGGATTGGCGAATGCTCCGGCCTTGCCGCGGCCGGTCCAGTAGGCCTGGTGCAACCGCCGCAGCTCGCCCAGGAAATCCTGCGCCTCCTCGCAGGTCCGGGCGCGGCGGATGACAAGCGGTCCGAGCGCCTCGTAGCGGCGTCGGGCACGGCGGATCTGGTAGCGCGTATTGCCGCTCGCGCGGTCGAGAGGAGCCTGGTTCGACCGGCGCAGGGCTTCAAGATCGACAAAAGGCGCCGGCTGCACGGCGCGAATGCGCAGGGGCCAGCCGCAAGCGCGCGCCGCGGTCAGGTGATCCTCGCCGGTCCCGCTGATGACGAGGCGCCGCCGCCGGGCGGCGCCGACAGACCCGCCGACCGCGCGTTCGAGGCAGGCGGCGAGGAGCGAGGGGGGCTGGCCGCGTTCGATCAGAACGCCGTTGTGCTCGATAAAGATGTCGTCATGGCGCCGATCGCCGCTCTCGCCCAGAAACAGAATCGGCGGCAGCAACGGGCGCAATCGCCGATTGAACAGCGCCGCCGCAACAACGACGCCGCCTCGGCGCGCGGCGAGCAGGACCGGATCGGGAAAACGTTCCGCCGCGCGGCAGCCCGTCCACGCCCAGCTTTGAAAAAACGATCCGTCGGAGCGCTGTTCCAGATCCCGCCAGAGCTCGCCCAGCCGGTCGAAATCGGCAACCGTCGACAGGCTGATGTCGAACGGAACGGGCTGCGCCATTCGGGCTATTGGCGACAGAAGGCGGCGGTCGCCCCGGGATGAGAGCGATGGCGCCGCGTCTGCTGCATGTTTTTCCGAGCTTTGCGGTCGGCGGTCAGCAGACCCGGTTCGCGACCGTCGCCAACCGACTGGGCCGCCGCTTTCGGCATCTGGTGGTCAGCCTCGACGGGCGGGAACAGGCAACCGCACTGCTCGACCGCGATCTCGACTTTGCCGTTCTCCCGCTCCCTCCGGCGAGCCCGCTCGCGCGTCTGCGCCGGATTGCCGCAATGAGCCGGAAGGCGGAGGCCGATGCCCTTGTGACCTACAATTGGGGATCGGTCGAATGGGTCATGGTCAACCGGATGTGGTCCGGCCGGCCCCATATCCATTTCGAGGACGGATTTGGCGCGGATGAGGCCGACCGCCAGAAGTGGCGCCGGGTCCTGGCCCGTTCGCTGCTGCTGCGCCGCTCGAGCGTCGTGGTCCCGTCGCACAAACTGGCCGCCCTCGCGGTCCGCTCGTGGCGGATCGACCCGCGTCATGTGCATTACGTCCCAAACGGGATCGATCCCGGCCGTTTCGATCGCGTGTCCCGGACCGGAGAGCCGTTCTTTGATCGCCGCGACGCGTGCGTGATCGGCTCGTTTTCGCCGTTGCGCGCGGAAAAGAACATCGCCCGCTTATTGCGCGCCTTCGCCCGGATCGTCCCGTCCGGAGTGCCGGCCCGCGCCGTCATCTGCGGCGAGGGGCCCGAGCGCGCGGCATTGCAGGGCCTCGCCGAGCGCCTGGGCTTGGCAGACCGGGTGACATTCACCGGCCATGTGCCGCGGTCGGAGGCGGTCATGGGGGCCTTTGACGTTCTGGCCATCACCTCCGACACCGAACAGATGCCCTATGCCGTCCTCGAAGCCATGGCGGCGCGGCTTCCCGTCCTGGCCACCGATGTCGGCGATATCGCCCTGATGGTAGCCGAGGAAAACCGCCCGTTTGTCGTCACCCGCGACGACCCGGAGCGGCTGGCCGCAGCACTGGCAGAGCTGTGCGCCGATGCGGAGCTGCGCGTCCGCGTCGGGCGCCGCAATCGGCAGCGCGTCGAAGAGGGCTTCGGGATCGAGGCGATGGTGGAGTCGTTCCACCGCATCCTGTCCGCCGCTATCGCTGGGCGCTGAAGGACCGGGCGTCGGCGGCGGGCGGCAGTCCGCTCGGGGTTGCCGAGGCGAGGAAAGCGTCGACGGCGCGGCGGCCATCGGCCGGTCCCTCCGCCGCGGCATAGCTGACGATCGCCGCAACCGGCGGGACCGCCGCGCGGCTGAGCGCGTTCATGGCCTGGAGAAGGCGGCCTCTGAGCGTGCTCTTTGCCGGCCGGTCGTCGATCCACAGCGCCGCAGCGACCGCGGCATAGCGATCCTCGCCGGGATGAGCCTCGCTCTGAGATGCGCGCGCGAATTCGGTGATCCGCCAGCGTTGGGTCGCGGCGCCGCTGCCGGTGTCAAAGATCCGCATCGCCGCGGGTCCCCATCCGTGCCCTGCGATCTCCAGGTGTAGCGGGTCGAACAGCGGACGGGCCGCGATGCGGCTGGGATAGCGATAGAGGGAGACGACAAAAACGCCTGCTCGGCAGCGGTAGGCGCGGGTCTCGGCGGTGCCCGGAGCGGCCGGCGAAACCCTGACCGGGAACCGCGCCGGCAGCAGGATCGTCATGCAATCCGGCGGGACCAGAAGGTGGAGGCCGGCCGCTTCCGGCGCCGGTGCGACCGCGCGGTCGAGGCGGTCGGCGAGAAGCCGCGGGGCGGCGGCGAAAAGGATGACGACGGCGGCGGCGATCCCGGCAGAGGCGGCGATCGGGCCGTTGCGGCCCGGCTTCCGGGGCGGCGGCACGGCGCGCGAACTCTGTCGGAAGGGCAGTCCGACGAGGATCAACAGGAAGGTGACAATCGAGAAAAACAGCCAGCCATAGAGTACATGGTCGGTTTCCACCGCCGCCGCGCTGCCGACGAGATGGGCGAGGGCGACAAGGCCGAGCGCGCGGAATCCGTTGGCGATGATCGGCACGACCGCGGACAGCGCCACAAACATCAGACGGCGCAGCGGGCTCGTATAGATGAGGCAGCCGTAGAGGACACCGAACGCCACCGAGGCGATCAAAAAGCGCAGACCGGCGCAGGCTTCGGCGACATAGAAGGTCCCCTCGGGGATTTCGATCGTTGCGCCGCTGGAATAATTTGGAATCCCCAGCCAATCGAGCCCGGTTGCCATGAAGTGCGCCGTAAAGCTCTGCAGGTATGGGGTCAGAAATCCTCCGACCGGAATCAGAAAGAACAGGTAGAGCAGAGGCGCCGACAGGGCGCGCCAGCAGCGCGGCCCGAGCACCGCCAGGAACAGGAGCTGGACGAGGCTCATCGCGAGCAGTTGGCGAGCCTCCCAGATGCCGGCGCGTTCGGCGAAAAGCCAGCAGAGCGCCAGAGGGAACGCCGCCAAGGCGAGCCAGGGCGCCGGCTGCGGTACGGCTGTCGCCAACGTCTGCCGCCTGTCCCAGGCAAGATAGGCCGCGACCGGCAGGACCAGAAAGCAGTGGTTATAGGCAGTCGAATCGATCCAGACCTGCACCGCCTCCGTCTGTTCCGGCCGGAACACCAGCGCGAGCGACGCTACGCCGACGGCGAGAACGGCTGCGGCGGCCATCCAGCGGCGGCCGGAGACTGCCTCTAGAGGCGCTTCGCCGGCCGGTGCGGCGGAATATCCTCTCATGCTTCCGACCTCGCCGCCGCGAGGGAGGCCAGAGGCCGGGCGGCGGCCGGAAACAGCGCGTCCAGGCGCTGCAATGTCGAGGACCAGTCGTGGTTGCGCTCGACCGCCCGCCGCGCCGCCGCCGGCAGGGTCGGATGGCGTCCGTCGAGGATCTCGGCAATGCGCCGCGCCGTCTCCTCGGCCTCGGCACAGACCAGCAGGTCGCGTCCCGGGACGGCCCGCACGCCCTCGAACGCCGCCGGTGTGGCGACCACCGGGCGGGCCATCGCCATCGCCTCCAGGACCTTGTTCTGGATGCCGCGCGCGATCCGCAGCGGTGCCACCGCGACGGCGGCGTGGGCGAGATACGGCCGTATATCCGCGACCCGTCCCGTGACCTCGATCCCCGGTGCCCCGCGCAGCCGCAGCAGCCCGGACGCAGGATTGGCGCCGACGATATGAAAGCGCAATTGCGGCCGTTCCCGCCGCAGCAGCGGCATCACCTGTTTGGCGAACCACAGCACGGCATCGACATTCGGCCAATAATCCATCGCGCCGGTGAACACGAGGTTCTGGGCGTCCTGCGGATAAGGACACGAATAGGACCGCGCCGGCGAGAAGCGTTCGAGATCGACCCCGTTTTCGAGCCAATCGACGCGCGCGCCGCATTCCGGCGCGAGCGCGGCGAAATGGCGAGCCTCGGCCTCGGAGACGAACAATGTCCGGTCGAACGCCATGGCGGCGCGGCGCTCGAAGGCAAAGAGCGTGTCCGCCTCGCGGCGATAGATCGCGCGCATCGGCCAGCCATGCCGGGGGGCGTAGGCCCGCCACTTCTCGGAATCGACATCGACCAGATCGAGGACGCGGATTGCGGCTTGGCGGGCGGCAGCATAGCCGGCCATGCCGGACGAGTAGACATAGAGGCGCTCGATCGGGTGATGCGCGAGGGTGTCCGCGATCCACCGGGAGAGTGCGGGGCTGTGAAAATAATCGAGGGTCAGAGGACGGCCGGGGCGGAATTTAGCCATGGCGCGCAGCTTTTGCACGCGAGGGCGGACCGCAAAACATCCGATTCGGGCGCAGACGCGGCGCAGCGCCTCGCCGTGAGCCAGATCGGCTGGATCATCGGCGAGGCAGCCGAGATGCACCCGATGCGTCCCGGCAAGGTGGGTCAGGATGTGCCAAGCCCGTATCTTTTCTCCCTTGTTCGGCGGATAAGGCACGCGATGGCACAGGAACAGGAGATCCGGCATCGCCCTCACCCGATGCCGCGGACAATCGGCGGTCCGATCAAATTGGCGAGCGGCAATGGCAATCTCTTCCAGGCCGCGATCAGGAACCGGTATTTCGGATTGAGCGGATTGTGGTCGGGGATGCTCCGCCCCGGGCGAACCTGATATTGATAATGCAGGGGCTCCGGCGTAAAACCCCAGTTCTTCTTGAAGTCGAACGAACCCGTGCCGAATTTGCTGCGGCCAAAGTCAAACACGCGGATGCCGCGGCGGGCGGCGTGCCGCATCAGCTCCCAATACATGAAGTCGTTGGCCGCACATTGGCGGGCACGGAGAGTGCCGCCGCCATAGTAGGGCAGGACCTCGTCGCGGAAATAAAAGCTCAGCACGGCCGCGGCCGCCGCGCCGTCCTCCTCTACCGTTAGGATTTCGCAGCATTCGCGAAAACATTCGATGAGCACGCGAAAATACCGCCGCGAGAAGACCGGCGTGCCGAGGTTGCGCACGCTTTCCGCATAGAGGCGATGGAAGCGGTCGGCGTCCTGACCGATACGGGATTTGAGGCCATTGGCAATGCCTTTGCGGACCACCGCCCGCTGCTTCCTGGGGATTGCCTTGAGATTGGTCTCGTCGTCGCCGGCGAGAGGCCTTCGGAAGGTGGCATAGAGAGAGGAGCGCGTCGGCCATTCACCGGCTACCGGCTTGCGGCTGCGGAACTCGATCAGATCGGTGCCGAGCCGCTGCATCAGGTCGCGGCAGTGATCGAGGAGCCCCTCTAAACTCTCCTCCTCGCTCGCGATCGGGCCGCCATAGACGCAGAAGGGAACCGAGACGAGGGCATTGCCGAAGAGCCGGCTTTTGATATGAACGAGCGGGAGCACTCCGGTAATCGCGCCGTCGCGCTCGGCCAGCAGGTAGTGCGCGCGATGGCCGAAGGCGCGCTCGATGACGCGGCGCCAGCCGGCGAGGTGAAAGAAGGTGCCCTCTGGCATCGCGGCGACATAATGGTCCCAGGCTTCCTCGCGCCGCGGGTCGAGTGCGCGAATGGTGCAGCCCATCTCCCGACCTCAACCGCCAGCCGGCTCGGCCGGCGCCGCGGCGGCGTAGAGAATGCCGGCAAAGACCTCGTCCATGCGACCCCAGCGGAAATCGCGGACGAGCCGCGCGAGGCGGTCCGGCATGGCGGCCAGATTGAGATAATGGCGCAGTCTTGTGCGCCAGCCAATCCCCGCGACCCGCGGCTGCGCAGCGTCGATCTCCCAGGGATGGAGGTAGAAGATGCAGGGCTGCGCCTCCACGGCGGCGACGGCGGACAGGTTGTGCCGCGACAGCCGGTAAGGCAACAGCCGAAAATAGCCGCCGCCGGCGGCGGGAAAGTTCTGCCCGCAGATCCGGCGGGTCGTCAGCGGAATTTCCCACAGGCCGCCGCCGGCCGGCCGGAAGGGCGCCCGTGGGGCATGCGCGTCGCCATAAAGGTCGTGGCGGATTGGATAGAGGCTCGAACTGTAGCGATAGCCCTCTTCTGCGAGGATATCCCAGGCCCAGGCGTTGCCGGAGCCGATCGAGAAGGTAGGCGCCCGATAGCCCAGGACCGGACGGCCGGCGAGATCTTCGAGGATGCGCTTGGCCCGGCGGATGTCCTCGCGAAAGCGCGGCGGGTCCAGGCGGTCGGCCCGCCGATGGTCATAACCGTGGCTGGCCACCTCGTGGCCGCCCGCGGCGATACGGCGGATCATCCCCGGATGGCGCTCGGCGACCCAGCCCAGTGTGAAGAACGTCGCGCCGACCTCGGCCGCCGCGAACATGTCCAACAGCCGGTCGACATTCGCCTCGACCCGCCGCGGGATGCCCTCCCACGAGGCGCGCGCGATCCGATCGGCGAAGGCCTCGACCTGAAAATAATCTTCGACATCGACCGTCATCGCATGGGTGAGCCCGACCCCGAGGGGCCGCGCGTTCCCGCCGTGTCCCGTCACCGCCGCTACCCCCTGCCTTCAAGCAATTGGGCGGCGATTTCGAGGGCGCGCCTGATGACCTTGTCGTGCCGGCCCACCGCCGTTTCGAGCGATAGGAGCCTCTGGTCAAGCGAGTGCCGGTGCACCCCGTTCGGCGCTGCTCCCGGGCCGCCCTCGACCAGACCGGCAGCAAGGTCGCGCCGCAATTCCTCGGCGACCTCCTCGACGACGGCTCCGCTGATGTCGTGTCGTTCCTCGAGATAGCCGAACAGCAAGACCCGCGAGCACAGGGTGTTGACCTTGCGCGGAATGCCCTCCGAGTGATGATGGATCGCGGTAAACGCCGCCTCGTCAAAAGACGGGTCCCCGGTCCACCCCGCCGTGGTCAATCGGTGTCTGACATAATTGCGGGTGTCTTCTTGGCTCAGGGGGCCGAGATGGTAGGACGCGATGACCCGCTGCCGCAGCTGTTCGAGGCCGGCCTCCGCCAGCATCTGACGGAACTGCGGCTGGCCGAGAAGAACCCCCTGAAACGGCGCCCGTCCCGCGACCGTGATGTTGGACAGCATGCGCAGCTCTTCCAGGGCGGAAAACGGCAGGTTCTGGGCCTCGTCGATGACCAGAAGGCAGCGTTGGCCGAGCCCGTGCTTCTCGGCGAAGAGCTGCTCGAGGAGCCGCAGCAGTGCCGGCTTGTCCATCGCGTCGATCCGCATGCCAAAGCCGCGGGCGACCATCTTGAGCGGGTCGTCCCCTTGCCTGGCCGTCGGCATCAGGGCGGCGGCAAAGCCGCAGGCGACCATTTTGAGCAGATCGTCCCCCGAAATCTGCGTGGTCAGGATCCGGGCGGCCAGATACCTCCCCTCATCCAGTTGCGACCACAGCCGCTCGACCAGCATGGTTTTCCCGGCCCCGATGTCCCCGGTAATGACGACAAATCCTTCTTCCTGCGCGAGACCGTAAACAAGATGCGAGATCGCCCGGCTGTGTTCCCGGCTTTCAAAAAAGAAGTGATGATCCGGCGTCAACTGGAAGGGCATGGCCTTCAAATTGTAATACTCGACGTACATCACAACCTCAAAATACCTTGCTAAGCCCGACGAAAACCGTGTTTGACAAAAGATGGAGTTGCGGCTCAGGGGACCCGCGATGGATGAAGGCATAGCCGGCCCAGCCGGTCAGCGAGCTGTTCAGCAGATAGGTGATCGACACGCTCGCGGTCAGCAGGCCCTCGTCAAACCCGGTCTGCGCCGGAAAGCTGATCTGCTCATACCCAATACCCAGATTGGCGGTGGTCAGCGGATTGAGGTCACGCCGCCACGACGCGTTCCCGCCGGTGCTCTGTGACCCCAGACCAAGCCCCGCCGCGCTCTGTGCGATCAGGGCGTTGTCGAAGTGATAGGCCGAGAGCGCGATATGGTCGCGCGGCCGCTCGAAGGAGGCGGTTCCGGTGACCTGCTTGAACCGGTACAGACCGCTTTGCAGCCCCAGCGCAGGGTTGACGATGGCGAAGGGAAGCAAGGTGCGCGTATCGACCGTTTGACCGGCGGCATTGACGCTGGAAACGGCGAGATTATCGGCGATCTGTTGGCTCGTGGTGGTGAGCCCTGAAGTATAGCTCACCGCCAGGGTGGTGCGCGCCGTCACGGCATAAGAGAGCGAAAGATAGGGCGAGGTGACGCCGTTGCGGTGACCGTAAAGCACCGTAATCGTCGAATCCGGCCGTGGCAAAAAGCGCGCCCCGAACCCCCATACGACATCGTTGATGCGGACCGGCGGAAGGCTGCTGTAGCGAATGTGTTCGTAACCGAGCGAGGCGAGCGCGAAAATCCGCGGGTTGATCCGGTAGGCCGAATCGTCGACGCCGATCGTCTGGCGGGCGTTGCTGAACCCGCCGGTTCCGCTCGACTCCGCGACATCGAGCAGAACCCGGCTGGCGAACGGGCCGAAATTCTCGCCGGTCAGGAACGCCGCGGTCCCCTCGTGGGTCAGCGTGGTGCCGCTCTGTACGGCAAAGCCGGGGGGTACGAGCGGGGAGGTCTGCGAGCTGCCGAAATTGGTGTTGCTGAAGGTATAGCGCAGCTCGCCGGTGCCGATCCCGTCAAAGCGCTGCACCAGATAGGGAGAAGCCTCGAAGCTCGTGACCTGGCTCAGCTGAGCGGTTGGCAGGCCGGAGGATATAGTGGTTCCGATGGCCCCCGGATTGACGCTGCCGGGCGCGGCGCCGGGCAGGATCCCGCCGGCGGCGAGCCCCGGCGCCGTCGGCTGCAGGCTGGCGTAGCCGCGCGCGTCGAGAAAGAAGTGATCGGGGACCAGCGTGGCGGTGCCGTTGGCATAGAGATTGTGGCCGAGCACGTCCTGGCTGGGCGTCAGGGCATAGAGGTAGGCCGTCGGAGAATAGCTGAAATTGCCCTCCAGGCGGGCGCTCGAGCCGGTGATCGAGAGGGCCGGGGACAGGGTGGTGATCAGATCCGAGCGCCGATGGGTCGGGGTCAGCAGCACGTTGTCGGTAAACGTCTCCTGATCGCCGATCTGCGGCGTGATGACCCAGTTTTCGGCGGAAGCGGCGAGCGGGCAGGCGGCCGCAGCAAGAGCGAGGCTCCAAGCCGCGGCCGATCGACACCCCCGCGCAGCCGTCCGAGTCCTCTTCACCGGTATTGCATCACTCTTGAACTGTCGAATAGCGGTATGCACCGAGCGAACGTCCGCTCCACCGCCCGACCTTGTTCAGCAACAGCGAGATGACGGGGCAGCTGCGCAGCAGATCGAGCGCCGCCTCGATGTCGTTCTGTTGCGTGAGCCCCGCCGCAATGACGAGCACGGTTTGTCCCATGGTCGGGGCCAGCATATGGGGATCGCTGCTCATCAGGCAGGGGGCGGCGTCGAGAATGATCAGCCGATCGCTGTAGCGGCGGCCGATGTCTTCGATCAGCCCGGCGATGCGCACCTGCGACAGCTTCTCGTCGCCCCCGTCGTTTCCCAGCGGCAGGAATTCGAGATTGTCCCGCGTAGTGGGGACGATTAAGTCCTCGATGTCGGACCCGTTCTCGCGGGTCAGATCGAGCAGCCCGGGGGCCGTCGACAGTCCGAAGATCTGGCCCAGTGAGGCCGGCTTGGCGTCGGTATCGATCAGCAATACGCGGCGCTCGGCCTGGCGAGCGATGCCTGCGGCCAAGTTCAACGAGATAAAGCTCTTGCCCTCTCCCTTGAACGCGCTGGTGACCATGACGAGATTGCCCGACCGGATCGCCGCCGCTCCACCCTCGCCAAAAGAATGGCGCAACAGATTGTTCTGGGCGATGCTGAGCTCTTCAAGAATCCGGGTGCGCCGATGATCCCAATCGATCAGACCGGCCCGGGTCAGCGCGATCGCATCGATCGTCGCCGGG
>DATFCQ010000452.1:0-4502 GCA_035252905.1 Allostellaceae bacterium | reverse complement strand
GGCGCGGGCGAGGAGCGGGGCGAGGCCGTCGGCGCCCCGCAGGACCGACAGCGCCGCCTCGGTCGTGCCGCCGGGGCTGGTCACGGCGGTGCGCAATTCGGCCGGGCTCTCCGGCGACAGCCGGGCCAGTTCGCCCGCCCCGGCGACCGTGAGGCGGGCGAGGAGGAGGGCGAGATCGGCCGGCAATCCGGCGGCCTCTCCGGCCTCGGCCAGCGCTTCGATCAACAGAAAGACATAGGCCGGGCCGCTGCCGGACACCGCCGTCACCGCGTCCATCAGCGCCTCGTCGGCGACCCAGGCGCTCTCGCCGATCGCGGCGAAGAGCCGATCGCAGAACTGTCGCTGCCGCGCCGTCACCTGCGGACTGGCGCAGGCGACGGTGATGCCGCGGCCGATCGCAGCCGGCGTGTTCGGCATCGCCCGAACCAGCGCGGCGGGGCCGAGGCGGCGGGCGATGCCGGCCATCGTCTTGCCCGCGGCGATCGACACGAACACGGTTTCCGGCCGGACCCAGCGATGGTAGGCCGCCAAGGCGTCGTCGAGGATTTGCGGCTTGACCGCAAAGACGACGGCCTCCGGGGCGAGATCCGGGGGCAGCGCGTCGGGGGCTCGGTGCCAGGATGTCCCGGCGGCTTCGGCGAGCCCTCCCGGCGCTCCCGCCGGCTCGACAACCACAAAACGCGCCGCCGCCGCGCCGTTGAGCCAGCCGCGCAACAGCGCCGTCCCCATCTTGCCGCAGCCGACGAGGAGGAGCGTGCCGGCAGGATCGGCGGCCATCGGGCGGCCTCCCTAGGCTTCGGCGACGGGATCGATCATCGCCGCAGCGATCGCCTGCTCGGCCGGCTTGTCGTCGGTGAAGACGAGATGAAAAGCCGGGTAGAAGCGCTCGCATTCGGACAGGGCGATGTCGAGGAGATCCTCGACCTGCTCGATGCTGAGCCCCGGCAGGCCGCGCAACAAGACCCCGTGCCGGTAGGCCGGGGAGGAATTGTCGCCGGACAGGTCGAAATGCCCGATCCAGATCTTCTCGTTGACCAGTGCCAATAATTCATAGGCCGCCGCGCGCCGCCGCTTCGGCAATTTGATGTCGAAATTGCAGCAGAAATGCATCAGGCTGATGTCTTCCTGCCAGAGAAATTCGAGGCGGTAATCGCACCAGCGGCCGGAGACTTCGACCGACAACTCCTCGTCGTTGACGCGCTCATGCGCCCACTCGTTGGCGGCGACGATTTCCTGGACGAGATCAAGAGGATTGCCGAGATAGGGTGTCGGCTCGGCAATGGACGTAGAGATCATCGGGCCCTCCCCGGGCGGGACGGCAGAACGGTGCCGCGCGCCGGACGGCGGCCAACCGAACTGCACGGCAGCTCGCCAGCGATCGCGGCAAGGCTGCCAAAGTGGAACCATTGGTGCAAGCCGAGATCCCGGCCGGTCAGGATTGGCCGCCCGCGGGATCGGGAGGCGGCGCGCCGGCAGCACCGGCGGCGAGGCGCGATTCGAGCAGGGCGACCCGCCGGGCGAGGTCTTCCTGCTCGGCGCGGGCCTTCGCCGCCATCGCCTTGACCGCCTCGAACTCTTCGCGGCTGACCAGATCCATGCCGGCGAGCACCCGTTCGAGCTGCTCGCGCAGGCGCGATTCGACCTCGCCCTTGACCCCCGACAGGGTCCCGAACGCGCCCGCGGCGACGCGGGCGAGATCGTCGAAAAAGCGATTCTGGGTCTGCATTGGCTGGCCCTCCGCAGCGCCCCTCTGATCGGGCGCCGTTCCGTTCCCTATATGGGCGGCGCTAGCACAGAGCGCATCGGAAGGGAAGGATTTAACGGTGCCGGACGCGAGAATCCCCCGGTGAGGCCCTTTGCCGAATGCCCGTCGCGGCGGCTGCAGCGGGTCCGCTTTGTCCTGACCGACGTCGACGACACGCTGATCGAAGGCGCCGCCGCCCCGGCCGGCTGGTGCGACGTCATGGCCCGCATGTGGCCGGTCGCCGCGGTGATCGGCGAGAATGGCGGGCTCTGCTTCCGCCACCGGCCGGGGCACGGGACCGAGCGCCATTCCTGTATGAGTCTCCGCCACAACCGTAATATTGGTGGAATACGCTGCGAAGCTGGCGGAACGTGGCGGAATGCGCTCCGCTTTTCCGCCCTACAAAATTTCCGACAAGCGCGGAGCGTAGGGCGGAATAGCGGAGCGTATTCCGCCGACTTCGCGACTCGGCGACGACTCAAACAGGCTCTGAGTTTTTGCCGATAGCGGACAATCAAAGCGTTATGCTCGCACCGCCTGTTGGCGATTGCGGCGAGACGACCATTTGCCTTGGGCGTTCACCCCGGTATGGCACAGAGCGAATCGGGCTTTGTCGCGGGTGCCGCGCTCGCGGCAAACGTGGTGATCATGGTCGCCAAATACGGCGCGGCGTTTTTCAGCGGCAGTTCGTCGATGATGAGCGAGGCGGTGCACTCGACCGTCGATTGCGGCAACGAGATCCTGCTCCTGATCGGCATCCACCGCAGCCGCCGGCCGCCCGACGAGACGCACCCGTTCGGCTACGGGATGGAGGTCTATTTCTGGTCGCTGTTGATGGCGGTCATGCTGTTCGGGCTGGGCGCCGGGGTCTCCTTTCTCGACGGCATCCATCAGATCCAGCACCCGGAGCCGATCGAACAGGCCTGGATCAGCTATTGCGTGCTCGGCTTTGCCTTTGTCGCCGAGGGCATCTCCTGGTGCATCAGCCTGCGCACGCTGCAACGTTCGCAGCAGGGCCGCAGCACCTATGCCGCGATCCGGCGCAGCAAGGACCCGGGCGTCTTCGCCGTATTGTTCGAGGACAGCGCCGCCCTCCTCGGCATCGCCGTCGCCGCGCTCGGCATCGGGCTCAGCAGCCTGACCGGCGAGGCGTTCTGGGACGGGATCGGCTCGATCGTGATCGCCGGACTGCTCGCCGTCGCCGGCCTCCTCCTCGCCCGCGAGTGCCATGGCCTGTTGACCGGCGAATCGGCCCTGCCGGAATTGCGCGCCGACATCGCCCGGACGGTCACCGATTGGCCCGGCGTCGCCAGATTGGGCGAGTTCGCCACCCTGCAGATCGGGCCGGAGGCCGTTCTGGTCACCCTCAGCCTCGATTTCGAGGATCGCCTGAGTTCCTCTGACATCGAGCGCACGGTCAGCGCCATTGAACGTGACCTGAAGAGCCGCCACGAACAGATCGCCCGGGTGTTCGTCGAGGCACAGAGCATCGACATCGACAAGAAAATGAAAAAGTTTTCATAAAGAAAAGCAAAATGCTGTTTCAGTTATAAGAGAAGTCGACGGAATACGCTACGTTATTCTGCCATACGCTCCACGCTTATCGCGAATATTGGGGGCAGCGAGGCGGAGCGCATTCCGTCACTGTCCTCACAACGGCAGGGCGCCGCCGGAGAAGGAGAGGATCGGTGCCTGGAGTGGGGCGCCTGCTTTTGTTAGCTTTTTCCGTATGACCATGATTCTTGATCCTGAAGCGGAGCGCCTGGCCTCCGACATCGCCAAGAAGACCGGCCAGCCCGTTGCCGACGTGCTCAAGGCCGCCCTGACGGCGCACGCTCTCGCTACCGGCGTTCTGCCCTCTTCTACGACGGGCAGTGAGGGACGCTTCAATGCCATGTTGGCGATCGCAAAGCGGGCGGCGCAGCGGCCTGTGTTCGATGGACGCAGCCCCGACGAGATCATCGGCTGCAATGCCCTCGGTCTCCCGGGATGATCGCCATTGATACCTCGGCGCTGTACGCCATACTGACGAACGAGCCCGAGGCCAGCTCTTTTCTTCGAGCCATCAGCAGCGACGATGCACCCGCCATTTCGGCGCTGACCCTCTATGAAACGATGATCGTGTGCCATGCGCGCGGCCGTGATCCGCTCCTTGACGATCTGAGGCAGTTGATGCTGGCCGGCAACATCAAAACGGTCGCGTTTGACGGACAGGCTGCGGAAGCGGCCCACGCTGCGTATCGGCGTTTCGGCAAAGGCTATCACCCGGCTGGGCTTAATCTCACCGACTGCGCTGCTTACAGTCTCGCCGCTACGCTCGGATGCCCGCTGCTCTGCAAGGGCGACGATTTCACCAAGACGGGCATTGCGGCAGCAGTTCAGGTTACGCCAGGATCGCCGGGCTCCTCGGTACCATCAGGTCCAAATCCATGAGCACCGAGCCTCCCGGACCAGCTCGCGGAGAATGCGCGTCGCCCCTCGCCCCAGCCCTCTCCCCGCACGCGGGGAGCCCGCGCAGCGGGAGGGTGAGGGACTGCGGTGTCCCCTCATTAGCCGGCGTCTTCGCTCCCGCGGATCACAGCGGCAGAGCGCCGCCGGGGAACGGGAGGATCGGCACGGTCGCGCCCTTCTCCACGGCGGGGGCGTGCGGCGGGCGCAGGATCAGGCAGTCGGCGGCGGCGTGGAAGCGCATCATCGAGCTGTCCTGGACCTCGAACGGGGTGGCTTCGAGGACGCCGTCGGCGGCGCGCGCGAGGCG
>DATFCQ010000451.1:0-2141 GCA_035252905.1 Allostellaceae bacterium | reverse complement strand
GGGAGATCGTGCTGCCGGCGGCATTGCCGCAGATCCTGACCGGGCTTCAGGTGGCCTTGCCGGTGGCAATGATCGTCACCGTCGTCACCGAAATCCTGATGGGCGGGCCGGGGATCGGCGGTGCGATGATCGCCGCCTCGCGCTTCGCCGACTCGCCCGGCGTCTTCGCCGGCATCGTCGAGATCGCCGTCGCCGGCTTTCTGTTCGTCAAGGGCATCGCCGTCGTGCGCCGGCACCTCTTGCGCTGGCACCAGGAAACCCAGGAACCGACGACGGTGTAACCCTCACCCCCAGCCCCTCTCGCAGAGGGAGAGGGGAGAGGTCGGCGGGCGTATTCCCCTCTCCCTCTGGGGATTCCTCTGCGAAAGGGGTGGTGAACGGGAACGAAGCGTGATTCTCTGTCCGGGAAGTGGGATAGGGAACAGAGATGCCGCAGCAGCTGAGCTTGGCCGACGCATTGGCTGATCCGCGCCTGGGGTCGAACGCCAAGCTGACCAAGATCCACGACCTGATCGACTGGCAGCGGCTGGAGCCGCTGCTTGCCGCGATCAGAGCGGCCGAGACGGGGCGACCGCCCTATAGCGCGCTTTGCATGGTCAAGGCGGTTTATCTTCAAGCGCTGTACGACCTCTCCGATCCCGGTCTCGAAGAAGCCTTGCTCGACCGGCTGTCGTTCCGTCGTTTCTGCGGTTTTGCCATCGACGCGAGCACGCCCGACGAGACGACGATCTGCCGCTTCCGGGCGACGTTGGCCCGCACCGGGGTTCTCGAAGCCTGCCTGGGCGAGGTCAACCGTCAGCTTGCGGCCAAGGGTCTGGTTACGCGTAAGGGCACGCTGATGGATGCATCGCTGGTCGCGGCGAAACACAATCCGCCGCGCCGCGAAGCGGGCATGGGAGCCGGCCACGCCAAGGAGCCCGGCGCAGACTGGACCAACAAGAATGGCAAGTCTTACTTCGGCTACAAGGTGCATGTCGGGATCGATGAGGGCTCCGGTCTGATCCGCAAGGCGGTTCTGACGCCGGCGCGTACCCAGGATGTCGAGATCGCCGACCAACTGGTCAGTGGTGACGAGAGGGCGGTCTATGCCGATCGCGGCTACGAAAGCAAAGCGTATCGTGCCGTCCTGCGCGGCCGGGGCATCAAGGACCGGATCATGCACCGGCGCCATAAATACATGCCCGAGCTGCCGCGCTGGATGAAGCGGCACAACGACCTGATCGCCCGCCGTCGTGCGCCGGTCGAAGCCGTGTTCAGCGCGATGAAGCGGCTCTACGGCAAGGGCCGCGCGCGATGTTGCTCGCTCCTCGTCAATACCGCCGACTACCTCGCCTTTGTCACCGCCTACAACCTGCGGCGCACCTGCATTCTTCTGGCTGCCTGACGCACACTCCTGGCCGCCTGAAGCCCAGTCAAACCCGCACCGCACAACTCTCCCCGACAATCCCTCAATCATCCTTTCCCACCCCAGCCCCTCTCTCCCGCCGCGTTTCGCAGAGGAATCCTCTGGGAGAGGGGCTAGGGGTGAGGGAGCCGCTCGCTCCGCCCTTATTTGACCAGCAACCGCACGATCGCGTCGAAATGCCGGTCGGCGAGCGCCCGCAATTCGGCGTCGGTGCGGTCCTGAACCGGATGCGGGATAAACACCAGCGCCGGGTCGGTGCCCAACGATCTTGCCTGCGCCTTTGCCCCTTCGATGAATTCCTCCGTTGCCACGCCGACCGTCGGAATGCCGCGCGCCTCGAGTTCCGCCATGTCATGCGTACAGCACGAAATGCAGGACCCTCAGTCGCTGAGGCCTTCGATGACGAGATTGACCTCGGTGGCGATCTGCTGCTGCAGCGGCACCGGCGCGGTGCGCGTGTTGGTCGGCTTCTTGTAGCGGCGGACCGCGATGCCGCGTTCGGTCAGCCTCTCGTCAAGCCGGTCGAGGAACACGTCGCCCCGCGGCTTGGCGATGTCCAACAGGCCGATCGTCAGCCCGTCGAGCCTGTCCGGCCGCGCCAGCCGCGGCCGCACTGTCGGACTTCGCTCGGATGTGGGATCGAGCAATACGGTCATAAGCGCCTCCTCAGCCAAAACATCGCGTTCCCGGCGAAGGCCGGGACCCACGCCTCAAACGCTTGGTCGCCGGATAAATG
>DATFCQ010000450.1:0-8763 GCA_035252905.1 Allostellaceae bacterium | reverse complement strand
CGGCGCAGTTCTTCGGGGCTGAGGTCGTCACGGATCGCGAGTGCCAACATCGTCATCCTCACCACACGCTCGGTCTGTTCCGCAACCCTTTCTGAGGTCACCCGCCTTATCGGTCAACAACCATTCAGGTTGGTATTACCTATACGAGGCCGGCGATAATATCTCGTTGCTCGGCAAAGACCGCCTTGACCCAATCAATTGCCGCGCGCACGCAGGCCGAGCGGCGCAGATCACGGTGGACAATGATCCAATATTCGGCAGCGATTTCCGGGATCGGTGGGGTTAGTCGTTCCAGCAGAGGATGGCCGTCTCCCACATAACAGGGCAGCACGCCGCGTCTGGTACCGGCGCGGATCGCCTCCAAATGCATCAGCATCGATGATGCGCGCAGCGTCACGGGACTCCCGGTCCTTTCCACCTGCTGCTGGACCCAGTGTGCGGGCGCATAGTGCGCTTGCTCGTCGGTATAGGTGACCCACGCCGAGGCATCCGCGCCGCGGCGACGGTAGACGGCGCAGGCGAAAGTGCCCGCCTTGGAAATGTAAAAGTCCCCGCCCTCCGGCGGCTCGTGGCGCAACGCCATATCGGCTTGGCGTCGCACGAGGTTTGCCGCCTGGCGCAACTCATCGACCAGCTCCAATGTGATGCCGGACGGCAGCGCCGCCGTCGTCGCATCCGACAGGCATCGAGCGAGAAACCCGGCGGCGCACTCGCCGGTCGAAACCCGCACTGTGCCGCTCAACACCGGCGAGGCAGCCGCACTCCGCCGTTCCAGCGCTAACACGGCATCCTCGATGCGCTCGGCCGACGAGATCAACTGCTCGCCGGCGGCGGTGAGGCGCAGCCCCTCAGGCAGGCGGTCGAACAGGACCGGCCCGCCAAAACTGGCCTCGAACGCGGCTAAACGGCGGGCGATTGTCGGCTGACTCAGCCCGAGCGCCCGGCCGGCGGCGCGCATCGACCCTTCGCGAGCGACAGCGAGGAACACCCGGACATCGTTCCAATCCATCGCATCGCGGCTCGATCCTTGCATAGGAGGCGCCGGCCCATGCCGCGTTTCGCGCATCGCAACCGCTGATCCGCCGAAAGCAGCCACGCTATCCTCCCTTACCGCTCACGACCATTCATACCAATAATCGGGCCAATAATCGGGCGCCACGAAAACGTTCCGCTCAGCTTCAAAAATGGAGATCGTCGCAATTAATCCGTGGCGCTATCCTTCTCTACACGCCGCCAGCCGCAAAAGGCGGCTGCACCTGGCGAAAGGAGCGGATCATGGCAAGCGGAATGCCCAGCATCATCGATCTCGACGCGGAACTTGCGAAATTGACAGTGTTTCGACGAACCCCGCACTCGACGCGGGAGGAGACAAAAGGAAGCGTCGCGCGATTGGCTTCCTATCGCGACGGGCTGCTTTTAGCGCTCAAATCAGCCGGGACTGACCATTGGGAACGCCATCTCACCGGTGACGAGTTGGTTCACGTCCTCGACGGGTCGACGACCTTGGAAATTGTCTGCGACGACGGGCCGCCCAAGTCTTTTACGCTCGGCGCCGGAATGATCGCCGTCATCCCACAGGGCGCATGGCACCGCAGCCATTCCGAGGGCAATACGCATCTCGGCCTGACGCCCTTTCCCGGCGAGCATGTCGCGCGCGATGTCGACGACCCTCGGCGAGACCGCAAGCCCGAGGGGGAAACGGAAAGCAGAGCGCCCGGCATTGTCGATCTCAACGCCGAGGTCGCGAAGCTGACGATGTTCCAAGGCCGAACCCCGCGATCGACGATGGCCGATCGACAGGGAAGCGCCGTTCGATTGGCGTCCTACCGTGACGGCGCCCTCACCGCCACGAAGTTCGCCGGGAAAGGTCATTGGGAAAAGCACATTGCCGACGAGCTGATCCACATCCTCGAGGGCATGGCGACGCTGGACGTCGTGGATGAGGACGGGCCGCAATCGCTCGCGCTCCGCGTGGGAATAATGACTGTTATCCCGCAAGGGACGTGGCACCGGTTTCGCTCTGCAGAGGGCGTGACGCTGATGACCGCGACGCCCTTTCCCAGCGAGACGATCGAGGACGATCTCGACGACCCTCGAATGGTCGAGCGCAAGGCGGTATGAGTGAGGCGTTCGCCGAGAGCTTTCGTCAATGATGCAGGTCTGCTTACGGTACGATTGCGTCACTGGGCGGGGATGGCCTGAGCGCGTAAAGATGCCCCAAAGGAGCCATTCCGGATGCCTCGTCACTAGCCGGCAGAAGAACATCTCGCTTGGCGTTTTGCCGATTGCCTATGCAGAGATGACCCCTCGGCAGTCCAGGGCCGCGAGAGGCTGGCTCGGCTGGTCGCAGCGAGACCTCGCCGCACGCACCAATGTCGCGCTGAACACGGTCAACGAATTTGAGGCGGGGCGTCGGACGCCGACCGCAAACAACCTCGCCGCGCCGCGGCGGGCGATCGAGGCCGAGGGGATTCGGTTGTTATTCGACGAGGCCGGGGCGGCGGTCGGGATCGCCCGTCACGACGCCCGGATCGCTGTTCTTGAGCGACTTGCGACTTCTGCCAATCGCGCCGATGCTGACGGAGGCAGGGCTCGATCTCAGCGATCCGGGACGGCGCATCCGTTTATCCTCGATCGGCGGACGCCACATCTCGGTGGATACGGCGTTGAATCGCCGGAGATTACGAACAGGATCACCCGGAAGTCGTCATCGGGCTTGTGTCGGCGGCGCGGAATCTCAGCCTGCCGCGTCATGACGCTGATATTTCGATCTATCAGATGCGACCCGAGCAGCACGAAGTGGTCGCCCGCCGGATCGGAAGCATTGAGTTCGGGCTTTATGTCAGCCCGGACTACCTGGAACGCTTCGGCGTCCCGGATTTCTCGACCGGCTGCGCCGGGCATCGGATCATCGCGTTGCCCGACGATCTCGGATTTTTACCGCAAGTTCGATGGCTCGCCGGTCTGACCACAGCGGCCCGGACGGTGGTCAAGATCAGGAGCTACGAAAACCGTATCCATTCCGCACTTGCCGGAGACGGTATGGCGTGCATCCCTCGATTCTGTGCCGACGAACTCCCCGGTCTGGTTCGGATCGACGACACGCCGACGCCAGCGTCAGTCACCGATCTCTGGCTGGCTGTCCACAGAGACAATCGGAATGTCAGGCGCATCAAGGCCCTGGTCTGGTCCATCACCGATGCTGTTTCCGGGCATTTAGAATACCAGAACGAGGACCGTGCAAAAGTTCGGGGGTCAGGTCGAGAGGAGTAACCGCCGGGAGGGTGTTCCCGGCCGAACTGCCTATTACAGTGCAAAACCGAGGCGGCCGAAGATCCGATTTCGCCTGGAAATGCCATCCCGGCGGCTGACCGAACTGCCCAGAACAATCAATTTGCTCCTTGGACCCGCGACTATCGGCGGGGCGGAAGTCCGGCCCGCCAGGCGCTTGCGTTCAGGACAGGAATTTGTCTGCCGTGAGCGGCAGCTCGCGGGCGCGGACGCCGGTGGCGTGGTAGGCGGCGTTGGCGATTGCGGCGGCGGCGCCGACAATGCCGATCTCGCCGATGCCTCTGGAGCCCATCGGGTTCGCGTGCGAATCGTGCTCGTCGAGCCAGATCGCATCGAGATCGCCGACATCGGCATTGGCGGCGATGTGGTAGCCGGCGAAATCGTGGTTGACGACA
This sequence comes from Allostellaceae bacterium, assembly GCA_035252905.1. GTDB lineage: Bacteria > Pseudomonadota > Alphaproteobacteria > ATCC43930 > CGMCC-115725 > AP-15. The sequence continues at coordinate 5,077 of DATFCQ010000450.1, read as the reverse complement.
TGACCGAAGCGCGGGTCCATGACGCTCGCCTCATGCAGCGCCATCGAGAGACCCATCGTCATCCCGCCGATGAACTGCGACCGGGCGGTCCGGGGGTTGATGATCCGCCCGACCGAGAAGACGCCGAGCATCCGGGGCACTCGGATCTCGCCGGTGTCGGCGTGCACATGCACTTCCGCGAACTGCGCGCCAAAGGAGTGAAGGGCGAACCGCTTGGCATCCGGGTTCTCCGGCATCTCGGCGGCGATTTCGGCGCCCATGGCGGGAGCGGGTCCATGCTGGTCGCGGAAGGCTCGGGCTGCGGCGACGATCGCCGATCCCCATGAGGTGATGCCCGAGGATCCGCCCTCGACGCTGGCCATCGGCAGATCGGTGTCCGCGACCTCGAGCCGGACCGCTTCGAGCGGGCAGTTGAGCGCATCCGCGGCGATCTGCGTCAGCGCGGTGCGGGTGCCGGTGCCGATGTCGACGGCGCCGATCCGCACCACATAGCGCTGCTCCCGGCTGTAGCGGATCGCCGCTGTCGAGCCCGGCAGGGCGTAATAGGGATAGGTGGAGCTTGCCACGCCGGTTCCCACGAGCCAGCCGTTCCGCCGTCGGACGGCCGGCGTCGGATCGCGCCGATCCCAACCGAAGCGGCGCGCTCCTTCGCGCAGGCAATCGATCAGACGGCGCCCGGACCATGGCTTGCCCGACTCGGGGTCGACCCCGGGCTCATTGCGGACCCGAAGCGTGATCGGGTCCAGCCCGCAGGCGACGGCGAGTTCGTCCATCGCCGCCTCAAGCGCGAACACCCCCGGCGTCTCACCCGGCGCCCGCATCCAGGACGGGACCGGCACGTCGAGCGCGGCCAGCCGGTGCGTGGTGCGGCGGTTTGGCGCCGCGTACAGGATCCGCGTGGCTACCGCCGTCTGCTCGGCGAACTCCTTGAACCGCGAGGTCTGTTCGACGACGTCGTGGCTGATCGCAGTCAGACGACCGTCGCGGTCCGCGCCGAGCCGGATCCTCTGAAGGGTCGGCGTGCGATATCCCGCCAGGGAGAACATCTGCTGGCGGGTCAGCGTGAACTTCACCGGCCGGCCCGGGACTGCCTGCGCGGCGAGGCCGGCAAGCACGTCGTGGGCGTGCGGCGTCCCTTTCGATCCGAAGCCGCCGCCGACATGCGGCGCGATGACCCGGATGCGCGTCGGCTCGATCCCGAATACCGGCGCCAGCGTCGTCCGTACGCTATGCACGCCCTGGGTCGAGGCGTAGAGGGTGAACCCGCCGTCCGCCCACAGGGCGACCGTGGTGTGCGTCTCCATCGGATTGTTGTGTTCCATCGGCGTGGCGTAGGTGCGGTCGACGGTCACCGCCGCCGACGCCAGCGCCGCCTCGACATCGCCCTCATTGGTATCGGTTGGGTAATCCGGGTTGACCTGCGCGGGAGCGTAGAGGTGGTCGCCGTCCGCGCGCAGTTCGGCGTCATGCGGCTGCTCTGCGTACTCGACGCGGACCAGATCTGCGGCGTGCCGCGCGACCTCCGGGCTCTCCGCAATCACGGCGCCGATGAACTGGCCGCGGAAATGGACCTCGTCGGATTGCAGCACCCACAGCTCCTTGTCAGCGTCGGAGGCGAGCCGGGGGGCGTTCTCGTGCGTGATGACCGCAACCACGCCGGCGAGCGCCCGCGCCGCGGCGGTGTCGATGCCCGTCACCCGGCCGCGCGCGATGACGGCCTGGATCGGATGCAGGTAGAGCGGATCGGAAACCGGCTGCTCATAGGCATAGAGCGCCGTTCCGGTGACCTTGGCGCGCCCGTCGAGGCGCTCCAGCGGCAGGCCGATCGCGTGCGGCTCCAGCGGATCGTTCATTACGGCTTCTCCGGAGTCAGGTCGCGCAGCACCGCCACCAGCGTGTTGCGCGCCATCGGCACCTTGAAGGCGTTGTCGCGTAGCGGTCGCGCATCGCCGAGCTCGGCCTCCGCCGCCCGGCGAAAGCTCTCCACCGTGGCCGTCGCCCCGCGCAGCACGGACTCTGCCCGAGTGCCCCGCCACGGTTTGTGCGCCACCCCGCCCAGCGCGATGCGCGCCTCGCGGACCGTGCCGTCTTGAACATCGAGCGCGGCGGCCACCGAAACGAGCGCGAAGGCGTAGGAGGCCCGGTCGCGCATCTTGCGGTAGGCCGAACGGGTCGCGAAGGGCAGCTCCGGCAGTTCGACGGCGGTGATCAGCTCGCCATGATCGAGCACGGTGTCCCGGTGCGGCGCGTCGCCGGGCAAGCGATAAAAATCAATGAGCGGGATGCGGCGCTCGCCCTCTGCGCCCAGCACGACGACGGTGGCGTCGAGCGCCGCCATGGCCACCGCCATGTCCGAGGGATGCACGGCGACGCAGTGTTCGGACGCGCCGAGGATCGCGTGGTCGCGGGTGTAGCCGCCGATTGCCGAGCAGCCCGTACCGGGCTCGCGCTTGTTGCACGGCGTGGTGACGTCCTGGAAGTAGACGCACCGTGTGCGCTGCAACAGGTTCCCGCCGGTGGTCGCCAGGTTGCGCAGTTGCCCGGAAGCGCCGGCCAACAAGGCCTGGGACAGCACCGGATAACGGGTGCGGATCACCGGGTCGGCGGCCAGATCGCTGTTGCGCACCGCCGCACCGATCCGCATGCCGCCGCCGGGCAGCTCCTCGACACGGTCGAAGGGCAGACGGCTGACGTCGACCAGCAGATCGGGCTTGGCGATGCCCAGCTTCATATGGTCGACGAGATTCGTTCCTGCGCCGAGGAACGCCGCGTTGGGATGGCCGGCGACCCGGGCGACGGCGCTCGCGGCGTCCGCGGCGCGTTCATAGGCGAAGGGGTTCATGATGCGGCCTTCCGGATCGCCGCGACGATATTGACGTAGGCGCCGCAGCGGCACAGGTTGCCGCTCATCCGCTCGCGTATTTCTTCGTCGGTCAGTTTTACCGGGCCGGTCAGGTCCTTGGTGACGTGACTGGGATGACCGGCCTTCACCTCGTCGAGCATGCCGACGGCGGAACAGATCTGGCCCGGCGTGCAGTATCCGCATTGGAGGCCGTCATGGTCGAGGAACGCCTGCTGCACCGGGTGCAGCGCGTCCCCGTCGGCAAGGCCCCAGGCGGTGGTGATCGTCGCCTCGTCACAGGCGACGGCGAAGCACAGACAGGTCGTGGCCCGGCGCCCGTCGAGCAGCACCGTGCAAGCACCGCACTGGCCGTGGTCGCAGCCCTTCTTTGGCGACATCACGCCGAGCCGATCCCGCAGCGCGTCCAGAAGCGTGGTCCGGGTGTCGATGGTCAGCGACCGCCGCACCCCGTCGACGCGCAGTGTGATCCGAGCATCCATGGCATGGCTCCGGCAATGTCCGACACCCCGGCGGGCGAGTCGGGACATGGGACCGCCAGCCTTATGCGGGACGAGCCAGACGGCCGACTATCGCCGCAGGGTGCCGAGCCTTGGTTTCCGGGATGATCCTAGATCGCGCCCGAGAGGCTTCAAGGGATCGCCACCCGAAAGTTGGCGGCATGGGCGCCGGAAGCGAACAGCCGATAACTCAGCCGCCGTTTCCATCGCGCCATGGTAGGAGACCTTTATGCCCGCGAGCGCGCGGCCCACATGCTCTCGGCCTTGCAGGGCCGGATCAGCGTGGCTCGGCCTGCTCCCTTCCCAGCATCCATGGACCTCATGGTATCCTGAAAGGGGCACCGCATCCGTGGCACATCCCGGCATGGCCGTGTTCGAACTCGTGCTGGCGCTGCTCCTCGGCGGCATCGGCCTCACCCTGCTCGCGCCGCGTCTCGGCGTGCCCTGGCCGGCGCTGCTCGCGCTCGCCGGCGCGGCGCTCGCCTTTGTGCCCGGCGCGCCCGAGGTGGCGCTGGACCCGCAGCTGGTCCTTGCCCTCTTTGTCGCCCCCGTATTGCTGGACGCCGCTTTCGACGCGAGCCCGCGCGATCTGCGCGACAACTGGGCCCCGGTCGGCGGCCTCGTGCTCGGCGCCGTAAGCTTGACTGTGGCCGTGGTCGCCGCGGTTGCATGCTGGCTGGAGCCGTCCCTGCCCTGGGCGGCCGCGATCGCGCTCGGCGCCATCGTCGCGCCCCCGGATGCTGCGGCGGCGACCGCGGTGCTGCGCCAGGTGCGCCTGCCGCACCGGATCATGGTAATCCTGGAAGGCGAGAGCCTGCTCAACGACGCCTCGGCGCTGCTGATCTACCGCCTGGCCGTTGGCGCGGTGGCGGGCGGGATGACCGCCTGGACAGCGCCCCTGCTGGCGTTGGCAGCCATAGGCGGGGTGGCGCTGGGGATCGTGCTCGCCCGCGCCTATCTCGCCCTGATGGCGCGGGTGGAGGATGGGGCGCCGAGCGTGGTGCTGCAGTTCCTCGGCACCTTTGGCGTGTGGCTGCTCGCAGAGGCGTTGCAGCTCTCCGCCGTGCTCACGGTGGTGGCCTACGCCGTCACCCTGGCGCGGCTCGCGCCGGGCCGCACGGGCGCGCGCCAACGCCGGGAGAGCTATGCCGTGTGGGACGTGGCCGTCTTTGTGCTGAACGTCCTGGCTTTCGTCCTGGTGGGCTTGCAGTTCCGCAGCATCCTGGCGCGGCTGGACGGGCAGGCTGGGCGCTACGCCGCCTTCGCAGCGGCGGTGTTGGGGACGGCGATCCTGGTGCGCGTCGCTTGGGTGATGGGCTATTACGCGGCCGCGCGCTGGAAGGACCGCCGCTTCGGCGCGCACCCGCGCCGGCCCATGCCGCCGCCCACCGTGCAGGGCGGGATCGTGGTCTCCTGGTGCGGGATGCGCGGCATCGTCACCTTGGCCGCGGCGCTCGCCCTGCCCGGGGGCTTCCCGGCGCGTGACCTGATCGTGTTCGCCTCCTTCTGCGTGGTGCTGGGCACCCTGGTACTGCAAGGCCTGACCTTGCGCCCGCTGCTGTCTCGCCTCGCCCTGCCGCGCGACAAGAGCGTAGAGGAGGAAGTGGCTCTGGCCCGGGCCGAGGCGGCGCGCGCCGCGCTCGACGCCCTGGCCGCCGCGGACGCCGATGCGGGCCGCTATGGCGAGGCCAGGCACCTGCTGGAGCGGGAATACCGG
>DATFCQ010000449.1:0-7695 GCA_035252905.1 Allostellaceae bacterium | reverse complement strand
CGGCGCAGTTCTTCGGGGCTGAGGTCGTCACGGATCGCGAGTGCCAACATCGTCATCCTCACCACACGCTCGGTCTGTTCCGCAACCCTTTCTGAGGTCACCCGCCTTATCGGTCAACAACCATTCAGGTTGGTATTACCTCCCAATCCTCCGGGATCACCCCCACCTCAGTCTGCTTGTAGCCGGGCCTCACCGCCATGAGAACCCCATCCGTTCGAGGTGGCGGCTCACTTTCGCTTCCAGATCGGCCACGCGGCCGGCCACCTGCGGCAGCGGGGTTTCGTAGCGTTCGGCCAGTTCCTTGACGCGCTGCGCCAAAGCCTGGCTGACGCGGTCCATTTCCCCGTGGATGGCGGCGTCGAGCGCCGCGAGCCATTTGTCGTCAACGACCAGGGTTTTGATTTCCGCTTCGGAGAGCTTGGGGTACTTGGCATAAGCTTTGGCGTCGAGCGCGGTCTCGGCGTCCTTCAGGGCCTTTTTGGGATCGCTCTCGTCGCCGGCAAGCTTCAGCCATTCGTGCAATACGGCGGCCTCGTCCTTCGCCTCCTTGTCGCCCCGGATCTCCTTCAGGCGGGCGACGATATTGGCCTTGTTCACCTTGTCGAGCGCGGCGAAGGCGCCTTCCTCGCCGCCCTGTTCCTCTTCCAGCTCGACCATCCGCGCAGTCACGCTTTCCAGTTCGGCCGCGAGCGTGTCGACGGCCTTCTGCTCGGCGGCGAAATAGCGGGCAATGATCAGGGCCTTGGGAACGAGATCGCAGGTCCAGCCCTTGTCCCGCTCCTTGCCCTTCTTGTCCTTTTCGATGATGCGATAAGTTTCGGCCTTCCAGCCTTCGGCGGCGATCAGATAACAGTCGTCCTGCATGGTTTCCGCCCAATAATCCATCAGGTGCTGATAGACGTCGTAATGGCCGATCAGCGGCTTGCCGGCGTAGTGGGCGAGCAGATCCTCGGCAAGGGTGGCGATGACCTCCTTCGGATGGAACCCGACCGGCAATTGCCGCAATGTCGCCGCGGTCTTCTGCCTCCACTCGTCAAATACCGCGTTCATGCGGTCGATGAAGGCGGTGAATTCCGGGTGCCGGTGGATCGTGGGTTTGATCGCGGCCTTGTCCATGGCAAGATCGAGATAGCCGGGGCGGTTCGCCTCGAACAAGCTCTGCCGGAGCTGCGGGCAGACGGCCCAATATTGCTGGAGGGCATCGATATCGGCTTCGGGAATGCCGCCCTTCAGATGGCCCTCGATGTCCTGGATGTCCTCTTGTGTCTGGCTGTCGATGTAGCGCGGCAGGTTGAGGTTGAACTCGTTCTTTTCGATTTCCTCGAACGGGACGCTACGGGAGTATTTCGGGATTTCGAGGCACCGGTTGAACACGTCCACGATCTTGTGGATATCCTGGGCGCGCAGGCGGTTCTTGGGGCCGTCTTTCATGAAGCCCTGGCTCGCGTCGATCATGAAGATGCTCCTGCGGGCATGAGCGCCGTCCTTGTCGATGACGACGATGCAGGCGGGGATGCCGGTGCCGTAGAACAGGTTGGCAGGCAGGCCGATGATGCCCTTGATGGTGCCGCGGCGCACCAGATTGCGCCGGATCTCGGCCTCGGCGTTGCCCCGGAACAGGACGCCGTGCGGCAGGATGCACGCGCCCTTGCCGGTGCTTTTGAGCGAGCGGACGATGTGCAGCAGGTAGGCGTAATCTCCCTGCTTATTGGGAGGAACGCCAAAATGCTTGAACCGCTCGAACGGGTCGTTCAGCGGATCGAGACCGGTGCTCCAGCGCTTGTCGCTGAACGGCGGATTGGCGACGACGTAGTCGAAGGTCTTGAGCGCGCTGCCGTCCTTGAACTTGGGATCGGTCAGCGAGTTGCCCTGCATGATGGCCGCGGTCGGATTGTCGTGCAGGATCATGTTCATCCGGGCGAGGCCGGCGGTCGTGGCGTCCTTGTCCTGGCCGTAAAGGGTGACCGGCGTGCGGGCTTCGTCGGCCACCTTCAGCAGCAGCGAGCCGGAGCCGCAGGTCGGGTCGTAGATGGTCGTATCACTGCTGGTCTTCGCGGTGCGGATGCCGAGAATCTGCGCGATCACCCGGCTGACCTCGGCGGGGGTGTAGAACTGCCCCTTGCTCTTGCCGCTCTCGGTGGCGAAGTGCCGCATCAGGTATTCGTAGGCGTCGCCCAGGATGTCGTCGCCGTCGGCGCGGTTCTTCGAGAAGTCGAGCGCCGGATTCTCGAAGATGGCGATCAGGTTGGTGAGCCGGTCCACCATTTCCTTGCCGCTGCCGAGCTTGTTGGCGTCGTTGAAGTCCGGCATGTCGGACAGTTTGTTGGCATTGGCCAGCGGGGCGATGATCTTCTTGTTGATCTGATCGCCGATGTCCGGCTTGCCCTTCAGCGCGACCATGTCCCTGAAGCTCGCGCCCTCGGGAATGGTGATCGGCGCATAGGGGATGCCGGCGTATTTGTCGCTGACATATTTGATGAAGAGCAGGACGAGGACGTAATCCTTGTACTGGCTGGCGTCCATGCCGCCGCGAAGTTGGTCGCAGCTCGACCACAGGGAGGAGTAAAGTTCGGATTTCTTGAGTGCCACGATCAGCCTTTCTTCGTGGTTTTGCGCGCCGGAGCGCGCGCCAGCGCAGCGAGCGCCTTTTCAGTCTTTTTGACGCGCGATGATGGGCCGTCCGCCTTTAGCTGTCGTTACCGGCCCGGTGCGCAAGCTCGATGGACCCGCCGCACGGCGCCTTGAAACAGGCGGCTCGGGAAAGCTGTCCGCTGCATACATCCCCCTGGCGGGCCGTTTTTGATCGACCCGGCGCTCACTTGCATCGCCATCTTACACCGGGTCGCATCCTCGCACAGAGCGAGCCGTAAGCCGGAGGGCGGCGGAAATTCACCATAGCGGCTTTCACAACCATAGAATTGCCATAGTCACATTATATCCTCCGCTGTGAAGGCGGCGGGAAAAGAGCCGCCATGCGCTCGCCGGCGGCGCGGGCTGTTCCTTCGCTGTAAACCGCTGCGGAAACAGCCAGCCGGGGCCGGTGCGAACGGCGGATTTCCTGGCTTTCGCGGATCGTGCTGGCTGTTTCCTGGCTGCAGAAACAGCCAACCCTGCCGCAGCCGCCGGAAAATCCGACTCGGCCCGCAACCGCCTTTCTGGCACAACAGCGGGGATCGGCGGGGCGCCTCACGGAGGGAGCGGCGATGAGCGATTTTGATCTCGTGATCCGCAACGGCACGGTGGCGACCGCCGCCGACACCGTCCCCTGCGACGTCGGCATCCGCGCCGGCGTCGTCGCGGCGCTCGGGCAGGGGCTCGGCGCCGGTGCGCGCGAGATCGACGCCTTGGGCAAGCTGGTCCTCCCCGGAGGCGTCGACAGCCATTGCCATATCGAGCAGTATTCCTCGGCCGGGGTCGTGTGCGCCGACGATTTCTACAGCGCCACGGTGGCCGCCGCGTTCGGCGGGACGACGACGGTCATTCCCTTCGCCGCCCAGCACCGCGGCCAGTCGTTGCGCCGGGTCGTCGAGGCCTATCACGAGGCGGCGCGGCCCAAGGCGGTCATCGACTACGCCTTTCACCTGATCATCTCCGACCCGACGGCCGACATCCTCGGCCAGGAACTGCCGGCCCTGATCCGCGACGGCTACACCTCGTTCAAGGTCTATATGACCTATGACCTGTTGAAGCTCGACGACCGGCAGATGCTCGACATCCTCGCCGTGGCGCGGCGCGAGGGCGCGCTCGTCATGGTCCATGCCGAGAACCACGACATGATCAAATGGCTGACCGAGCGGCTGTTGGAGCGCGGCCTCGCCACTCCGCGCCATCACGCGACGAGCCACGCGCGCCTCGCCGAGGGCGAGGCGACGGGCCGCGCCGTCGCCCTGTCGCAACTTTTGGACGTGCCGATCCTGATCGTCCACGTCTCGGCCGCCGAGGCGATCGCGGTGATCCGCGGGGCGCAGACCGAGGGGCTCAAGATCTATGGCGAGACCTGCCCGCAATACCTGTTCCTGACCGCCGACGACCTCGACAGGGAGGGGCTCGAAGGCGCCAAGTTCTGCTGCAGCCCGCCGCCGCGCGACCACGCCGCGCAACAGGCGGTGTGGAGGGGGCTCAGAAACGGCACCTTCCAGGTGTTCTCGTCCGATCACGCCCCCTACCGCTTCGACCACACCGGCAAGCTGCCGAAGGGCGACAAGACCACGTTCCGCGAGATCGCCAACGGCGTCCCCGGCATCGAACTGCGCCTGCCGCTGTTGTTCTCCGAGGGGGTGCAGCAGGGCCGGCTCGACCTCAACGCCTTTGTCGCGCTGACCGCGACCAATCACGCCAAGCTTTACGGTCTCTATCCGAAAAAGGGCACAATCGCGGTTGGCAGCGACGCCGACATCGCGATCTGGGATCCCCGGCGCGAGACCGTCGTCTCGGCCGCGCTGTTGCACGACAACACCGGCTACACCCCTTACGAGGGCCGGCGGCTCACGGGCTGGCCCGTCACCGTGTTGAGCCGCGGCCGGGTCGTCGTTGCCGATGGCCGGCTTGAGGCCGCGCGCGGCAGCGGCGCCTTTCTGCCCTGCGCCCTGTCCGAGGCGGCCAAGCCGCTCGGTCAGCCCGCCCCCGAACTCGCCTTCGCCGCCGCGGCGGGAAGCGCCCTGGTATAAGGCGGCGGAATGCGCTCCGCTTTTCCGCCCTACGCATAGGGAGAAGCCGATGTCCCGCAAATTGCGCGCCGCCATCGCCCAGATGGGCCCGATTCATCTCGCCGACAGCCGCGCCGCCGTCGTCAGGCGGCTGATGGCGATGCTGCGCGAGGCGCACGCTGAGGGCGCCCGCTTTGTCGTCTTTCCCGAACTGGCATTGACCACCTTTTTCCCGCGCTACTGGATGACCGACCAGGACGAGATCGACCGCTTTTTCGAGCGCGAGATGCCGAGCCCCGAGACCCGGCCCTTGTTCAATCTCGCCAAGGAGCTTGGGGTCGGCTTTCACCTCGGCTATGCCGAATTGACCCAGGAGCGCGGGGAATTGCACCGCTACAACACCGCGATCCTGGTCGAGCGCGACGGCCGCATCCTCGGCCGCTACCGCAAGATCCACCTGCCGGGCCACGCCGAGCACCTGCCGCAGGCGCCGTTCCAGCACCTCGAAAAGCGCTATTTCGAGGTCGGCAATGAGGGGTTCCGGGTGTGGCGCGCCTTTGACGCGGTCGTCGGTATGTGCATCTGCAACGACCGGCGCTGGCCCGAGACCTTCCGCGTATTGGGACTGCAGGGGGCCGAGATCGTTGCTCTCGGCTACAACACGCCGACCGAGAACATCCATCATCCCGAGCCCCTGCACCTCAGAATGTTTCACCACCTCGTGACCCTGCAGGCGAACGCCTATCAGAACGCCGCCTGGGTGCTGGCCGCGGCCAAGGCCGGCAAGGAGGACGGCTTCGGATTGATCGGCGGCTCGGTCGTCGTCGCGCCGACCGGCGAGATCGCCGCTCGCGCCTTGAGCGAGGACGACGAGGTCGTCACCGCGACGCTCGACCTCGACCTCGGCGACTACATCCGGCGCACCGTGTTCAATTTCGACAAGCACCGCCGCATCGAGCACTACCGGCTGATCACCGAGCGCACCGGCGCCCGGACCGAGGTGTAGCGGCGGCACATTGTCGTTCCGGGGCGCTGCGCAGCAGCGAACCCGGAACCCATGCACACAGACCCTCGCTCGGACTGCCAAGGCCAGTGTTCATAGATTCCGGGTTCGGCCCTTCGGGCCGCCCCGGAATGACTGGGCGCCTCAGCGCGGCTGGTGCACGTAGCGCAGATAGGGTTTGACCGCCCGGAACCCGCCCGGGAATTTCTTCTGCGCCTCCTCGTCCGAGACCGAGCCCGAGACGATCACATCCTCGCCCGGCTGCCAGTTGACCGGGGTCGAGATCGGGTGCCGGGCCGAGAGCTGGCACGAATCGAGCAGTCGCAGGACCTCGTCGAAATTGCGCCCGCTCGACATCGGATAGGTCAGCATCGCCTTCACTTTCTTGTCCGGTCCGATGATGAAGACCGAGCGCACGGTGGCGTTGTCGGCCGGGCTGCGGCCTTCGGCCCGCTCGCCCGCGCCTTCCGGCAGCATGTCGTAGAGCTTGGCGATCTTCAATTCGGGGTCGCCGATCATCGGATAGGTGACCGGGGCGCCGCCGACCTCTTCGAGATCCTTCTGCCAGCGCTCATGGTCGCTGACCGGGTCGACGCTCAACCCGATGATCTTGCAGTTGCGCTTGTCGAATTCCGGCTGCAATCGCGCCATGTAGCCGAGTTCGGTCGTGCACACCGGCGTGAAATCCTTCGGGTGCGAGAACAGAATGGCCCAGCCGTCGTCGATCCATTGATGAAAGTCGATCCTGCCCCGGGTCGTCTCGGCGGTGAAGTTGGGGGCTTCGGAACCGATCCTTAGCGACATCGCATCTCTCCTCTGAACCTGGTGCAGCGGCGCCTCCCTCGTCGGGTGTTCCTTGTTGGGGGTTTGATATAGGCGCCCGCGCGGCGAGTCGCGACGCAGAGGGGCGGGGAGATTCGCGGGCGATGCCGCGAATAACCTGCAGGGCGCGGGCGAAACTCGCCCGCCCGGCTGGTGTTTTCTTGCGAGGGAACCTTCCCCGCCAAAGGAGATCGGATATGGCGCCCGTACCTTTCACCCCCCGGCTGCGACGCCTCTTATGGTCCGGGATGCTCGCCGGCATCTCCGGGGTGGCGCTGGCCGGCCTCAGCAGTCCGGCCCATGCCCAGTACAATCCTTACTGCTACGCCCCCTATTACAACGCCTATTATTGTCAATATTACTCCTATAATTACAATTATCCCGCATATCCCTACAACAGCTATTCCTATTATAACTACCCCTACTATGGCTACCCCTATTACGGTTTTGGCTTGGCCGCCCCGCTCGGCTTCGGCCTCGGGTTCAGCTTTGGCGGCGGCCATCATGATCGCCGCGACTACGACCGCGGCTTTGCCGGCCGCGAGTTCCACGGCGATAATCGCGGCGGCTTCTCCGGCGGCGAATTCCACGGCGGCCACCGCGGCGGTCCCCCGGCCGGGGCCGGCGGGTCTTCCGGCGGCTTCCATCCCTCGCCGGTCCAGCAGTACTTCGCCCCGGTGTTCAATGCCGCGCGCCATAACGGCGGTGGCGGCGGTGGCGGTCATGGCGGCGGCCACGGCGGCGGCGGTCATCACCACTGAGCCGGCCTGTCGCGGCAGCGCGGGCTATCCGACCTGGAGCGAGAACCGGCACGGCGCCGGCGGGTTGCCGCAGGCCAGCGGCCGTCCGTCCGGATAGGTCAGCGACACGCTCCAGGTCCCCGGGCTGAGCGAGCTTTTCTCGGCCCGGCTGTGCCATTCAAAGGAGCCGCTGCGGCGCGCCTCCTCCGCGAGCCGGTCGGCGAGATCCGCCCGGCCGACCGACAGGCGGGTCACCAGGTTCGGGGCGCCGGGCGCGGCGGCGGCGCTCTCGCGCGTCCAATGGACCTCGATCGCGATCGAACCGCGGGCGCGGATCTGGTCCGCCGCCGCGGCATTGCCGTCGAGCGTCAATGACAAGGTGAGCGGCCGCCCCGCCGGAGCGTGGCCGGTCGCCATGACGTCGGCGCCGTCGCCGCTGCGCAAGTTCCATTGCATCACCTGCAACAGCGGCCGGAAAGGGCCG
>DATFCQ010000448.1:0-21289 GCA_035252905.1 Allostellaceae bacterium | reverse complement strand
CACCGTAATAGACGCGCGCCGCCTCCTCCAGCGTCCGGCCGGCGCGGGCGGCGAGATCGGCGATTTCGAGGGCGGAGGCGAGAAACGGCGTCATCCCGATCCGGGCCGCGAGCGGCGCCGGCACGCCCGCCTCTTCGAGGCGGGCGCGGCGCGCGGCGACGACGGCGCGGTCGCCCTGCGGCAATAATTCGGGCAGCGCCGCCGCCAACATCTCGACGGCCGGCGCCAGGCCGGCGACTTCCTGCCCGATCTCGACCCGCCGGTTGCGCAACAGCCAAGCCGCCGCATGCTCGACGAGGGCGGCGATGTCGAGCAGCATCTCGCTCTGCGCACTCGCCGCCACCCGGTTGTCGAGCGCCTCGATATCGGCCCACATCCCTTTGAGGCCGAAGCTCTCGCGCACGATCAGATAGGCGCAGACGATTTCGGGCGCACTCCGGCCGGTGCGCGCCCGCATGTCGCTGGCAAAGGTCAGACCGGCGCGATTGACTAGATCGTTGGTCAAGACCGTCGCGGCGATCTCGCGCGCCAGGGGATGCAGCGGGATCCGCTCGCCGAGCCGCTCGCGCAAGGCGGTCGGGAAGTATCCCAGGAGCGCCCCCGCGACATCCGGCGATTGCGGCAGATCGGAGAGGAGCAGCTCGTCATAGAGGGTCATCTTGGCATAGGCGAGCAGGACCGCGAGTTCCGGCCGCAACAGACCGCATTGCGGGGTCCCCGCGCGACCCTGTCGCGCGGGGTGGGGGCGCGCGGCGACCCGCTCGGCCAGGGTCTCGTCGTCGGGCAGAAATTCGAGTGCGCGTTCGAGGTGCCCCGCCCGCTCGAGTTCGCGCATCAGGCGCACCTGCCGGTCGAGCGCGTCGCTGCCGCGCGCCTCGGCGACCGACAGCGCCTCGCCCTGCAGATAATTGTCGCGCAGGACGAGCGCAGCCATCTCGTCCTTGACCCCGGCGAGCAGCGGCTCGCGCTCTGCCGCGGGCAGGACCCCGGCGGCGATCGCGCCGTCGACCAGGATCTTGAAGTTGACCTCGTGATCGGAAGTGTCGACGCCGGCGGAATTGTCGATCGCGTCGGTGTCGATGCGCCCGCCTTTCAAGGCGAAGGCGACCCGGCCGCGCTCGGTCACCGCGAGATTGGCGCCCTCGCCGACCACCCGGGCGCGCAATTCGTCGCCGTTGACGCGCAAGGCGTCGTTGGCGCGGTCGCCGACTTCGGCATGGCTCTCCTGCGGACCTTTGACAAAGGTGCCGATGCCGCCAAAGAACAAAAGGTCGACCTCCGCCTTCAACACTTCGCGGATCAGTTCGGCCGGGGTCAAATGCGGGGCGGCGATGCCAAAGGCGTCCTTCATCTCGGGGCTGACGGCGATCGCCTTGGCGCTGCGCTCGAACACGCCGCCGCCCTTTGAGATCAGCGCGCGGTCGTAATCGCCCCAACTCGACCGCGGCAAACGGAACAACCGCTCGCGTTCGGCAAAGCTCCTCTCCGGGTCGGGGTCCGGATCGATAAAGACGTGGCGGTGGTCAAAGGCGGCCAACAGCCGGGTCCGGCGCGACAGCAGCATGAAATTGCCGAACACGTCGCCCGACATGTCGCCGACTCCAACCGCGGTAAAGGGACTCTCCTCGATATTGTGCCCAAGCTCGCGGAAATGGCGCTTGACCAGTTCGAAAGCGCCGCGCGAGGTGATGCCCATGGCCTTGTGGTCGTACCCTGCCGAGCCGCCCGAGGCGAAGGCGTCGCCGAGCCAGAAGCCGTATTCCTCGGCAATCGCATTGGCGAAATCGGAGAAGGTCGCGGTCCCCTTGTCGGCGGCGACGACGAGATAGGGATCATCGCCGTCATGCCGCACGATCTGGGGCGGCGGCACGACGCGGTGCCGGCCTTCGCGGTCGGCGATAATGTTGTCGGTCAGGTCCAGCAGGCCGCGGATCAGGACCTTGTAGCATTCGACCCCGTCGACGACGGGGTTCGCGCGGGGCGGGCCGGCGGCGTCGCGCCCCTCCTTGACGACGAACCCGCCTTTTGAGCCGACCGGGACGATGACCGCGTTCTTGACCGTCTGCGCCTTCATCAATCCGAGGACCTCGGTGCGGAAATCCTCCTTGCGATCGGACCAGCGGATGCCGCCTCGCGCGACGCGGCCGGCGCGCAGATGTACGCCCTCGGCGTGCGGGCTGTAGACGTAGATCTCGTAGAGCGGCCGGGGCCGCGGCAGCAGGTCGATCCCGCTGCTCGCCAGTTTGACGGCGAGATAGGGCTTGGGCTCGCCGTTCGGCAATCTTTGGTAGAAGTTGGTTCGCGTGGTCTTTAGGACGAGGGTCAGATAGCTCCGCAAGATGCGGTCCTCGTCGAGGCTCTCGACGCGGTCGAGAGCATGGTCGATGGCCTGTACCTCGCCGATCGTGGCGAGAGAGGCGCCGAAGGCGCGGGCCGGATCGAGGCGAATCTCGAACAATTGCACAAGCCGGCGCGCGAGATCCGGATGGCGGACGAGCGTGTCCTCCATATAGGACTGACTGTAGGCTGAACCGGCCTGCCGCAACACTTTGCTGTAGAGGCGCAGGATGACGACCTGGCGGGAATCGAGACCGGCGGCGAGGACAAGGCGGTTGAAGCCGTCGCTCTCGATCCGGCCGGTCCAGGCCGCGACCAGAGCCTCCTCGAAGCGCCGCCTGACGGCGGCCGACACGCTTCGCGCGGCCACGGCGTCGGCCAATGCGAAGGCGTGTACCCACACCGCGCCCTCTTTTGCGGTGTCGATGCGGAATGGTTCTTCGGCGACGACGCGCAGACCGAGATTTTCGAGGATCGGCAAGACGTCGGACAATACGACGGGCTCGCCGGCGCGATAGAGGCGCAATCCCACACGATCAGGGGCGGCCCTTCGATCTCTCAGAAGCCCGCGCTCCTTCGCGTCGGACTGGCCCGGCGTCTCGGCGCCGGAGGGCGGAACAAAGGCGACCGCGAGCGGCGCGCCTTTGAGGACCGCATCGACATGGCGCAGATCCGCGATCGCCTCCTCGGCCTCGGTGCGCGCCTGATAGGCCAGCGGGAAGGCGGAGAAGCGCTTCAGGAAGGCGCGCGCCTGTTCCTCGCCGAGGGCGGCGGTCGCCGCCTCTTCGAGCCGGTCCGACCAGCTGCGTCCGGCCTCGGCGAGTTCTCGTTCGAGCGCCGCGACCGCAACCGTCGGCACGGCGCCGCGCGTCGTCTGGATGATGAACTGGACGCGCGCCAGCGCCCCCTCGTCGACATGCGTATAGAAGGCCGAGAGCTTGCCGTTGAACGCCTGTTCGAGGATCGCCACAAAGCGCCGGCGCAGCGTCGTATCATAGCGCTCGCGCGGGGCGTAGACGATGCAGGAGACAAACCGCTCAAGCGGGTCGCGGCGGACAAAGAGGGCGATCCGTTGCCGCTCCTGCAGATTGAGCACCCCGATCGCCGCCTCGTAGAGCGCATCCTCGCCGGTCTGGAACAACTCGTCGCGCGGATAGGTCTCGAGAATGTGTAAGAGCGCCTTGCCGTCATGGCTCGCCGGCGACAATCCGGAACGTTCGAGGATGTGCCTTACCTTCAGCCGCAACAGCGGGATCGAGCGCGGGCTGCGGCTGTAGGCGAGCGAGGTGAAAAGGCCAAGAAACACGCCGATGCCGACCACCTCTCCGCCGGGGCCGAAGCGGCGCAACCCGATCGCGTCCATATGCGCGGTGCGATGGACGGTCGATCGACGGTTCGATTTGGTGACCAGCAGCAGCTCGCGGCGGCGCAGAAAGTCCTGGACCTCGGCGGGCAATGCGGAAAATTTGCGCAGCCCCCCGAACACGGCATAGCCGGTGTCGCGCAGAATGCCGAGCGGCGAGCATACGCTTTTGTTGGTATCGCGGAACGGATATTCGCGATATCCGAGAAAAGTAAAATTGTCGTCGTCGAGCCAGCGCAAGAAATCGCGCACCTCGGCGACCTCGTCGACGGGGACCGGCGGCGGCGCGGCGGAGAGCTGTTCCAGCAGCCCGCGCAGGGTCTCGCGCATCTTCTGCCAGTCCTCGACCGCAGCGCGCACGTCGGCGAGTACGCCGGCAAGGCTCTCGGTCAGTTGCGCGAGACCTTCGCGGTCCGATTCCGGGGTGATCTCGATCTGCATCCAGGATTCGCGCGAGCCCCCGCCGTCGATCGCGGAAAGCCGCCCGTCCGGCGTCCTCTCGACCGAGAGGATCGGGTGGATGACGAGATGGACGATGCGGTCGCTGCTGTTGATCGCGCCGGTCACCGAATCGACGAGAAACGGCATGTCGTCGTTGACGATCTCGACGATCGTGCGGCGCGACGACCAGCCGTCCTTGGCAAGGTCGGGATTGTGCACCCGGATCTTGGCCTGGCCCGGGCGGCGGCGCTCGGCAAAATGCCACAACGAAAGGGCGGCGCCGCACAGATCGCGCGGGCTCCTCTCTATGACGTCGGCCGGCGGCACATGCTCATAGAATTTGGCAATGACGCGCGCGGCGGTCGCCTCCGCCGTCGCCTCGACCCTTGCGGCGGCGACAGCCTTGGCCTTGTCGACGAGCGTGTTCTTTTTCTCTTCGATCGCGCTCGCCATGGCCGCGCGCTCCCGATGCCCTGGTCCGCCGCAGCACACTCGCCGCAGACGGGCGGCGCGGCAAGTGCTTTTGTCAAAGGCCCTGGAATGTTTGGCCGCCTTCGGCGATAATCGTGCCGCCGGCGAGGACGGCGCCCCCGGAGCGACGGTTCCTGCGGCGTACCCGCTGCGGTCTCATCGAAAGAGCAGTCAAGGGAGCGATGCGTCTCCCCGCGATCCTGAAAAGCGGCAGCGTCTATCTGTTGCCCCTTGCGGTGCTCGTCCTCGCCGTCGGCGCACGGCTTGCCGCGCCCGACCTCCTGGACCGCCTGTCGCTGATCTCTTTTGACCTCTATCAGCGCGCCGCGCCGCGGCAGGCCCAGAACCTGCCGATCCGCATCGTCGACATCGACGACCGAAGCCTGAAGACGATCGGCCAATGGCCGTGGCCGCGCACGGTCATCGCCAAACTCGTCGATCGGTTGCGCGAGGCCGGTGCCGCGGTGATCGGCTTCGACATCGATTTTGCCGAAAAAGACCGCACCGCGCCCGAGATGCTGCTGCCTCTGGTCACCCAGAGCGGGGTGAGCCCTGAGGAGGCCCGCAAGATCCTCTCGGACCTGCCCGAACCCGACACGGTCCTGGCCGCCGCGATGCGCAAGGTTCCGGTCGTCACCGGCTTCATCCTCAGCGATCACGGCTCCCGACGCCCGCCGCTTGAGAAGGCCGGCTTCGCCTTTGCCGGCAACGATCCTTTGGGCCATGTCGACGCCTTTCCGAGCGCGATCGCGAACCGCCCGGACCTCGAAGCAGCGGCGGCCGGCGACGGCTTTCTCAACCAGCATCTCGATTGGGATCACGTCGTCCGCCGCGTCCCGCTCATTCTGAAGCTCGGCAACACCCCCTACCCCTCGCTCGCGGCCGAACTCCTGCGCGTCGTCTCCGGCGCCAAGAGCTATATCGGCAAGGCCGCCGGCGCCAACGGGGAGAGGAATTTTGGCGAAAACACCGGCCTGACCGCGATCCGCATCGGACCCCTGACCGTACCGACCGACGCCGCCGGCCGGGTCTGGCTGCATTTCGCGCGGCCGCCGACAAACCTCTACATTTCGGCCCAGGACATCCTGTCGGGACATTTCGACCGCAAACTGATCGCCGACAACATCGTCCTGGTCGGGACCTCGGCCGAGGGGGTGATCAACGACATGCAGGCGACCCCGCTCGCCCCCAACGTCCCGGGGGTCGCCATCCACGCCCAGTTGATCGCACAGATCCTGGAGGGCGATTATCTGGCGCGGCCGGATTGGGCGCTCGGGGCGGAAGTCCTGTTCACCTTTCTGATCGGCATCGGGCTGATCTTTGCCCTGCCCCGGATCGGCGCCCTGCCGAGCGCCATCCTCGGCGCCGCGGCGGTCGCAGCCGCCGTCGGCACGTCGTGGCTGGCCTTCAAGCACGCCGACCTGCTGCTCGATCCGGTCTATCCGACGGTGGTCTTGACGCTGGTCTACCTCGTCGCCTCGCTGCTCGGCTATCTGCGCACCGAAATCCGCCAGCGCGAGATCCGCGGCGCGTTCTCGCGCTATATGTCGCCGCACTACGTCGAGGTCCTCGCCCGCCACCCTGAAAAACTCGTCCTCGGCGGCGAGACCCGCCAATTGACGATCATGTTCTGCGACATCCGCGGGTTCACAACCTTGTCGGAGGGGCTCGACGCCCACTCATTGACGATGCTGATGAACAGCTTTACCTCGCCGATGACGGACATCATCACCGAATATCGCGGGACGATCGACAAATACATCGGCGACTGCATCATGGCGTTCTGGAACGCCCCGCTCGACGATCCCGAGCATCCCCTGAACGCGGTGCACGCCGCCCAGGCGATGCGCCGCAAGCTCGCCGAACTGAACCACGACTGGGAGGCGGAAGCGCGCGCCGCCGGCAAGCCGTTCAAGCCGCTGCGGTTCGGCATCGGGATCAATACCGGCGAGTGCGTCGTCGGCAATTTCGGCTCGACCCAGCGCTTCAACTACTCGCTGCTCGGCGATCCGGTGAACCTCGCCTCGCGGCTCGAAAGCCTCGGCAAGCTCTACGGCATCGATCTGGTCATCGGCGAGGAGACGGCCAACCGGCTCGGCGAAGAGGGCCTTGTCGAGATCGACCGCGTCGCCGTCAAGGGCAAAACCCAGGCCGTGTGCGTCTATACAATCCCCCTTGAAACCCTGCCCGAGGACGAATTTCGCCGGCAGCACGCGGCGCTTCTCGCAGCCTATCGCGGGCAGCAATGGGACGCGGCGCTGGCATTGCTCGACAGCGGCCGGCTCGCGCTG
This sequence comes from Allostellaceae bacterium, assembly GCA_035252905.1. Lineage (GTDB taxonomy): Bacteria > Pseudomonadota > Alphaproteobacteria > ATCC43930 > CGMCC-115725 > AP-15. The sequence goes on along the minus strand of DATFCQ010000448.1, from coordinate 14,386 downwards.
TCGCAGCACCTCGCTCCGGTCTACGAGCTCTACCGGCGGCGCATCGCGCATTTCCGGATCGAGGCCCCGCCGATCGGCTGGAACGGCGTCTATACCGCCGAAGAGAAATGACCGCGCCAGGGGCAGGCAAGATGCCCAAAAATTTGGCACTTAAGAAATGCACTGCCCAATTTTGTATCAGTTGGTAACAGAAATCACTTTATTTTAACCTTCCCCCAAGCCATAATCTACTTTGCGGAACGGCCGGATAAGGGCGGGCGAACCCGCTCATGGGGACGGTTGCCGCTCCGGGGAGAGTGGCGCATGAATGTGTTGGAGTTTCAGGTGTGCCGGCGCGGCCGCGAAGCGCGGTGGGTGGTCACGCTCGGCAATGCGATCTACGGCGCTTATCTCGACAAGGAACAGGCGTTGCTCGACGCCGTCGATGCAGCGCGGGACGCCTTGCAATCGGGCTATGAGGCCCAGGTGTGGATCCGCGAACGGTCCACCCCGGCCCGGGTGTTCTGACAGTCTGCGACGATCGGCGCTCGCTCACTCGAGCGCCGCCAGCATCTCGGCGCTGACCAGGGTGATGCCGGTCGCAGTGCGCACAAAGCGTTGCGCGTCGAGCGCCGGGTCCTCCCCGATCACCAGCCCTTCGCGGATTCGGCAGCCGCGATCGACCACCACCTTGGTGAGCCGGGCATGGCGGCCGACATCGACATCGGGCAACAGCACCGCCTCGCGGGTCTCGGCGTGTGAGTTGACGCGGCACTTTGAAAACAACAGCGAGCGCCGCACCGTCGCGCCGGAAATGATGCAGCCGCCCGAAACCATCGAATCGACCGCCATGCCGCGCCGGTCGGGATCGTCAAAGACGAATTTCGCCGGCGGCAACTGCTCCTGATAGGTCCAGATCGGCCAGTTGGGATCGTAGATGTCGAGCGAGGGAACCGGGCTGACGAGATCGAGATTGGCCGCCCAATAGGCATCGATCGTGCCGACGTCGCGCCAATAGGTTTCGGCCTCGGGCGTGGTCTTGACGCAGCTGTCCTCGAAGGAATGCGCGAATGCGAGGCCGCGGCCAACGAGGTGCGGGATCACGTCCTTGCCGAAATCATGGCTCGATCCCTGGTCGCGGTGATCGCGTTCGAGTTCGGCATAGAGGAAATCGGCGTTGAAGATGTAGATGCCCATGCTGGCGAGCACGCGGTCGGGTTTGCCGGGCAAGGCCGGGGGATTTGCCGGCTTTTCGAGAAAATCGATGATCCGCATCGACGAATCGACGCCCATGACGCCGAATTCCGAAGCCTGTGCGAGCGGCACCTCGACGCAGGCGACCGTGCAGTCGGCCCGCTTGTCGACATGGTCGGCCAGCATGTTCGCGTAATCCATTTTATAGATGTGGTCGCCGGCCAGGACGATGAAGAATTCCGGACCGGCGGCGCGAAAGATGTCAAAGTTCTGAAACACCGCGTCGGCGGTTCCGCGATACCAGGTGGCTTCGTCGAGGCGCTGCTGCGCCGGCAGCAGGTCGAGAAACTCGTTCATCTCCGGACGCAGAAAGGACCAGCCCATCTGCAGATGACGCAGCAGGCTGTGCGCCTTGTACTGGGTCAGGACGGCGATGCGCCGCACCCCCGAATTGAGGCAGTTCGACATCACAAAGTCGATGATGCGGAACTTGCCGCCGAAAAACACCGCCGGCTTGGCGCGCCGGTCGGTCAATTGCAACAGCCGGCTGCCGCGGCCGCCGGCCAATACCAACGCCAAGGCTCGCGGCGTCAACCTTTGCAGCACCCGCTCGCGCGACAGCATCCTTGCCTCCCTCCCGATTTCCGCCGGATCGCGACCCGCGCGACATCAACGTATATAAAAGCACCCCGTTACCCCGAGCCTAACCCGAGCTTGCGGCAAGGGCACGCCTGTTGCTCGCGGCCCCCGCCGGACCTATCGTCGGCGCCCGAGAGCCGAGCGGAGGGCGAGCGTGGTTCCAAGCGAGATGCGCAGGGTCGCGGCACAGGGCGCCGGCGGGCCGGAGGTGCTGCAAGTGGAACAGGGTCCGGTGCCGCAGCCGGGTGCCGGCGAGGTCCTGATCAAGGTGGCCTATGCCGGGGTCAATCGCCCCGACGTCATGCAGCGCCGGGGCCTCTACCCGCCGCCGCCCGGGGCTTCGCCGATCCCCGGGCTCGAAATCGCCGGAGAGATTGCCGCGCTCGGCGCCGGCGTCGCGGATCTGCGCGAAGGAGAACAGGTCTGCGCCCTCGTCGCCGGCGGCGGCTATGCCGAGTATTGCACGGCGCCGGCGCCGCAATGCCTGCCGGTGCCGAAAGGGCTGACATTGGCCGAGGCGGCGGCCCTGCCCGAGACCTTTTTTACCGTGTGGACCAACGTCTTTGAGCGCGGCCGGCTCAAAGCGGGCGAAACCTTCCTTGTCCACGGCGGCGCGAGCGGAATCGGCACGACGGCGATCCAGCTCGCCCATGCTTTTGGCGCTCGCGTCCTCGCGACCGCCGGCAGCGACGAGAAATGCGCCTTTTGCAAAAAGCTCGGCGCCGAGACGGCGATCAATTATCGCAGCGAGGATTTTGTCGAAGTCGCCCGCCGATCGACCGGCGGCAAGGGGGTCGATGTGATCCTCGATATGGTCGGCGGCTCCTATTGGCAGCGCAATCTGCGCACTCTCGCGGTCGAAGGCCGGCTCGTGCAGATCGCCTTTCAGGAGGGCAGCGAGATCCGCTGCAATCTTATGCCGATCATGGTGAAGCGCCTCACCGTCACCGGCTCGACCCTGCGGCCGCGCAGCGTCGTCGAGAAGGGCGCGATCGCCGCGGCGCTCCGTGAGCGGGTCTGGCCGCTGATCGAGGCCGGCCGGGTCAAGCCGGTCATTCACAAGATTTTTCCGCTCGCCGAGGCGGCCGCCGCCCACCGCCTGATGGAAGAAAGCGGCCATATCGGCAAGATCGTGCTCGCCGTCGCACCGTGACGGCGAGCCGCCGCAACAATTCCGCGCACGGCCGCTGTCCTGTTAAGAGCCTGTTTGAGTTGCCGTCATACCGTAAAGTCGGCGGAATACGCTGCGCTCCAACAGGCTCCAGGATGGACCAAGTGGACAAGATTGCAGATGCCTGGCTCATGCTTTCCTATTTTCCCGAGAAATCCGAGGAGCACGAGAAAAATTTTTGGGCATTTGAGCGCCTGAGCAACCTTTGCGAAAACGATCCGGAAGCGGCCTGGAGTGTAATAGAGGAGATTTTTCAGAAAGATTCCAACGACTTGATTTTGTCGAATTTAGGTGCAGGGCCGTTGGAAGACTTGCTGGCCAAACATGGCGCACAGTTCATTGATCGAATAGAGCGGCGCGCCGCAAAGGATGAGAAATTCAGGAAGCTCCTGGGAATAGTATGGCGAAACGAAATCCCGGAGGACGTATGGCAGCGGATTAAAGCTGTCGCCGCTCCCTCATGGTAGAAGCAGTTTCAGAACAGGGTGGGTTTCCCCCGGCTTTCGCCCTAGGGTGTGCACATGTCTTTAAATGAAAAAGATTCCAATAGCTTATCCGTCGTCCCCGCGCAAGCGGGGACCCAGGGGCCAGTGACGGAAAGTCCGATGTTTGGCCCCTGGATTCCCGCTTTCGCGGGAATGACGGCAAGCAGCTCGGCAGCTTTTGCTCAATGCCGGCCGCACACGATTGGGCCGGCGGTTCTGGGCGCACTACAGGATGAACTTCGACAGATCGGCGTTCTGGGCCAGCGCCCCGACCTGCTCGCGCACATAATTGCGGTCAATCGCGACGCGGGTGCCGTGCGGCTGGTCGCAGGCGGTGAAGCTGATCTCTTCGAGCAGCCGTTCGAGGATTGTGTGCAAGCGCCGCGCCCCGATGTTCTCGACCGAGGCGTTGATCTGCTCGGCGAGCAGCGCCAGCTCGTCGATCGCCGCCTCGTCGAAGTCGAGTTCGACCCCTTCGGTGGCCAGCAATGCCTTGTATTGCTTGACGAGGCTGGCCTCGGGTTCGACCAGGATGCGGCGGAAGTCATGTCGGTCGAGCGCCTTCAACTCGACCCGGATCGGCAACCGTCCCTGCAGTTCGGGCAACAGATCGGCGGGCTTGGTCAGGTGGAAGGCGCCCGAGGCGATGAACAGGATATGGTCGGTCTTGACCGCGCCGTGCTTGGTCGCCACCGTCGTCCCCTCGATCAACGGCAATAGGTCGCGCTGCACTCCCTCGCGGCTGACGTCGGGACCGGCGACGCGCTCGCCGCGCCCGCAGATCTTGTCGATCTCGTCGAGAAACACGATGCCGTTCTGCTCGCACGCGGCAATCGCCTCGCGCACGACCATGTCCTGGTCGAGGAGCTTGTCGCTCTCCTCGGCGATCAAGACGTGGTAGCTGTCGGCGACCGTCATCCGCTTGGTCTTGGTGCGGGTGCCGAAGGCCTTGCCGAAGATGTCGCCGAGGTTGAGCATGCCCATCTGGGCGCCGGGCATGCCGGGGATCTCGAAGGTCGGCAGGTTGGAGGCGGCGCTCTCCTGCACGCCGATCTCGATCTCGCGGCTGTCGAGCGCGCCTTCGCGCAACTGCTTCCTGAACTTCTGGCGGGTCTCGGCGCTGGCGCGGTCGCCGACGAGCGCGTCGAGCACGCGCTCCTCGGCGGCGATTTCGGCCTTCGGCTCGACCTCCTTGCGCAAGCGCTCGCGGGTCATGCCAATCGCGATCTCGACAAGATCGCGCACGATCTGCTCGACGTCGCGGCCGACATAGCCGACCTCGGTGAACTTGGTCGCCTCGACCTTGACAAAGGGAGCCTGCGCCAGACGCGCCAGACGGCGCGCGATCTCGGTCTTGCCGCATCCCGTGGGGCCGATCATCAGGATGTTCTTGGGCAGGACCTCGTCGCGCAGTTCGGGCGCGAGCTGCTGGCGGCGCCAGCGGTTGCGCAAGGCGATCGCGACGGCGCGCTTGGCGTCGTGCTGGCCGACGATGAAGCGGTCGAGCTCCGAGACGATCTCGCGCGGGCTGAAGGCGGTCATCGGCATCAGATATCGATTTTCTCTAATGTGATCTTGTCATTGGTATAGATGCAAATCCCGGCAGCAATCGCCATCGCGCGGCGCGCCACGGTCTCGGCGTCGAGCCCGTCGATCGCGACGAGCGCGCGCGCCGCGGCGAGGGCATAGGCGCCGCCCGAGCCGATGCCGATGACCCCGTCCTCGGGTTCGAGCACGTCGCCGGTGCCCGACAGGATTAGCGAGGCGTGCCGGTCGGCGACCGCCATCATCGCTTCGAGCCGGCGCAGATAACGGTCGGTGCGCCAGTCCTTGGCCAGTTCGACGCAGGCCCGGGTCAATTGCCCGGCATATTGTTCGAGCTTGCCTTCGAGCCGCTCGAACAGGGTGATCGCGTCGGCGGTCGTACCGGCGAACCCGGCAATCACCGTGCCGCCGCCGAGGCGCCGCAATTTGCGCGCGTTCGACTTGACGACGGTCTGCCCCATCGACACCTGGCCGTCGCCGGCAACGACCACCTGCCCCCCCTTGCGCACAGAGAGGATTGTCGTGCCGTGCCAGGCGGGAGCGGGGGAATGGTCCATCGGCCTCTGCGGGTCCCGTGCGGTGACGCGATTGAGATGTAAGCCTGCCCGCCTGCCGGTCAAGCGCACGCCCCCTCCCGGCGCAGAACTGGCAACCGCCCGCCGGAGTTGTTAAAAGAACGCCGGCCAAGCTGTGCCCTCTATCGGGGAGAGCCACGTGCGAGTCGCGACGGTCGAACGCAAAACCAGGGAGACCCGGATCACCGGCCGGGTCGATCTCGACGGCAGCGGCAAGGCCGAGATCGCAACCGGCATCGGCTTTCTCGACCACATGCTCGAACAGCTCGCCCGGCACAGCCTCATTGATCTGCAGTTGGAGGCGAAGGGCGACCTCCACATCGACTTCCACCACACCACCGAGGACACCGGCTACGTCGTCGGCGAGGCGGTCTCGCGCGCGCTCGGCAACCGTGCCGGCATTGTCCGCTATGGCCATGCCATGATCCCGTTCGACGAGACCCTGACGCGGGTCAGCCTCGACGCTTCGAACCGGCCCTACCTCGTCTGGAAGGTCGTCTTCACCCGACCCAAACTCGGCGAGATGGACACCGAACTGTTCAAGGAGTGGTTCCAGGCCTTCGCCCAGGCGGCGGGGCTGACGCTCCACGTCGAGAACCTCTATGGCGAGAACAACCACCACATCGCCGAATCCTGCTTCAAGGGCCTGGCGCGAGCGTTGCGCGAGGCGGTTGCGATCGACCCGCGGCAGGGGGGGACGGTGCCGTCGACCAAGGGCGTCCTGGGCGGCAGCCTCGCATGATCGTCGCCATTCTCGATTACGGCTCGGGCAATCTGCGCTCGGCCGCCAAAGCCTTCGAGCGGGCGGCGGCGGAGAGCCGTGTTGCCGCCGAGATCCGGGTCACGCAGGACCCCGAGACCGTCGCCGCCGCCGATCGCGTGGTCCTGCCCGGCGTCGGCGCCTTCGCCGATTGCCGCAGCGGGCTCGCCGCGGTGCCCGGTCTCGAAGCCGCGCTCGCCGAAGCGGCGATCGCCCGCGGCCGGCCGTTTCTCGGCATCTGCGTCGGCATGCAGTTACTGGCCGAGCGCGGACGCGAGTTCGCGACCACCGACGGCCTCGGCTGGATCGGGGGCGAGGTCGTGCCGCTCGCGCCCGCCGATCCCGCCCTCAAGATCCCGCACATGGGCTGGAACGAGATCACGCCCACAAGGGCGCACCCGCTGTTTGACGGCATTCCCCGGGGCGCTCACGCCTATTTTGTGCACAGCTACCATTTCCGTCCCGCCGACCCGGCGGACCTCGCCGCCGGCGTCGATTACGGCGGCCCCCTCGCCGCGGCGGTCGCGCGCGACAATCTCGCCGGCACGCAATTCCACCCGGAAAAAAGCCAGCAGGCCGGGTTGCGGCTGATCGCCAATTTTCTGCGGTGGCGGCCATGAGCGGAGCGCGCGCGGCCGGGACGATCGCGGTCGAGCGGCTGACCCAGTTCGCCGGCACCGATCTCGACGATCTGTGCGAGGCGACCGAGAGCGCGATCCTCGAAGGCGGCGGTTTCGGCTGGCTCAAGCCGCCGCCGCGGCAGGTCTTGGAGAACTACTGGAAAGGGGTCCTGCTGGTGCCCGAGCGCCGGCTTGTGATCGGCCGACTCGACGGCGTCATTGCCGGCTCGGCGCAGCTCTCCCGGACGCCGCGCAACAACGAGGCGCAGGCCTTTGCCGGCCAGTTGACCAGCGCTTTTGTCGCCCCCTGGGCGCGCGGCCGCGGCCTCGGCCACGGCATCGTCGGCGAGGTCGAGCGGCTCGCCCGCGAATTGGGGTTGATGGTCCTCAACCTCGATCTGCGCGACACCCAACGCGCGGCGATCCGCCTGTACGAGAGCATGAACTACCGGCGCTGGGGCACCCACCCGTTCTACGCCCGCGTCGAAGGGCGGACCGTTCCCGGGCATTATTATTACAAGATCCTCGACGAGAAGAGGCTCGAAGAGAGGCCGGGGGAGCCGTGATCCTCTATCCCGCGATCGATCTGAAGGACGGCGCCTGCGTCCGCCTCGTCCGCGGCGAGATGGCGAGCGCCACCGTGTTCAACCATGACCCGGCGGCGCAGGCGCGCCGCTTTGCCGAAGCCGGGTTCCCATGGCTGCACGTCGTCGATCTCGACGGCGCCTTCGCCGGCCATCCGGTCAACGAGGCGGCGGTGGCCGCGATCCGCGCCGCGGTGCCGGCGAAGATCCAGCTCGGCGGCGGGGTGCGCGACCGCGCGCGGATCGAGCGCTGGCTCGCGCTCGGCATCGACCGCGTCGTGCTCGGCACCGCCGCATTGCGCGACCCCGATCTGGTGCGCCGCACCGCGGCCGATCACCCCAAGCGGATCGCGGTGGCGATCGATGCGCGCGACGGCTATGTCGCCGTGCAGGGTTGGGCCGAGACGAGCCGGATTGCGGCCGCGGATCTCGCCCGCCGCTTCGCCGATTGCGGGGTGGCGGCGATCATCCATACCGATATCGGCCGCGACGGGGCGCTCGCCGGGGTCGACGCCGCGGCGGTTGCCCGGTTCGCGCGGGCAACCCCGGTGCCGGTCATTGCCTCGGGCGGCGTCGCCTCGCTCGCCGACATCGCCGCCCTGAAGGCGCACGAACGGGATGGCGTCGCCGGGGTCATCCTCGGGAGGGCGCTCTATATGGGCCGGATCGACCCGCGCGCGGCGCTTGCCCTCGCCGCCTCGGCCGCCGCGGCAGAGGAGCCGTCATGCTGAAAGTGCGGGTCATCCCCTGCCTCGACGTCAAGGACGGACGGGTCGTCAAGGGCGTCAACTTTGTCGACCTCGTCGACGCCGGCGACCCGGTCGAGGCGGCCAGGGTCTACGACCGCGAGGGCGCCGACGAATTGTGCTTTCTCGACATCACCGCGAGCCACGAGGAGCGCGGCACGTTGTACGAGGTGGTCCGCCGCACCGCCGAGGAATGCTTCATGCCGCTGACGGTCGGCGGCGGGGTGCGCACGACCGAAGACATCCGCCGCCTGCTATTGGCCGGCGCCGACAAGGTCTCGATCAACACCGCCGCGGTCGCCCGCCCCGAATTCGTGCGCGAGGCGGCGCAGAAATTCGGCAGCCAATGCATCGTCGCCGCGATCGACGCAAAACAGACGGGCGCCGGAGAGTGGCAGGTATTCACCCACGGCGGCAGAAAGCCGACCGGCATCGACGCGGTCTCCTGGGCCTGCCGCCTCGCCGATTACGGCGCCGGCGAGATCCTGTTGACCTCGATGGACCGCGACGGCACCGGGTCCGGCTTTGACGTCGCGCTGACCCGACGGGTGGCGGACGCGGTGCGGGTCCCGGTCATTGCCTCGGGCGGGGTCGGCACGCTCGACGATCTGGTCTCGGGCGTGCGCGACGGGCACGCGGCGGCAGTGCTCGCCGCCTCGATCTTCCACTTCGGCACCTACCGCATCGGCGAGGCCAAGGCGCGGCTCGCCGAAGCCGGCATCCCGGTGCGGCGATGACCCGGCCCGCCCCCTCCGAGGAGGCGCTCGGGGCCGTCCTTGACCGGCTGTGGCGAATTGTCGAGGGACGGCGGGGCGCCGACCCGGAGACCTCCTATACCGCGCGCCTGTTCGCGTCCGGCCGGGCGAGGATCGCACAGAAGCTCGGCGAGGAGGCGGTCGAAGCAATCATCGCCGCAATCGCCGACCGGCCGTCGGACCTTGTCGCCGAGAGCGCGGATATTCTCTACCACCTGCTCGTGCTGTGGGCCGATGCCGGGGTCTCGCCCGACAAGGTTGCAGCCGAATTGGCGCGGCGCGAGGGCCGCTCGGGGCTGGACGAGAAGCGCGCGCGGGCGCGCAACAGGTGAGGAAACTGCCGTGGCCTATGATCGTAACAATGTGTTTGCGCGCATCCTGCGCGGCGAGATCCCCTGTAACAAAGTGTACGAGGACGAGCATGTGCTCGCCTTCCGCGACATCCGGCCGCAGGCCCCGACCCACATCCTGGTGATCCCGAGGGGCGAATACGTCTCGCTCGACGATTTCGCCGAAACGGCCTCGGCGGCCGAGATGGCGGCGCTTGTCCGCGCCCTCGGACGGGTCGCGCGCGCCGCGGGCGTGGCGGAAAGCGGCTACCGCATCCTCGCCAATGCTGGCGCCGACGCCCGCCAGGAAGTGCCGCATTTCCACGTGCACATTTTCGGCGGACGCGACCTCGGCCCGATGCTGCCGCGGCCGTGATCGGCCAAAAGCAAAGGCCCGGTGTTCGGCCGGGCCTTGTCCCAATAACGGCGGAACGGCGCAGCGCAGCGGGACGCCTTCCGCCGCTTTTCTATGTCCTTTCGCCGCGCAGCAGCGCCTTCATCTGCGGCGGGATCGGCTCGTCAAGCACGTGGTCGTAAAGCGCGTGCAATAACTCTTCGCCATGTGTGCGGCCGTCGAGAAAGGCAGCAATCTGATCTTCCACCGACGGCCGGACCATCTCGAATTCCGCAGCGGCGGGCAGGGTGGTATCGACGAACATCGCGGGCTTCTCTTTTTTCGACATCGTATTTCGCATTTGTCACAAATTGAGCCCGGATCCGCTCTTCTTCGTCGCGACCGCGCCTCACTGGTGACAAAACGCTAACAATGTGTAACAGACAACGATCCTTCGCCGCGCGAAGGTCTGATACGCAGTATTTGCATAACGGACGGCCGTCTAGGCGTGCGGAGCGGCTTGCGAAAAGGCGGCGGGGCGGCGGTAGCTGAGCGCCTCGGCGATATGGCGGCGGCTGACCGCCGCCGTGCCTTCGAGATCGGCGAGGGTGCGGGCGACGCGCAGGACGCGGTGGTAGCCGCGCGCCGACAGGTTGAGGCGCTCGGCCGCCCGGACCAGCAGGGAGCGGGCCTCGGTTTCCGGCAGGGCGACCGCGTCGAGGAGCGCCCCGTCCGCTTCGGCGTTGGTGGCGATCCGGCGTTCCTCCGGCAAGCTCTGATAACGCGCGCGCTGGCGCGCTCGCGCTGCCGTGACCCGGCGGGCGACCGTGGCGCTGTCCTCGGCCGGCGGCGGCAAAGCGAGATCGGCCGGCGACACCGCCGGCACGTCGATGTGAAGGTCGATGCGGTCAAGGAGCGGCCCCGACAGCCGCGCCTGATAGTCCTCGGCGCAGCGCGGCGCCCGGCCGCAGGCGCGCTCGGCGAGGCGGCCGCAGCGGCACGGGTTCATCGCCGCCACCAACTGGATGCGGGCCGGATAGGTGACATGGCTGTTGGCGCGGGCGATCGTGACGTGCCCGGTTTCGAGCGGCTGGCGCAGCGCTTCGAGCGCGGCGCGGCTGAATTCGGGCAATTCGTCGAGAAACAGGACGCCCTGATGGGCCAGCGAGATCTCGCCGGGGCGCGCCCGCGTGCCGCCGCCGACGAGCGCCGGGAGCGAGGCCGAGTGGTGCGGGTCGCGAAACGGCCGCATCCGCGACAGCCCGCCGCCGCGCAACCCGCCGGCGATCGACTGGATCATCCCGAGTTCGAGCGCCTCCCGGGGTTCGAGCGGCGGCAACAGCCCGGGGAGCCGCGCCGCCAGCATCGATTTCCCGGCCCCCGGCGGCCCGGTCATCAACAGATTGTGACCGCCGGCAGCGGCGATTTCGAGGGCGCGCTTGGCGCTCTCCTGCCCCTTGACGTCCTTGAGGTCGAGACCCGCCGCCGCCGTCTCGGCGAGACGCGGCTGGGGCGGCGGGATCAATTGGGTTCCCCTGAAGTGATTGACGACGGCAAGGAGGCTCGGCGCCGCGATGATCTCGACCTCGCCGGCCCAGGCCGCCTCGCCGCCGCAGGCGGCGGGGCAGATGATCGCGCTCTCCTGGCCGGCCGCCCACAACGCCGCCAAGAGGACCCCGGCCACCGGGGTCAGCGAGCCGTCGAGCGCCACCTCGCCGAGCGCGGTGTAGCCCTGCAATTCGTCCGGGGGCAAGGCCGCCATCGCGGCCAACAGGGCGAGCGCGATCGGCAGATCGAAATGGCTGCCCTCCTTGACCACGTCGGCCGGGGCGAGGTTGACGGTGATCCGCCGCGCCGGCAAGGCGAGGCCGAGCGCGTGCAATGCCGCGCGCACCCGCTCGCGCGACTCGGCGACCGCCTTGTCGGGGAGCCCGACCACGGTGAAGGCCGGAAGACCGGAGCCGATCGTCACCTGGGTGTCGACCCCGATCACCTCGACCCCGTGAAACGCCACCGTGCGGACCCGCGCAACCATGTTCTTCTCGACCCAGAGTATCAGCCGAGTTTAGAGGCTAGCGCGTTATTACGCCAGCTTCCCGCCCCTGGGCTGCCGGTTGCGGCATCCGGCCGCTTTCGCTAGGCTCGGCGCCTCGAAGCCGGGCCCGACCCGGCACGGAGGGGTGGCCGAGCGGTTGAAGGCGCACGCCTGGAAAGTGTGTAGACGGTGATGAATCGTCTCGCGGGTTCGAATCCCGCCCCCTCCGCCATTTCTGTCCTATAAACCTATGAAAAAGAAAAGATTTTTCTCTGAAATCTGATCCACACCCACAAAATCACCCTCGATCTACGCCGAGATTGGGGTGGACGCACGTGATCAAGCGTGGACATTTGCTACCCTCATACGCGCAATGCTGGTCCACCACGGCGCGCCGCGATCAGCGCCGATGCGCCACCGTGAGCGCCCAACAGGCAAGCGCGACGGTGCGCGGGATCGGCTGACTTCCCTGTTCGTATCCGATGATGGAGCGGCGAGAGAGATCGAGCGCCGCGGCGGCCTGTTCCTGCGTCCAGCCCATCCGTTCGCGCCAAGCCCTGAAGTCGGCGGGCAGCACCGGCCCGGTGGGCAGATCGGGAGCGCCATCGGGCTCGGCACATTCGGGTTCGCCATCCTCATCCGGCTCCGCGTCCTCACCCGCATCCGTGGCCATCTCCGTTTCCCAATCGAGGCCCGGCGCCAGCCGGATCGCCTATCGGGATGACCGATGGTCGCCCGCGCCGACCGCATTGTCCTGCCCGGCGCACGGGTCCCTCGCCGAGATAGCCCCGCGGCCGGACCCTGCCCCGGGGGCTTTCCCCCAGCGGGGCGGTAGGGTCCCCAATCGCCCGCGGGTCCCTGGCACGTGTCGGAAACCGGCCATGAGCAATAAATTCAACAGCTTAGCGAAAAGTCGGCGCTCCGGCGGACGCCGCTAGGGGCAAAGCCGAGCAGCGGACCTATGCTATTTCAAGGGCTTAGATGGGTCGAAGTGCCATTTCGGCGCTCCCCTCCCCCGTGGGAAAGTCGGGAGAAAGTCCCCGAAAAGTGCCCCGAAACCCCTCCCAAAATCGGGTCAGAGCGGCGCCGCGACCGAGTTCGGCGGATCGGAATTGGAAGCAGCACAATTACTTAGCCGAGAGGGCGCCCTCGAAACCCAGCCCTCGCCCGCACACTCCTCGCGCGCACGCGCGCGTGGATTGAGGACGCACCCGTTCAGGGCCGGACTATCTGCCCGCTGCCGGCCCTGTCGCGCCTATCGCCTCGACGGCGAGTTCGGCCGCCACTCCCTACGCTCTCCCGAGCGCCCGCGCTCCGATCCTGCCGGACGCCCTTCGCCGTCGAGGCTGCCAGGCAGGCGCCTGACCCCTCGGGGCTCTTCCCCGGAAGGCGGCGTCGGATTGCGCTCCCGGCGCAGCTCCTCTATCCGGGCACGGATCGCGGTAAAGTCGTCAGCAGCGCGGGGACGGGTCATGTTTCCTCCGGCGGCTATGGGCGGCTAGGATTTCGTCCGAGCGGCGTGAGAGCAAGGGAGGTGCTGCGGGAGCGACGATGATAGGGGTGGGCCTCGCCGCCCCGTCAACCGCGTTTCGCGACCGCGCCGCCAACCCTCACGCGCCGCTCTTCCGTGCTGTCGGAGCCGCTTACCTCTGAGCATTGCCGACCGTGTCCGTCGCGGCTTGGCGCCACGCGACAGGGCAGGCGAGATTTCGGCAGCCCATCAGTAGGTACGATCTCTCGCCGAGGCGGGCCGAAATTGCGGAATTATGTAGCTGTCTCACCTATTTACAAAAAGCCCCATGCTTCTCAAGATCGGGCTGATCTCCAGTCTCGATACAATCGGCAATGTCTTCAAATTCCTCCGCCCAAAGGATAAGCTGTCTCTTTATTTCTGGATTTGTCGCAAGAGCCGACATCAAGCGGCAGCGTTCGGCTTTTTCCTGGAAATATCGAGCGTTACCCACGGCGTTCCCTCCTTGAATTAGAGCTTTTGTGTTGGGCAACGCAATCGCAAAGCGCGACGTTCCGTCGCACATGAAAAGAGCCCCGCTTGACGACGGGGCTTCGAGGCAAGAACGGGAGGGATGCGACGCATCCCCTGGGATCATGCCCACGACCCTGGTGACAGTCTATACAAATCCGGAATTGCCTAGCTGCCTCGCCTGACAGATTTATGGATCTGATTCCTTTGCCGCCTTCAAGGAGCTCAGAAATAGAATCGCCTTTTTCAGATCATCTCCGGCAAACCATTGGCATTCAGCAACGCCCCTATCAGAAACATCTTTATCGATGGCGGTTATTGTCATTTTCGGCCCTCCGGATTTCATTTGTACGATATCGCCAACATGGAATGTGTCGGCCATTTCCTCTGGTCCTTTTCATATAAGACGCTTTGGCGCCGATAAGTTCTAGTGCTTAATCTGCCGCGACACCCGATCAAGCCTCGTATCGCTGTCCCGATCGGGTGTTGCGCTCTCTGGACGATCCGCCAACCGCTTTAGCCTGAATAATTCACCAGAGTAGGCAAAGCCATTTCGGTTCACCGCCGAACAGCAGCATCAAGACATAGAGATCCGTGGCGTCGCCGACGCGCGGAGCGGGGTTTGCGGTTGCGCCGAGGGGTTCGTCCGGGGGC
>DATFCQ010000447.1:0-35687 GCA_035252905.1 Allostellaceae bacterium | reverse complement strand
TTGATCGGCGCCGTCAAGCTCGGCGTATTGGCGCTGCTGTGGGCGGCGATCCTCGGCGGCGGCTTTGTCGCTTATTGCTTTCTCACCCTGCCCGACACCGGCCGGCTCGACAGCGCCGTGCGGCGGCCGAGCCTCGTGGTCCGCGCCCGCGACGGCACGGTGCTGGCGAGCTATGGCGACCTGTTCGGCCGCGTACTGACCTTGCGCCAGATGTCGCCCACTCTGCCGCGGGCGGTCGTCGCCACCGAGGACCGCCGCTTCTACAGCCATTTCGGCGTCGACCCAATCGGCATTCTGCGCGCGGCGGCGGCCGATCTCGCGGCCGGCCACATCGTCGAAGGCGGCAGCACGATCACCCAGCAACTGGCCCGCAACCTGTTCCTCTCGCCCGAGAAGAGCCTCACCCGCAAGGTACAGGAGATCCTACTGGCGCTGTGGCTCGACTACCGCTTCACCAAGGACCAGATCCTCGAAATCTACCTGAACCGGGTCTATCTCGGGGCGGGAACCTACGGGGTGGACGCCGCGGCCGAGCGCTATTTCGGCAAATCGGCGCGCCGGCTCACCCTGTACGAGAGCGCCGAGATTGCCGGCCTCCTAAAAGCCCCGAGCCGCTTCAACCCATTGAGCGACCAGCGCGAGGCGAGGGCGCGGACGGCTCAGGTTCTGGCCAATATGGTGGCGGCCGGCGACATCAGCGCCGAGGAGGCTGCCGCCGCGCGGCGCGCCGGGGCGGTCCACGCCACCCGCCCGGCGCGGCCCGGAATGCGCTATTTCACCGATTGGATCGCCGAACAGGCCAAGGATTATGTCGGCGAACGCGACCGCGACCTGACGATCCTGACGACGCTCGACCCCCGCCTCCAGGCCGCGGCCGAGGCGGCCGTCGCCGATGCGATCGCGCGTCATGGCCGTCGCGACCGGGTGAGCCAGGGAGCGTTGGTGGAGTTGACGCCGGACGGCGCGGTGCGCGCAATGGTCGGCGGGCTGGCCTATGACGACAGCCAGTTCAACCGCGCGACCGCGGCCCTGCGCCAGCCCGGCTCGGCGTTCAAGCCGTTTGTCTATCTCGCCGGGCTCGAAGCCGGCCTGTCCCCCGACGACCGCTTTGACGATGCGCCGATCCGGGTCGGCAACTGGCGCCCGCGCGATTACGGGCGCCAGTATCGCGGCGCGGTGACGATGGCCGAGGCGCTGGCGCAATCGCTCAACACGGTCGCCGTCGAGGTCGCCCTGCGCGCCGGGCTCGACCGTGTCGTCGCCGTCGCCCACCGGCTCGGCATCGCCTCGCCGCTCCGGCCCGAACCCAGCCTCGCCCTCGGCACCGGTGCGGTCACCCTGCTGGAGCTGGTCTCGGCCTATGCCCCCTTTGCCAATGGCGGCTACGGGGTATGGCCCTATGGCATCGTCGAGATCCGCGACGGCAAGGGCCATGTCCTGTTCCGCCGCCATGGCTCGGGGCCGGGGCAGGTGGTCAGCTTCGACCATGTCGGGACGATGAACGAGATGCTGAGCGGCGTCGTCCGGCACGGCACCGGACGGGAAGCGGCGCTGCCCCGGCCGATGGCCGGCAAGACCGGCACGACGCAGGACTACCGCGACGCCTGGTTTGTCGGCTACACGGCCGATCTCGTCGCCGGGGTCTGGCTCGGCAATGACGACAACGCGCCGATGAACAGGGTTACCGGCGGCTCATTGCCGGCGGCGATCTGGCACCGCTTCATGCTCGCCGCAACCCGCGGGACGCCGGTGAGGCCGCTGCCCGGGATCGCGCTTGCCGCTCAGACCGCCGCCGCGCCGCCCGGGGGTGGCGGGCTGATCGACGACATCCTAGATCTGTTCCGGTCGAGCGCGCCGCCGGCCGCAGCTCCGGGGGAGGGCTGGCCGCCCGACGATCGCGGCGGCTATTGAGCGCCCCGCTCCGCGCGGCGGGGCTGCGCGAGGACCCCGAAATGTCCGCCTATCCCGCCGAACTCGAAGAACGCGCGACCCTCCTCGACGGCAGCGAGATTTTCCTGCGCCCGCTGCGCCCCGAGGACGGACCGTTGTTGCAGGATCTCCTCGACCATATGTCGCAAGAGGACCGGCGGCTGCGCTTTTTCGCGCCGATCCGGCGGCTGTCCGCGAGGCTCGTGCGGCAACTGACCGAAATCGACTATGCGCATGCGATCGCCTTGCTCGCCTTTGCCGCCGACGGGGCGACGCTGCTCGGGGTCGTCCGCCTGGCGGCGGAACCGCCCACCCTACGCGATCGAGGATCGCTCGGGGACCCCGCTGACAGCACCCGCGCCGAATTCGCTGTGGCGCTGCGCAGCGACTGGAAGGGGCACGGGCTCGGCTGGCTGTTGATGCACCGCATGCTCGGCCTCGCGACGCGTCTTGGCGTTGCCGAAGTATTCGGCTACGTGTTGCGCGAGAACGAGCGCATGCTCGACATGTGCCGGGAAATGGGCTTCGCCGCCGCGCCGGCGCCCGGCAACCCGGAGGTTGTATTGGTGCGCCGCACGGTCGCGGGATAGGGATCGGGTCGCGGCGGGGCCGAAGCCCCTCACCCCGGCCCTCTCCCCGCATTGCGGGGAGAGGGAGGGACCCGCGTAGCGGGAGGGTGAGGGGCGACCCCCCTCCTTACCTAGCTTCCTCGTCCGCCGCCGGGGTCAATTCGTAGCGCTGCATCGCCATGCCGATCGCCTCGTCCCAGCCGCGCTGGCGCACGTCGAACTGGACCGCGTCGGGGCCGAGATACTTCAGATTGACCGCCTTGTTGCTGGCTCTGGTCATCGGGCTCTCTTGGCGAGCCTCGGATCTCTCTATCGGGACGGGCGCGACGTTCGCCGCCTTCAGGGCCTGCTCGGTGGCTGCGAGATCCTCGACCTGGAAGCCGATGTGGTGGATCCCGCGCAGTTCTGAGCTTTGTCCCGGGCCGAGTTTCGGCGCACCGGGATCGCCGTATTTCAGAATTGCAAAGTAAATATAACCGTCACTCAGCCAGACGCCTTTGGAGCCGGTGTCGTCGGGCATCCGATACAATTCGGTCAGGCCAAAATGCTGTTTGTAGAATTCCGCGGTCTTCGCGGGATCATCAGTCACCAGTGCGATATGTTTGATGCGAGCCATCCCTCACCTCCCTCAATGGGTGCGTTTGTCAAAGACCCAGAGTAACCCAAATCGGCGAGCCTGTCCTCTGCCGGCATCGCGATCATGCGGGCGACCGGCGCGCCAGAGAATACATTCATCCTTTCGGCCCGACTTCCAGCGGAAAATCCAGGCTGCAGACAATGCCGGACGGGTCGTAGCGGAGCTGCACATCGCCGTTCAGTTCGCGCGCCAGACCGCGCTCGATCAGCCGCGACCCGAACCCCTGCCGCCGCGGCTTGGTCACGGGCGGCCCGCCGGTCTCGGTCCAGCGCAACCGGAGCACCGCGGGCTGGGATGAATTCACGACGTCCCAGGCGACGCGGATCTGCCCGGCCTCGTTCGACAGCGCGCCGTATTTCGCGGCATTGGTCGCCAGCTCGTGGAACGCCATGCCGAGGGCGACGGCCGCCTTGGGCGGCAGGCGCACCTCCGGCCCCGCGATGGCAAAGCGCGCGCCGTCGTCGGCGCCGTAGGGAGCGAGTTCCTGAAGCGCGAGGTCGCGCAACCGGGCGCCTTCCCAATGGTCCTTGGTCAACAGATCATGCGCCTTGGCGAGGGCCATCAGCCGACCCTCGAACGCGTCCCTGACGCGGTCGTCGATATCCGCGCCGCGCAGCGTCTGCCAGGCAATCGCCTGAACCGCCGCCAATGTGTTTTTCACGCGGTGGTCCAGCTCGTGGAGAAGCAGCATCTGCCGCTCCTCGGCCTGCTTGCGCGTGGTTACGTCGCTTGCCGCCCCGAACCATTCGATAATGTCGCCCGTCTCATCCAGCAGCGGGACCGCGCGCGACAATACCCAGCCCAGGCTGCCGTCCATGCGCCGGACCCGATGTTCGAGTTCGAACAGGCTCTTGGTTCGGATCGCTCGGTCGACGGCTGCGAGGACCCGGGGCTGATCGTCGGGATGGATGTATTTATCGAGCCAGGCACGGCTCGGTCCTTCCGTATCGGCGATGAAATCCTGGCCCTCGAGGCGGAGCATCTCGCTCCAATCCGGGCTCATGCGATAGACGACATATGAGCTGGCGCTGACCAGGGCGCGATAGCGCGCCTCGCTGTCGCGTAGCGCCGCCGCGGCGTTGCGGCGGAGCCGGGCCAGCTCGAGATTGGCGTTGACGCGCGCGAGCAGTTCGCGCGCCGAGAACGGCTTGACGAGGTAATCGTCCGCGCCGGCGTCAAGCCCTTCGACCCGGCTTTCCTCGCCGGCGCGGGCCGACAGCATGACGACCGGCAGGTCGCGCAGCGCGGGGTCGCCGCGGATCGCGCGCAACAGCCCGAAGCCGTCGAGGCGCGGCATCATGACGTCGGCGAGGACGAGATCGGGGCGGCGCGCGCGGATCGCCGCAAGGGCGGCGTCGCCGTCCGCCGCCGTCTCGACCACGCAACCGGATCCGAGCAGCCGGCGCAGATAGGCCCGCATGTCGGCATTGTCGTCGACAACGAGAATGCGCGTACCGTGCGGCAGCGGCGGCCGGCCGCCGGGCTCGGCACTTTCGTGCGGCATCTCGGCAGGAGGCGCCGCCCTGTCGGGAAGCCAGCGCAGCGCCTCCTCGACATAGGCCTGCGCCCGGATCGAGGTCGAGGCGAGGCGGCGCTCGGCGCCGATCCGCTCCGGCGGCAGATGCGCCGTCCCGAACGGAAGGGCGAGGGTGAAGCAGGTGCCTCGGCCGACCGCGCTCTCGGCCCGGATCGTGCCGCCGTGGAGCTTCACCAATTCCTGCACCAGCGCAAGGCCGATGCCGCTGCCCTCGTAAGTGCGGCTCTTCTGGCCTTCGATGCGGTGGAAGCGCTCGAACAGGCGCGGCAATTCGGGCTTCGGCACGCCGACGCCGGTATCGCGGACCGACAATTCGGCCTGCCCGTCGGCCGCCCGCAAGCCGATCGTGATCGCGCCCTCGAACGTGAACTTGAAGGCGTTGGAGAGGAGGTTGAGGACGATCTTCTCCCACATGTCCCGATCGACATGGACGGGCTCGGGGAGGGGTGGGCAGTCGATGACGAGCCGCACCCCCGCACGCTCGCAGGCTGAGCGGAAATTGCTGGCCAGATCGGCGGTAAAGGCGGCGAGGTCGACGGGTTCATAGAGGGCCCGAGCCCGGCCCGCCTCGATGCGCGAGAAGTCGAGCAACGAGTTGACGAGCTTCAGAAGGCGCAGCGAATTGCGCTGCGCGACCGCGAGCCGTTCGCGCTCGGGCGCCGGCAGATCGGGCTGTGCCAGCACGTCTTCAAGGGGCCCCAGCATCAGGGTCAACGGCGTGCGGAATTCGTGGCTGACATTGGAGAAGAATGCGGTCTTCGCCCGGTCGATTTCGGCCAAAGCTTCGGCGCGCCGGCGCTCATCCTCGCGTGCCCGCACGGTCGCGAGCGCGCCCGAGATCGTGACGCTGAGCAGATCGTAGAAGCTGCGATAGTCTGCGGTCAGCGGCAGGCGCGGGGAGGCGCCGACAACGATCACGGCCGGGGGCCGTCCGGCGGCCGGCACGACGATCGGAACGACAAAAGCCCGGTTTGGGGGCTCTTCGTAAGGGCCGCAGGATCGGCCCTGCAAGATCGCCGGCAGGGTGTCGCATTCGACGATCCGCAAGGCAGCAGCGCTTCGGCGAACGGCCACGGAGCGGCTGCCTCGCAAGCGATGCGCGCCGGCGCCGCCGGCCTCCCCGGAGCGATGCCGTGGCGGCCGGCGAGACGGTAGGACGCCGCCTTCGGATCGAGCGCGTAGAACAACAGGAACGGCAGATCGAACGCGAAGCGGGAAAGGACCTCGACCGTCCGCCGGGCAACCTCTCCTTCATCGGCGGCAACGCCAAGGCTCGCGCCGAGATCGCGCAAGGCGCGGGTGCGGCGCTCCGAAAGCATCGTCGCGGTGGTCTCGGTCACCGGATGAAAAAGACCGCCGACCCCGCCGCTCTCGTCGCGGATCGGCGAATGCGAGAAGGTGAAGAAGGTTTCTTCGAGGGCGCCGTGGAAGCGCTTCAAAAACATCCGCTGGTTTTCGAGGTACATCGTCTCGCCGGCGTAGGCCCGCTCAAACGACTCCCCGATCACCGGCCAGGCGCTCGCCCAGGTGACGCTGTAATCCTCGCCCAGCGCCCGCGGGTGCGCGTCGCCGCAGCAATCGCGGTACGCATCGTTGTAGATCTGGATGTGTTCCGGTCCCCAGATGATGTTGATCGGGAAGCTCGAAGCGAGACAGAGGCTGACGGCCGTAAGCAGGCTCTGCGGCCAGGTCTCGATCGCGCCGAGCGGGGTTTGCGACCAGTCCTTGCGGCGGATCATCTCCGCCAATTCGCCGCTGCCCGTCAGGAAGTGATCGGTTGTGACAAAAGGAGGACATTCGGGTCCGCTGCGCTCGGCTTCATCTCCCGTTGCCATGTCGGATGCGGATAGGCTCTGACGGTCCGGGCAGCCGGCGGAATGTGCTGCGCTTTTCCGCCCTACGAGAACAATGTAGGGCGGAAAAGCGCAGCGCATTCCGCCAATGTTGCTAACGCAGCGGCGAGAACGAGGCCGGGACGACGAGCTGGTTCTCCTGCCGCACGAACATGCCGCGGGTGGCGGGCGGCCAGCTGCCGCTCTGGCGGGCCTCGTCGCGGATGCGGAAGCGCTCGGCCGCGTCCTTGTAGGCCCAGATGTGGATCCACTGATTGAGTGGTCCGAGTTCGGTGTAGCCGCAGGCCGCAAGCGGCGAGAACTTGACCCGCCCGGGGATCCGCTCGGCCCAGCGCTCGATGACCGTCGGCGTCACGCCGGGCTGCATCGTGTAGGTGCGGATCTCATAGAGGCCGCCGAGCTGGCGCGGCGTAAAGGCCGGCGAGAACGGCGCGGCGACGACGATCTTGCTTTCCATCTCGACGATGAATTCGCGGATCTCGGGGGGCCAGCCGGGGATCTTCTCGGCGCGCACCCGGGTACGGTGCTGCAGATCGTCATAGGGCCAGATGTGGATGATCTGGTTGAGCGGCCCGACCTCGGTGTGGAAGAAGGCGCCGAGCGGCGACACCTTGACGCGTTCGGCAAGGGCTTTTTCAAACCGCTCCTCAACCGTCGGCAGGGTGCCCGGCTGCAGGCGATAGGTTCGCATTTCGAAGATCATCGGCCTCTCCCCTCAGAAGTAGAGCGCGCCATTCTATCGGGGCCGGACGCATGCGCAAAGGGCCGCTCTCGCAGAAAGCGGCCCCCGGCTTACCCTTGGGTTTGTTTCCGGAGGGTCCGGCGCCGGCCGGATCACCACAGCCGGCGGGTTACCACCAGGTCGGCGTCCAGCGCCGCTGCGCCACCCAGCGCTGCCAGACCGCAGTGAACCAGTTGTCGTTTCCGCCGCCGTGGCCCCCTCCCGGCGAACCGCCGATCTTGCCGTCGATGATCTTCGTCCGTGCCCGGTCCAGCACTTCGATCACCTGGCAATGCGTCGTGCGCGGATGGTCGTTGAATTCTTCGATCCGTCGGAAATGCCGCCCAGCCACCTCATGGATCGACTGCAACACCACCGGCTCCAACGCTTCCAGCGCGCCCGCCGCAATCATGGCACCACGAATACAATACTGTCCCGCACGATTTCTTTCCGATCCCTTGCACCACTTGGCAGGGGTGGAAATGATATCGATAACACGCTCGACCTTGTCGAGGGATTCTTGATCGACAAATGCTAGCCCATCGAACGGCATCGGATCGCCTCCGCAACATTGATGCTGCCCTGTGCGCCAAACGCCGCGGATTGCAATCGGTTCCTCTGTTTCAGCGCGTTCAGTGCGGTCCCGCCGCCGCGTTGAAATCGTCGAGCAGGGCGGCGATGCGGCCGGTGTCCGACTGGTCCATGATCGCCCGCGCCCGACGCGTCGCCGCCACCATGTCGAGGCTGCGCAGGCGCTGCTTGACGCGCGGCAGGTTGCGCGGCGCCATCGACAGATTGCGCAGTCCGAGGCCGACCAGAAGCGCCGAGAAGCGCGGCTCGCCGGCCATCTCGCCGCATACGCTGACCGGCACGCCGCGGCGCAGCGCCGCCTCGACGGCAAACTGTATCAGCCGCAAAACCGCGGGGTGCAGCGGGTTGTAGAGATGGGCGACCTGCTCGTCGGTGCGGTCGATCGCCAGCGTATACTGCACCAGATCGTTGGTGCCGATCGCGAAAAAATCGGCTTCGGCGGCGAGCGCGTCGGCGGCGAGCGCCGCGCCGGGAATCTCGATCATCGCGCCGAGCGGCGGCAGCGTTTTCGGCAATTGGACGCCGCGCCGCCGCAGCCGCCGCGCGGCCTGCTCCAAGGCCTCGCGCACCCGGCGGATTTCGCCGACTGTCGAGATCATCGGCAACAGGATGCGCACCGGCCCCAGGGCGGCGGCGCGCAGCATCGCCGCCAATTGGACGTCGAGCAGCCGCCGCTCCTTCAAGGACAGCCGGATCGCGCGCAGGCCGAGAGCCGGGTTGGCGGCCTCGCCCAGCAGCCCGGACAACGAGCGGGCGAACTTTTCGCCGCCCAGATCGAGCGTGCGCAACGTCACCGGCAACCCGCCCATGCCGCGCACCAGCGCCGCGAAGGCCTCGTGCTGCTCGTCCTCGCCCGGCAGGTCGTCGCGGTTCATGTAGAGAAATTCCGAGCGGACGAGCCCCAATCCCATCGCGCCGTTGGCGATCGCCTGATCGAGTTCGACCGGCAGGTCGAGATTGGCTTCGAGCCGGATCTCGACGCCGTCGCGCGTCACCGCCGGCAGTTTGCGCAGCCGCCCCAAGGTGCGGCGTTCGCGGGAGAGCGCGTCGCGCTGGGCTTCGTAGGCGCGGATCGTCTCCGGCAGGGGATCGAGGATGACCGTCCCCTCGCTGCCGTCGATCACCACGGGGACGTGCGAGCGCGCGCGCAACAACAGGCCGGGAACGCCGAGCACCGCCGGCAGGCCGAGGGCGCGGGCCATGATTGCGGTGTGGCTTTCGGCGCCCCCGAACGCGGTGGCAAAGCCGCCGATGCGGTGCGGGTCCATCAAGGCCGTGTCGGCCGGCGTCAATTCCTCGGCGAGGATGACCGTGCCGGGGGGGACGCCGGAATAGGCGATATAGGGCTTTTTGATCAGGTTGCGAATGAGCCGCGTGCCGACCAGACGGATGTCGTCGATGCGCGCCGCGAGATAGGAATCGCGCATCGCCGCAAAGCTTTCGGCGATCGCGTCGATCTCGAGCTGGACCGCGCGTTCGGCGTTGATGTGCGCCTCCTCGATGCGCTTGTCGACGCCGCGCACAAGGCGCGAATTGGACAGCATCGCGAGATGCGCATCGAGGATGTAGCCGATCTCCTCGGCTGCCGAGTCGGGCAGGTTCGAGGCCTTGCTCTTGAGCTTTTTCAACTGCTTGATCGAGACTGCGACGGCCTCGGCGAAGCGGCTGCGCTCGGCGGCGAGGTCGGTCTCGGCGATGCGGTTCTCGCTGACCGGCAGGTCGCCGGCGTCGCCGATATGCGCCGGACCGATTGCCACGCCCGGCGACACGCCGAGCCCGGTCAATCGGATCTCGGTCCGCTCGGCGGGTGGGGTATCGTCCTTGCGCTCGTCAATCCTCATCGAACTTGGCTTCGATCAACTGGGCGAGCGCGGCCACGGCCGCCTCGGCCTCGCGCCCGGTGGCGGTCAGTTCGATCACCGTCCCCGACGCCGCCGCAAGCATCATCAGCCCCATGATCGAGCGGCCGGAGACTTCCGTTCCGTTTTTCCTGACCCGGATGTCGGCGTCGAACTGCCCGGCAGTCTTGACAAAGCGGGCGGCGGCGCGGGCGTGCAATCCGCGCTGGTTGCAGATCGTTGCGATCCGCCGGATGGCAGCGGGTCCGCCGGGTCGGCCCTCGCTCATCGCCGCGCTTCGGACAGCAATTGCGAAGCGACATTGATGTATTTGCGGCCGGCCTCCTGGGCGCCGAGCACGGTGCATTCGAGGCTTTCGCTCTGCCTGAGGCTCGCCAGTTTGATCAGCATCGGCAGGTTCATGCCGGCGATCACCTCGATCTTCGGGCGATCCATGACCGAGATCGCCAGATTGGACGGGGTGCCGCCAAACATGTCGGTCAATAAGACCGCACCCTCGCCGCTGTCGACCCGTTCGATCGAACGCAGAATGTCCTGACGACGCTGTTCCATATCGTCTTCGGGTCCGATGCAGACAGCGGCGATCTGCGTCTGCGCGCCGACCACGTGTTCGAGCGCGGCGATGAACTCCGCCGCGAGCCGGCCGTGGGTGACCAACACCATACCAATCATCGGTTCCTCTGCTGCAACCGGCCGCCGCCCGCACCGCCGCTCAGCGCGCGGCGGGGGCGGCCTGCCCGACCAATCTCGGAGCAAGCGCGCGCGGGAGAGCGGCGGCCGTCCCGCGCCCGCCGCCGTCGCGGGTCCGTAACGCGGTCGGCCGCCTCGCCGCAGACATCCCGGTCACAAGCGGCGCTCGGGCCTCGAAGGGCCGCCGCGTCCTGCGGGCAGGCCCGTGGCCACCAGGGGTTACCATGCGCCTAGTATATCGTGCGGCCGGGTCGGCGTAAAAGCGCGCCGCACAAAGCGCAACTTTGCCGCGGCCGAAGCCTCGAATGGCGCCACCGCAAGGCGCCGGACCGGAAGCCCGAGCACGCTCTCGACCGCCGGCTCCGGCAGGCGCTCGACCGCCGTTCCTGCGACCAGATCGACCAAGAGCGCAAGCGGCGCCTCGTCCAGCCTTTCGACGCGCAGGATGCCGATGCCGCGGACCTCAAGGAGCCCGCTGAGGACCGCCGGCGCCCGGACCCAGATGCGGTCGCCGCGGCGCGTCAGTTCGGTCTGATCGTCGGCGACCAGAAGCGCGCCGCCGTCGATCAGCCGCAGGGCGAGATCGGATTTCCCGGCTCCCGGCGGTCCGCGCAACAACAGCGCCTCGCCGTCGATCGCCACCGCCGTGCCGTGAGCCAGCACGGGCGCGCTCACGGTCCGGCCGGCAGGCGGATCGAGAAGCGGGCGCCGCCGACGGCGCCCCCCGCCTCCTTGCGGTTCTCGGCCCAGATCATGCCGCGATGCGCCTCGACGATCTGCTTGGAAATCGACAATCCGAGACCGGAATGGGTGCCGAACTTCTCCCCGAGCGGGCGCTCGGTATAAAAGCGGTCGAAGATCGCAGTCAATTTTTCCTCCGGCACCCCGGGCCCCTGGTCCTCGACGGTGACGAGGACGGCACGGCCGTCATGGCGCGCAGCCAAACGGATCTCGCCACCCGGAGGGCTGAACGAGACGGCATTGGCGATGACGTTGCGGAACACCTGCGACAAGCGCGTCTCGATCCCGGGCACGGTCAGAGCGCGGCCGCGCTCGGGCAGTTCGAGCGCGAGCCGCGGCGCTCCCTCGCCGCCGGCCGCTTCGTGGACGTCGACAAGGGCGCGCAGCATTGCCGCGAGATCGACCGGTTCGGGTTCGATGCGGGACAGTTCGGCGTCGAGCCGCGAGGCGTCGGAAATGTCGGTGATCAGCCGGTCGAGCCGCTGCACGTCGTCGAGGATGATCGCCATCAGCCGGCGCTGCTTCTGCGGGTCCTCGATCCGCGTCGCCGTCTCGACGGCGCTGCGCAATGAGGACAGCGGGTTCTTGATCTCATGGGCGACATCGGCGGCAAAGCTCTCGATCGCGCTCATGCGCTGCCACAGCGCATCGGTCATCTCGCGCAGCGCGCCCGACAGGTCGCCGATCTCGTCGCCGCGCCCGGTGAAATCGGGGATCTCGACCCGGGCGCCGCGGCCACGGGCGCGAGACGCGGCCGCGGCCAATCGGCGGATCGGCCGCGCGATGGCGCCGGCGAGATAGAACGACAGCAGTACCGTGACCGCCAGCGCCGCGCCGAAAATCTTCAATAATTCGAGCCGCACGGTGCGCAATTCCGCGGCGATCTCGCCGCTGCCGGTCGACAGCATGACCGCGCCCAGGACCTGCTTGTAGCGCTTGACCGGCACGGCGACGCTGATCAACAGCCCGCCGCCGGCGGGATCGCGGCGCACCGCCTGGGCCTCCTTGCCGTGCAAGGCGGTGACCACCTCGCCGAAATCGGCGGCCCGCGGCGACCGGCTCTCGCGATAGGGCGGGTAGCGGCCGCGGTACGGCAGGCTTTCAAGGATCCAGTCATAAATATGGTCGGCGAAGGCGAGGATCGGGCTGCGCCGCTCCGGCGGCGGCAGGGCGACAACCTGGATCGTCGCCCCGGCGCCGCGCAAGACCCGGCTGTCGGCGATGATCCGGCCGGAGATGTCGAACAGCCGCGCCCGCGTGCGCGTCGGCTCGACGAGCCGCCGCATCATCTGCCGGGCGAGATCGGGGAGCAGCACTTCGCCCTCGTCCGGCGAATCGAGCACCGCCCCTTCGCCGAGCGCCGCGGCAAAGATCTCGCCCTGGATCTTCAGCGATTCGATCTGCTGGCCGAGGAGGCTGGCCTGATACTTGCCGAGATAGAGAAAGCCTCCGGCGAGGAGCGCCAGCGCCAGCACGTTGACCGCCAGGATGCGGCGGGTCAGCGGCGAGATCGGCCAGTACCGCACCCGCCGCCGCGCGGGCGCCCGGTCCTGGGGGCGCGGCGGTGCCGCTGCCGGCGCGCTGGGGGCGGCGTCCGCCTCAGCGATCGCGGTAACGGTATCCGACGCCATACAGCGTCTCGATTTGCGCAAAGTCGGCATCGGCCGCCTTGAACTTTTTGCGCAGGCGCTTGATGTGGCTGTCGATCGTGCGGTCGTCGACGTAAATGTGCTCGCCATAGGCCGCGTCCATCAATTGATCGCGGTTCTTGACGTGGCCCGGGCGGTGGGCGAGCGATTTGAGGATCAGGAACTCGGTCACGGTCAGTTCGACCGGCTGCGCTTTCCAGGTGCACAGATGGCGGGCCGGGTCGAGGATCAAGGGGCCGCGCACAATGACCGGCTCGCTCTGCGGGTCCTCGCGCTCGCGCGCCAATTCGCCGCGCCGGATCAGCGCCCGGATGCGCTCGATCAGAAGCCGCTGCGAAAACGGCTTCTTGATGTAGTCGTCGGCGCCCATGCGCAGGCCCAACAATTCGTCGACCTCGTCATCCTTCGAGGTCAGAAAGATGATCGGCAGGGTCGTGCTCTGCCGCCGCAATTGGCCCAGCAATTCCATCCCGTCGAGGCGCGGCATCTTGATGTCGAGCACTGCGAGATCGACCGGCTGCGCGCTGATCCCCTTCAGCGCCTCGGTGCCGTCGCTGTAGCAGCGGACAATGAAACCCTCGGCTTCGAGCGCCATCGACACCGAGGTCAAAATGTTGCGATCGTCATCGACCAAAGCAATCGTGTTCGACACTTGGGCCACCCCCCAATTCACCGGCGCCAGCCGAACCGGCCGCCGGGCAAAACGCGCTCTGCCAAAACAAAATACGATCGCCCGGCGGCTATGACAAATCCGCGCCGATTTGTCCACTCACCTTGCGCCCCCGGCTTGCAGCGAGAAAAGCGGCGGAATGCGCTCCGCTGCGCCGTTCCGCCAGCTGTGCCGTCGCCGGCCCGCGTGCCCTTGACGCGTCGAGACCGGCGGAGCTTAATTCTATTATGCACGAGACGCCCCGGGCATTGCCAGCGGAGCAGGAAAACGCGGTCCTCGCACGCTCGCTGCTGCGCCGCATCGATCGCGCGGCGCTCGCCACCAGCCTCGACGGCGCACCTTATGTTTCGCTCGTGCTCCTCGCCGCCGATCTCGACGCCGCCCCGCTATTGCTTCTTTCGGATCTGGCGCAGCACAGCCGCAACCTCGCCGTCGACCCGCGCGTCGCGCTCTTGGTCGACGGCACCGCCGGCCTATCCGATCCGCTGACCGGAAACCGCCTCACTGTGCAGGGCCAGGCCACGGCGAATTCGGACCCGCGCCTCATCGCGCGCTTCACCTCGCGTCACCCCGAGAGCCGGCTCTATGCCGGTTTTGGCGATTTTCGCCTGTACCGCGTCGCGATCGAGCGCGGCCACCTGGTCGCCGGGTTCGGGCGGATTGCATGGGTGGCGGGCGCGGCGCTGCGCCCGCACGGCGACACCGCCGCGCTCGCCGCGGCCGAGCCGGAG
The DNA here is from genome assembly GCA_035252905.1 of Allostellaceae bacterium. Classification (GTDB taxonomy): domain Bacteria; phylum Pseudomonadota; class Alphaproteobacteria; order ATCC43930; family CGMCC-115725; genus AP-15. The sequence goes on along the minus strand of DATFCQ010000447.1, from coordinate 21,510 downwards.
ATCCTGGCGCAGATCAACGAGAGTCAGGCCGAGACGGTCGACCGCTGGGCCGCGCGCCTCTGCGGCCGCGCAGGGACAGGCTGGCGAATGACCGGGATCGATCCCGAGGGCGTCGATCTGCGCCGGGGCGAGGAGGCCGTCCGCCTCGATTTTCCCGCGCCGGCGCCAACCCCGGAGGCGGCGCGGCGCGCTCTCGCGGCGCTCGCCGCCGCGGCAGCCGGTCGCGGGAACTGACGGCCCGACCAAGGGTTTCTCTCGCGTCCGGCGGTTGCACCGAAAAACCCGCCCCGTTATTCTGAGAAACAATATCAAATTGCGACGGCGCGGGTCACGCGATACGCCGCGGGGCTCAGCCTCAGAGGAGGAAGCGTTGCGCGAAACAGACCAATCCTCGGGCGTCCGCGCGAGCCGGCTCGGGCTCGAAGCGCAGGGGCTTTTTCACCTCGGGACGGTCCACTCCAACCTCACGGCGCCGCGGCTTTACGAATACGCGGTGCGCCGGCAGGAGGGCGAGATCGGCCTCGGCGGCAGCTTTGTCGTCCGCACCGGACCGCATACCGGCCGCTCGCCGCGCGACAAATTCATCGTCGAGGAACCGGGGACAAAGGACGCGGTGTGGTGGGGGCCGATCAACCAGCCGATCGACCCCGAACGCTTCGACAGCCTGCACCAGCGCCTCCTCGCCTATTTCCAGAGACGGGAGATCTTTGTCCAGGACCTCCATGCCGGCGCCGATCCCGAATACCGCCTGCCGGTGCGGGTGATCAGCGACAGCGCCTGGCACAGCCTGTTTGCGCGCAACATGTTCATCCGCCCGCCGGCGGCCGAACTGGACGCCTTCGTGCCCGCCTTTACGATCCTGCACGCCCCCGAATTCCGCGCCGTGCCGGCGCGCGACGGCCTCAATTCGGAGACCTTTGTCCTGGTTAATTTTGCCGAGCGGCTGGTCCTGATCGGCGGCACCCGTTACGCCGGCGAGATCAAGAAATCGGTGTTCGGCTATCTGAACTTTGTCCTGCCGACCCGCGACGTATTGCCGATGCACTGCTCGGCGAATGTCGGCCCCAAGGGCGATTGCGCGATCTTTTTCGGCCTGTCGGGAACCGGCAAGACAACTCTGTCGGCCGAGCGCGGGCGCACCTTGATCGGCGACGACGAGCACGGCTGGAGCCCGCGCGGCATCTTCAATTTCGAGGGCGGCTGTTACGCCAAGGTCATCAATCTGTCGCCCCTCGCCGAGCCGGAAATCTACGCGACGATCACCCGCTTCGGCACGGTGCTCGAAAACGTCGTGCTCGATCCGGCGACGCGGATGCCCGACGTCGACGATGCGAGCCTTACCGAGAACACCCGGGCCTGCTATCCGATCGAGTTCATCCCCAACGCTTCGGCCGATGGGCTCGCCCCGCATCCCCGGAACGTCGTCATGCTGACCTGCGACGCGTTCGGGGTCATGCCGCCGATCGCCCAGCTCAACGCCGAGCAGGCGATGTACCATTTTCTGTCGGGCTACACGGCGCAGGTGGCGGGCACCGAGGTCGGCCTCGGCAAAGAGCCGCGGGCGGTGTTCTCGACCTGCTTCGGCGCCCCGTTCATGCCGCGCCACCCCTCCGAATATGCGCGCATGCTGGGCGAGCGCATCGCCCGCTACGGGGCGCAGTGCTGGCTTGTCAACACCGGCTGGTCGGGCGGCGCCTACGGCGTCGGCCGGCGCATGGCGATCCTGCACACGCGCGCCCTATTGCGCGCCGCCCTCGACGGGCGCCTCGCGGCGGCGCCGATGCGCAAGGATCCGAATTTCGGCTTTCTCGTGCCGGAGAGCTGCCCCGAGATCCCGAACGAGGTGCTCGATCCGCGCCGCACCTGGTCGAACAAGGGGGCCTATGACGAGACGGCGCGCGATCTGACGCACCGCTTCGAGAAGAATTTCGACCAGTTCGAGCCCTATGTCGGCAAGGAGGTCAAGGCGGCCGCGATCCGCGCCGCCGCCTGACGGCCCGAACCTGACCTCCTGAAAAGATCCCTCACCCCGGCCCTCTCCCCGCTTGCGGGGAGAGGGAGAACCCGCCGATCCCCGGGTCAAGCCGGGAGGGCTCCCAGCCGCTAGGGTGTGTCTGAAAGGCTTTTCCGCCTTACAACTGCCTCCGACGCGCATGGAACGTAGGGCGGAATAGCGCAGCGTATTCCGCCGATTTCACGGCACAACGGCGACTCAAACAGGCTCCGGGACTGTTTTCAGACATGCCCGATGCTGTCAGCCGCTCATATTGCCGCCGAGAACGCACCGAACGTGCTGTCCATGCCTCCCGCGGCCGTCGTCGACCTTAATTTAGAGCGTGAATCGGCCGGATCGGGTGGAAAAAGGGGGAATGGGTGTCCAGAACCGCTCACCGGAGCGTGAATCGACACGCGCTGATCGTCGCGAGAGCGGCTGGCCGCGGTGCCTTCAAGGGCGCCGCGCTCGTCGGCGCTTTCATCATTATCGTCGCGACATGGTGGTGGGACGCCTCTCTCCTCACCGCCGCGGCAGACGAGAACCTCCGGCTGATCAAAGCCGCCACACACACCTTGCCGTTCGGTTGGGGGAGCAAGGTCGAAAGCGCGCTCCGGATCTTCGGCGCCGATCGCGCCCTCCTGCTCACGGAGGGAATCGTGGTCGCCAAGCTCATCATGCTTGCCGTCGCCTTCCCCTTCCGCCGTCGGCGGCTGTAGGACCCAGGCGTATCGCAGGCCCGCCGCTTCACCAATCACGAGACAGCTGAAACCCTGCGCCGCTGATGACGTTTCTCGAATGACGGCAAAACGCCGCACGGAAATGACGGGAGCGCAACGATGACGGGCACGACTCGGACGCCGCGGGTGGCGCAGCGGATTCGCAAACTGCTCACGGCGTCCCACCTGCCTGAGGTGCGGGAGCAGCTTTCCCTCTGGGCAGCCGAATTCCCCGCAGAAGGAAGCAGACCGCGCCACCATGCTCGGCATCCGGGTTCCCGCCGGACGCTGCAAGGTCGGATCGCGGCGGCAGCCGATTGATGACGCTCCCAATCGACGCCATGGCGGGGGTGATCAACGCGCACTCGGCGGCGGGTCTTGCACGGGCGGAGGCGGCGGCTCGCGCCGCGGTATCGGAATAGGCGCAGGCGGGTCCGTGATCGGCGGCGGCCGGGCCGGATCTGGCGGCGGCACCGGAGGAGTCCCCGGCGGCGGGGTGGGGTTTGGACCCTGAGCACGCATATGAAGCAAACGCCAATGCCAAGCCGCCATCCCCGGCAGACCGCTCAGACCGCCACCGGAAGGACCTGCCACCGTGTCGTCTGATGTGGACGAGCTGACCGTCCGCCTTCGTCAGCAGGCTCTGCTCGCGGAGATCGGACGTCGCGCACTCTCCGATCTGGAATTCGAAGTCCTTTTGGAGGAGGCGTGCCGATTGACGGCGCTCGGCCTCAATATCCGCTTCTGCAAGGTGCTGCAATATTTGCCGGATCAGAACACGTTGCTGGTGCGCGCCGGGGTCGGGTGGCACGAGGGTGTGGTCGGGCATGCCACCATCGGTGCCGAGCTGGACTCGCCGGCCGGGTATGCGCTGCATACCGGAAAGCCTGTGATTTCCAATCAACTCTCCACCGAGCAGCGCTTCCGCACGCCGGGCCTGCTGACCGAGCACGGGGTACAGCGCGCGGCGAACGTGATTCTGCTGGGCGAGGGCCGCCCCTATGGCGTGCTGGAGGTAGACAGCGAAAGCGACGGCACGTTCACCGAGCACGACATCGATTTCCTGCAAGGTGTCGCCAACCTGCTTGGCGTCGCACTGGAGCGACGGCAGGCGGAGGAAGAGCTGCGCCAGCTCAACGCAACGTTGGAACAGCGCGTCGAGCAGGAGGTCGCGGAGCGGCGGCAGGCCGAAGATGCGCTGCGGCAGTCGCAGAAGATGGAGGCGATCGGCCAGCTCACAGGAGGCGTCGCTCACGATTTCAATAATCTGCTGATGGTCATTATCGGCAACCTCGAGCTGCTGGCACGGGCGATAGCCGGCACCGAGCGGCACGAAGGCTTGATCGCGACGGCGCAGAATGCCGCGGCACGAGGCGCCCGGCTCACCAGCCAGCTTCTCGCCTTTGCCCGTCGCCAGACGCTGCGGCCGGAGAGCCGGCCGATCAACGAGCTGATCCGCGAATTCGATGTGCTTGCCTCGCGCGTACTCGGTGAGGCCGTCCAGGTCGAGTTCGTGTTGGACCCCCTGGCCGGGGCCACTCATATCGATCCCGCCCAGTTCGGCTCGGCGCTGCTCAATCTGGTTGTGAACGCCCGCGACGCCATGCCCTCCGGCGGCCGGCTGACGATCCGAACCGCCAATGTCACGCTCGATGCGCGCATGGCGGCGCGCTATCCGGACGCGCTGCCGGGCGACTATGTGATGATGGAGGTGACGGATAGCGGCAGCGGCATGCCTCCGGAGGTGCTGGAGCGAGCAACCGAGCCGTTCTTCACCACCAAGGAACCCGGCAAGGGGACCGGCCTCGGCCTGAGCCAAGTGCACGGCTTCGTACGGCAATCAGGCGGCTTTCTGACGCTGGAGAGCACGGTCGGCGGCGGTACCACGGTGCGCGTTTGCCTCCCGCAGATGGCTGCGGCGGCAACCCCATCACCGCCGTCGCTGACGCCGCAGTCCGGCTCTGGGATCGTGTTGGTGGTCGAGGACGATCCCGACGTCCTCAATGTTGTCCTCGCCCAGCTCGAAGACCTCGGCTATGCAACGCTCGCTGCGGCCAACGGGCCGGAGGCGCTGCAAATCCTCCAGACTTCCGAGAAGCCCGTCGACGTGCTGCTGACCGACGTAGTGATGCCGGGCGGCATGACCGGAGTGGAATTGGTCCGCGCGGCGCGCACCGTGCGGCCCGGTCTGCCGGCGGTGCTGACGTCCGGCTACATAGCAGGAAACGCGACCACGCCGGCGAAAGGGGAAGCCGATCCGGCGGCAGGATTGCCGGTCCTGTCCAAACCCTATCAGCAAGAGGAGCTCGCGCGCGTGATTGCGCAGGCGTTGGCCCACTCCTGAAGTTCAGAGCCTGTTTGAGTGAGAAAAGTGGCGGAATGCGCTACGCTTTCCACCCTACAACCGTTGCCGACGCGCATGGCGATCCTGAACACGCGCGCCCTGCTGCGCGCCGCTGGCGAGACGGCGCGGGATCTGACGCACCGCTTCGAGAAGAATTTCGACCAGTTCGAACCCTATGTCGGCAAGCTAGGGTGTGCACGTGTCCCCAAAAGGCAAGAAGTCTCAGAAACTTATCCGTCGTCCCCGCGGAAGCGGGGACCCAGGGGCCGGTGACGGGAAGTCCGATATTTGGCCCCTGGATTCCCGCTTTCGCGGAAATGACGGGACAAGGCGTGGGGATGTGTGCGTCTCCCAGAGGCCGGCAAGGAGGTCAAGGCGGCCGCAATCCGCGCCGCCGCCCGAACCGGATTTTGCCGCGCGGGATATCGGCGTGCTCTGTGCCCCTGAGGGCGGAGAGGGCGCCGAGCCGCCGTTTTGGCGCGTGCACATTAGGAATTCGCACAATCGTGGTGTTTTTGCACTTGTCCGGACATCGTCCGGATAATATCTGGGAGGGAGGTTGAGGAGAACCTCCATGGCCGACGCAAAATCGGAGCGTATTGATATTCGCATAACGCCGGCAGCCAAGCGCACCTTGCAGCAGGCTGCCGCCGTCAGCAACAAAACGGTCAGCGAGTTCATGCTCGACAGCTCGCTCTCGGCCGCGTTCGATACCTTGGCCGATCGCCGCGTATTCCAGCTCGACGAAGCCCAATGGACGGCCTTTATCAAAGCGCTCGACGCGCCGCCGGAGGATAATCCGCGCCTGCGCAGATTACTGGCCACGAAAGCGCCCTGGGAAACGTGAGCGGATCGGGGGGATCAGCCCTCACGGCGCCAACGCCGTTCGCGCCGGAACACGAGATCGAGGCGTTCCGCTCCGGGGTCGAGCCGCTTGACGAGTGGCTGAAGAAGCAGGCCCGCGCGAACGAAGCGGCCGGCGCGTCCCGCACCTATGTTCTATGCGAGGGCCGCCGGGTAATCGGCTATTACAGTCTGGCGGCGGGATCGGTGCTGCGCCAGATCGCAACCGGGAGTGTCCGGCGCAACATGCCCGATCCGGTGCCGGTCGCGCTGCTGGGCCGGCTGGCCATCAATCAGGGATGGCAGCGCCGGGGGCTTGGCTTGGCCTTATTAAGGGATGCGATCCTGCGCATCGTCGGAGCCGCCGAGACCATCGGTGTGCGCGCGATTCTCGTGCATGCCATCTCGGATGACGCCCGGGCCTTTTATGAAAACTGGGGCTTCAAGCCGTCGCCGGTCGAGCCGATGACGCTGATGATCACAATCGACGAAGCGCGTCGGATGCTAGCCAAGGGCCGGGCAGAATGAGCAAGAAGGTCTTCATGGCCGCCAAGACCCGGACGGATATCTGCTCCGGTTTGCTCGGCCGCTTGTTGCCGGCCGATTATAACGGCGCCAGGAGCCTGCGCGTGAATCGGCCGGCGCATGGCGGTCCTGCACGCGCGCGCCCTGCTGCGCGCCGCCCTCGACGGGCGCCTCGCGGCGGCGCCGATGCGAAAGACACGAATTTCGGCTTTCCCGTGCCGGAGAGCTGCCCCGAAATCCCGAACGAGGTGCTCGATCTGCGCCGTGTGGGTGCGGCGTGTACGCCCTCCACGGACACCATTTTCCGCGGTTTTGGCATAATCCTTTGTCCTATGTGTCTATGAGGCCGCTTGGCGATAGGGAATTAAAATTACCCGATTGTCCGCCGCAGGTCCTCTGGATAGACTTTTGCTCGCAGGAGATTCGAGAGGGCCTCCATGGACAGCGATATGTCCCGGCGCATTGCCGCCGAGTTCTTCGGCACCTTCTGGCTGGTGTTTGGCGGCTGTGGTGCGGCGGTCCTGGCGGCCGGCTTTCCAAATCTCGGGATCGGCTTTCTCGGCGTCGCCTTTGCTTTCGGCTTGACATTACTGACAATGGCTTATGCCGTCGGTCATATCTCGGGCGGCCATTTCAACCCGGCGGTCACGCTCGGCCTGTGGAGCGCCGGACGCTGCGCCAACAAACACGTCATCCCCTATATTGTCGCGCAGGTCATCGCCGGCATCGCCGCCGCCGCGCTGTTGTGGCTGATCGCCTCAGGCAAGCCCGGCTGGATCCCCGACGGGTTTGCGGCCAACGGCTATGGCGATTTCAGCCCCGGCAAATATGATCTGTTGAGCTGTTTCGTCTGCGAAGTGGTCATGACGTTCTTTTTCCTTTTTATCATCATTGGTACGACGTCGAAGGGTGCGGCCGTCGGATTTGCCGGTATTCCGATCGGACTCGCCTTGACCCTGATCCATCTGGTGTCGATCCCGGTCACCAACACGTCGGTCAATCCGGCGCGCAGCACGGGGCCGGCCTTGTTTGCCGGGGCCCCGCACATTCATCAGCTCTGGCTGTTCTGGGTGGCGCCGATCATCGGCGCGATCATTGCCGGCTTGGTATCGCGCTTGATGTATGAAGGAGCGGCCATTCTCGAAGAGACGGTCGTCGTCGAGGAGCGGCGGCTCGAGCTGTAACGGCCCGCCGGCGCCGTGCCGCCGGGCCAAGGTCCATGGTTGAGTCCGGCCCGCGCCCTTTGACGGGCTCAGGAATGCCCGCGCCCCGGGATGGCAGTTTTTCTGTATGCCGCCATGACCGATACCGACCCCTGTCGGCGGACTAGGGGATGCGCATATCTCCATGCCTTTTGCCGTCATGCCCGCGAAAGCGGGCATCCAGGGGCCATATATCAGGGCTTTCCGCCCTGTGGCCCCTGGGTCCCCGCGTTCGCGGGGACGACGGGTGAGATGCTGAAAATCCTGGTCTTTTGGAAATTCGCATACTCCCTAGCGCTTTCGCGGGGACGACGGATAAACTGCTGAAATCTCCCTATTTTTAGAGATATATGCACACCTTAGTATCAGCGGATGGAAGGGGAGTCGCGCAATGCCGACGGTCTTCTTCATCACTCACCCGGACGTCGCGATTGATCCGAGCGTGCCGGTTCCCGAGTGGCCGTTCAACGAGCGCGGCCGGGCGCGCATGCGCGCGATGATGTCTCGTCCCTGGGTAAAAGGTATCCGCGGCGTTTTTTCGAGTCACGAGCGCAAAGCGCGCGACGGGGCGCAGATCCTCGCCGACGGGCTCGGGCTGAGCCGGTACGGCGTTGTCGCGGGACTCGGCGAGAACGACCGATCGGCAACGGGCTTTCTCGGCGCGGAAGAGTTCGAAGCGGACGCCCAGGCGCGGATTGTTCGCGCGGTCGAGCAGGTCATGTTGCAAGCCCCCGATGAGGGCGACGTCGCCATTATCGGGCACGGAGGCACCGGGACGCTGCTTTACTGCCATCTCGCCGGGATCCCAATCAGCCGGGATTACGACCAGCCGCCAACGAACGGCGGAAACTGGTTTGGTTTTGATCGGACGAACCGGAAACTTCTGCATGCCGGCTGGCAATCAATCGACGCGCCGGGGGAGAGGACGGCATTGGACGAACTCGTCATCAGACCGGCAAAACCGGCAGACCTGCCCGACCTGCGACGGGCCGTCGTCGAATTGCAGGACTACGAGAGGCGCCTTGATGCGACGCGCCTGCCCGGCGAGCAAATCGCCGACGCCTATCTGGCATGGATGCAGCAGCAAGCCGCTCAGCACGGCGCCGTAATCGTCGCCGAAATGGGAAGAGCCTTTGCCGGATTCGCTGCGGGTTGGATCATCGAGGGCGACACTATCGCCGAGACCGCGGATTCAAACCGCACCGGCTACGTGTCGGATGTCTGCGTCCTGCCGGCGTATCGCGGGCAGCGGATTGCCGCCGAATTGCTTTCGGCGATCGAGCGACATCTGGCGCGCACCGGCATCACACGCGTGCGCCTTGCCTCCCTGGCGGCGAACGCTTCGGCGCAAGCGGCCTATCAGCGGGCAGGATATGAGCGGTACGAAATCGTCTACGAAAAGCGCATCGGGAAACAGATGCTGCGGTGCGGCCGGGCATGACTGGGGTCGTCGCGGCCGTCACCGGAACGCCCGCCTTCCGGCTCTCGTTGTTGCCCCGGAAGATGAGGCGGATGGGATGCTGACGATCGTCGAGGCGCAGCGGCGCACCGAATTGTTTCTGACCGGCCAGATGCTCGAAGCGCTGCGCGCGGTCGAGTACCAGTTGCCGAGCTTTGACGTCGCCCCGCACGCGGTCGAACTGACGGCGGCGGCGCGGGCCTGCGTCGAAATCCGTCATGTGCGCGGCACTCCGGAGGCGAGCTATCTGATCGGCGCCTTCGGCGACGAATTGCTGATGCAATTGCAGCTCAACGTCCACCGCTTTGTCGTCGTCTACCGCGTCCCGGCGGTCGAGGCGCTCGACGCCAGCACCTTGTCGGTGCGGCTCGACCGCTGGCGGCTCGGCGCCGAACATGCCGGGTGGAAATCCGGCTGGCGCGACACGCCGCTCGCCGGGGATCCTGCGCATCGCTATGTCGAGACCTTTTGCTACGCCTTCGCCGGCCGGGAGTTTCTCGAAGACGAGGCGGAGCAGCTCTACTGGCGCACCGACATCGTGCTGATGACGCGCTATTTCATGCTCGAAGCGGCGCGCTGCGGAGTGCGGCTGTCGCCGCGCCGCGCCGGCTTCCCGGTGTGAGGGATCACCGGCGCGAGGCGGCGAGGCGGTGGAGCTGCTGGCGAAAGCCCGGGCTCGCCGCGAGAACGGCGCGCAGGTCTTCCTCGTCGAGGACATAGGTTTCGAGATCGTCTTCGGCGACGACGGTGGCGCCTTGCGGCGCACTCGAGAGGAGCGCCGCCTCGCCAAAGACGTCGCCGGGTCCGAGCTGCGCCACCTCCTGCCCGTCGCGAACGATCCTGACCCCGCCGCGCGCGATCACAAAGAGCTCCTCGCCCGGATCCCCGGCGCGGATCACGGTCTCGCCGGCGCCGAGACGGCGCCGCGCCGCGCGTTCCGCGATCCCGGTCAACTGGCTCGCGGTCAGGGTTTTGAACAGGTCGGTGCGGCGCAGGAATTTGCAGATCCCGGCCGCGTCGTGCAGGACAACGTCCGAGGCGATCCGGCCGTCGACCAATTGGACCAGCCGGTTGGCGCGCTCGATGATGCGATGGTCGTGCGTCACCATCAGGATGGCCGCGCCATCCTCGGCTGCGATTTCCTTCAGGAGGTCGAGAACCTTGACGGCCGAAGCCCGGTCGAGCGCCGCGGTCGGCTCGTCGGCGAGGATCAGCCGGGGACGGTTGACGAGCGCCCGCGCGATTGCCACGCGCTGCGACTCGCCGGTCGACAACGACCGCGGCTTGTAGTCGACCCGGTGCCCGAGGCCGAGGCGTTCGAGCAGGGCGACCCCGCGCCGCCGCATCTCGTCCGCCGGCGGTGCGGCGAGCTGCATCGCCATCTTGACGTTCTCGTAAGCCGACAGCGCATCGAACAGATTATGGGTCTGGAAGATGAAGCCGATATCGCGCCGCACCGCGGTCAGTTCGCGCGGCCTGAGGCGCGAAAGATCGCGCCCCAGGACCTCGATATGGCCGCTCTGCACCGAGCGCAGCGCGCCGATCAGGCTCAGGAGAGTGGTCTTTCCGGCGCCTGACGGGCCGGAGAGGACGACCAGTTGACCTGCCGCAATCTCGATCCCAACATCGAACAGCACCTGGTTTTTCGCCTCGCCGCTGCCAAAGGCGTAGTCGAGGCCGGCGACGCGCACCGCCGGTTCCGGGCCGGAGAGCGCCAGGCGGGCGGACGGGCGCAGCCGGTCGGCGAGCGTGATGATCCCCATCAGAACACCTCCGCAGGATCGGCGGCGACCACCCGGATCATCGCGAGCGCCGCGGACAAGAGGCACATGAAGAGGGTCAGGGCAAAACTCACCCCGACGATATAGAGGCTGGTGCCGAGCGGGATCAGTGCCAGATTGCCGATCCAGCGGTACAGCAGCAGCGACACGAAGAAAGCCGGAACCCAGCCGCCGAGCGCGAGCAATCCGGCCTGGCGCAGCACCACGCCGACAATGTAGGAGGGACCGTATCCAATCGCCTTCAACGTGGCGTATTGCGGCAACTGGTCGGTCAGGTCGGTATAGACGATCTGATAGGCGATCAGCGCGCCGACGACGAAGCCGACAATCGTTCCCATTGCGAAGATGACCCCGGCCGAGGATACGCGCGCCTCGAAATCGCGCTCGAAGGCGTAGAGTTGCGCCTTGGTGAACACGGCGATGTCGGACGGCAGCACCCTCTTCAAGGCCGCCGCGACGACGCCGGGATCGGCGCCGGGCTTCAACTTGATGATCCCGGCCTCGACGCCGCGCGCGGCGCCCGGCGGCAACAGATTGGCAAAACTCCGAGCGCTCATGATCACGGTTCCGTCGTTCTGGAAATCGGGGCCGAGAGCAAAGCGGCCGACGATATGGACCGGCCTGCCGTTGAACGCGGCCGCGGTTGCGGTGCCGCCCATGCCGAGAAACGGGCGGGCGCGGCGGTCGACGAGCACGGCATCGGGCGCCTTCAACGCGGCCAGATGCGCGTTGACCGCGGGCAGCAGAAACACCGGCTGGTCCGGATCAAAGGCAAAGGCCCGCACCATGAAGACCTTGCCGTCATAGGGGTTGCGCCAGAACGAGCTGTACCAGTCGGCATAGAACGGCCGCACGCTCGCCACTCCCTGCACCCGGCGCGCCCGGTCGAGATCGGCCGGCGGGAACGGCTGGCGCGTGACAAAGCGGTATTTGTGCGCGTTCTGGATAAACAGGTCGCCGTCCAACAGCTCGATCACCTGCAATGAGGATTGGAAGAACGCGCGCTCGAAGCCGAGCTGCATCAGCATCAAGAGGACCGCGAAGCCGATGCCGGCGAGCGAGCGCAGCAGCCGCGCCTTGTTGGCCCAGAGATTGCGGCGCGCCAGCGGCACCCGACCGGCGCCGGCAAGGCGCGGCCGCAGCGAGGGAGGGGAGAGGGCCGTCATCAGCGCGGTTTTCATCAGGGCCTCCCGTCGAAAACGTCGGCGGGGTCGGCGCGGCGCAAACCGGTCATCGACAAGGCAGCCGAGATCATCGCGATGGCGAAGCTGGCGAGGACCACCGCGGCGACCCGCGCCCCGGTCATCGCCGCCGGCAGCATGGTCGCCTGCCGGATCACCGCGTAGAGCCACAGCGCCGCGAGAAAGGCCGGGACAAAGCCGAGCGCCATGATCATCGCCGCCATCGCGGCGACGGTACGGTAGAGCGAGCGCTCGCCGTAGCCGACCGCCTTCATCGTCGCGAATTGCGGCAGATGCCGGCTGATCTGGGTCGCCAGCGTCTGATAGACGATCATGATCCCGACCACGATCGCGATCACAAGCCCCGAGCCGAAGATCACGCCGACGGCGCTGCGCGTCGTCCAGTAGGAAACCTCGTGCGCGTTGAGCTGAGGTCGGGTCCATACCCGGACATCATCCGGCAGGCTCCGGCGCAAGGCGCGCGCCGCCGCGTCGGCGTCGACCCCTGGCTTCAGCACGATCGCGGCGAGATTGACGAGCCGCGCTCCGCGCAGCGGGAACAGCCGGGCGAAATTGCCCATGTCGAACAGGGCGACGCCCAACCCCATAAATCCGGTGCCGAGCCGGTAGGTGCCGCCGATCGTCTCGGGCCGCCCGTCGATCGCGACAACGCGGCCGGGCGTGAGCGGCCCGAACATCGGTCGGGTCGCGTCGTCGACCAGGATCGTGTCGGGCCGCCGCAACGTGCCGAGCTGGCGATTGATGTCGCCGACCGTGAACGGCGAGGCCGCGGCCGAAAAGCCGATTACGAACAGATCGATCCATTCGCCGTGCTCGCCGCCCTGCCATTTTGCCGCCGCAAAAGTGAGCGGTATTACCTGCGCCACCTGCGGCAGCTTCTGCACCTCTGCGAGCCGGCCCGCCGGAAAGGCGCCGGCATCGCTCTGGTACTGGTATTGGCTCGACGTCAGCATCAGGTCGAAGCGCATATGGTCGAACAGCAACAGGCCGCCGCGCGGCACGGCAAAGAACAGGCCGAGTTCGAGGAAGACGAGCGCGATCGCAAGAAAGATCCCGGTGACCGCGAGCGCGGTGCGCCGCTTGTCGTGCGCCAACAGGCGCCAGGCGAGCGGCACGCTCATCGAGACAACCCTTGGCGCCGGGACAGTTCCGGAGCCGCGCGGCGGGGGCTGTGCCGTTCTGTTGTCATCATGTCCTGCAGTCTCAACCCGCAAGCACAACGCTTGGCGACGGGCGGCGGTTCAGTGGCGGCGGGGTTGTTGCTTCCGAGGCTGGCCGCAGCGCCGGTCCGACAACTTCGGCGCGAGGGGGAAACCGATCCCTCTGCGCAGTGTTGCCGATTGGGAACGGGCGGCGAGGGCAAACGTCGCCGCGCGCCAGTCGCCCTCGCCGCCGCTGCAACGAGCGGAGGAACGATGACCACTCGGCAGAAATGGACGCGCAGCGTGATCGTCGCCGCGGCCGGAGTGTTTGCGGGCCTCGCCTGGGCTCATTCCGGCATGGCCCAGGCCAGGACGCCGGACGGCCCGATCGTCTGCCGGGACTTTGCGCGCAACGGCTACGGCGACTGGATGGTGATGCGGCCGACGACGATCAGCCCTGACGGCATGACGATGCGCCTTGCTCCGGGGCAGACCTTCGCGCCCTCGCAGATGGTGGGTGGCGTCGAGGTCAGCGCGGCCCTCGACCGTAATTGCGGCAACATGTAGCCGCGCATCCCACCCGCCTTTGGCACCCTCTCCCGCTCCTACGTATCCTTGTCAGTGCGGGCGAGAGGAAAGCGAGGCGTATGCTATGATGCGCCGGGAGCATGGCGGAGGCGATTGCGGCGCATGGCAGGGCTGGCGGCAGGTGCGGCAGAGACGGCCCGCTCCCGGCGCGCGTCGCCGCGCGAGAACGGGCGCGGCGCCTCGCTGTCGATCGGGCTGTCCGCGGTCATCGTCGCGGCGACTCCCGACGAGCCGCGCGTGTTGGCGCTGCGCAATGGCGCGGACGGCGCAGAAGCGCTGCCGTCCGGGCCGCTTGAGAGCGAGCATCGCACATTGGAGATCGGCCTCAGAAGCTGGGTCGAGCGGCAGACCCGCCAGAGGCTCGGCTATGTCGAGCAGCTCTACACTTTCGGCGATCGCGACCGGATCGAGACCGACAGGGGCGCACCGGTACGGGCGCTGACGGTCGCCTATCTGGCGCTGGTCCGTCCGGCCCCGCGCGAGCATGGCTCCCCGCTAGAGGCGAGGCCGGGCGGATCGGCCGAGGCGGCGTGGCAGAACTGGTACCGCTATTTTCCGTGGGAGGATTGGCGCGCCGGCCGGCCGGCGGCGATCCCGGCGCTTGAAGACCGGCTTGCATCTTGGGTCCGGGCCGCAAGCGGGCCGGAACGGCGGTTGCGCGAGGAGCGGGTGGGGCTTGCCTTTGCCCGGCCGTGGAACGACGAGCTTGTCCTTGAACGCTACGAACTGCTCTATGAGGCGGGTCTGATCGGGGAACGGTGGCGCGATCTCGGCCGTCCGTCGTCGGAAGCCGAGATGCCGGCCTCGGGGACCGCGATGGCGGCCGATCACCGCCGCATTCTGGCTACCGCGATCGGCCGCCTGCGCGGCAAGATCAAATATCGCCCGGTCGTCTTTGAATTGATGCCGCCCGCCTTCACGCTGCTGCAATTGCAGCGCACGGTCGAAGCCCTCTCCGGGGTACGGCTGCACAAGCAGAATTTCCGCCGCCTGGTCGAACAGCAGGGCCTCGTCGAGGAGACCGGCGAGATCAGCGGCGAGACCGGCGGCCGGCCGGCGCGGCTGGTGCGCTTCCGCCGCGCGGTCGTGCTCGAACGCCCGGCGCCCGGGCTGCGGCTGCGCACCGGACACCGCGTACCGGCTTGACGGCGGAGCTACACGCCTTATACTCAAACTCAGCATAACGGAGGAGCCGGGCGCGGCGCGTCCGGCTTTTCCCGGCTCCGCGTAATGCTCGATTTGAGTATAAGAGGAGGGATCCGCCGTGCTCGAAACCATCGCCCCGGCGGCACCGGCCGCCTTTCCGCTGCCCGAGCTCTACGATCGCGTCCAGCGGCACGTGCCGCCGATGGAATGGCCGCTCTTGGCCCCCGACATCGCCGCGATCCTCTCCCTGAAGCGCGAGCGCAACGCGGTCGTCCTCGCGCACAATTACCAGACGCCGGACATCTTTCACACGGTGGCCGACATTGTCGGCGACAGCCTTGCTTTGGCGCGCGAGGCGGCGCGCACCGAGGCGCAGGTGATCGTCCTCGCCGGCGTCCACTTCATGGCCGAGACGGCCAAGCTCCTGAACCCGGAAAAGACCGTGTTGATCCCCGATCTCGAAGCCGGGTGCTCGCTTGCCGCCTCGATCACGGCGGCCGACGTCAGATTGTTGCGCGAGCGCCATCCCGGCGTGCCGGTGGTCAGCTATGTCAACACCTCGGCGGCGGTGAAGGCCGAGTCCGACGTCTGCTGCACGTCGAGCAACGCCAGGAAGATCGTCGAGGCGCTCGGCGCCCCGCGGGTCATCATGCTGCCGGACGAATATCTCGCCCGCAACACGGCCCGCGACACCGCGGTCGAGATCCTCGCCTGGAAGGGCCATTGCGAGGTGCACGAACGCTTCACCGCAGAGGACATCAGGAGCCTGCGCGAGAGCCATCCCGGTATCGTCGTCTTGGCGCATCCGGAATGCCCGCCGGAGGTGGTGGCGGAGTGCGACTTCACCGGCTCGACCGCGGCGATGGCCGCCTATGTCGGCCGCGAGCGGCCGGCGCGGGTGGTGCTGCTGACCGAATGCTCGATGAGCGACAACGTCGCGATCCAATATCCGGATCTCGATTTTGTGCGGCCGTGCAATTTGTGCCCGCACATGAAGCGGATCACCCTCGCCAACATCCGCCACGCGCTCGAAACCATGACGCACGAAGTCGTGCTCGATCCGGCAACCGCCGGGCGGGCGCGCCGGGCGGTCGAGCGCATGCTGGAACTGGGCTGAGAAGGCTTCTCCCGCTCCTTAACAAGGACCCTCTCCCCCCGTTGGGGGGAAGAGGGCAGGGTGGGGGGGGCTGCCCCGGCCGTTGCCGCACGACCCCCTCACCCCGGCCCTCTCCCCCAATGGGGGAGAGGGAGAAAACGGGTGGGAGAGGGACAAGCGGAGGAGGATCGGAGGATGATGCGGCTGCTGCTCGAACCGGTCGTGCGCGCGGCGCTCTACGAGGATCTGGGGCGCGCCGGCGACATCACCAGCGCGGCGGTGGTGCCGGAAGAGGCGCGGATCGAGGCGGCGATCGCGGCGCGCGGGGAGGGCGTCGTCGCCGGGCTCGATGCGGCGCTGTTGGCGTTCGAACTGGTCGACCCGGCGATTGCGGTCGAGCGGCTCTGCGCGGACGGCACGCGCATCGGCCGCGGCGCCGTCGTCGCCCATATCCGCGGCCCGGCGCGGGGGGTTCTGGCGGCCGAGCGCACCGCGCTCAACCTGCTCTCCCGCCTCTGCGGCGTCGCCACCGCGACCCGCGTCCTCGCCGACGCGATCAGCGGCACTAAGGCCAAAATCGTCTGTACCCGCAAGACCACCCCGGGCCTGCGCGCGCTCGAAAAGGAGGCGGTTCGGGCGGGGGGCGGGGCCAACCACCGCTTCGGCCTCGACGATGCGATGCTGATCAAGGACAACCACATCGCGCTCGCCGGCGGGGTGCGCCAAGCGCTCGAACGGGCGCAGCGCTATGCCGGCCATCTTGTCAAGATCGAGCTCGAGGTCGACACGCTCGAGCAGCTCGCCGAAGGTCTTGCCGTCGGGGTCGATGCGGTCCTGCTCGACAATATGGACCCGCCGACGCTGGCCCGCGCGGTCGCGATGGTCGACGGCCGCGCCGTCACCGAAGCCTCGGGGCGGATCACCCGCGAAAATGCGCCGGCCATCGCCGCCGCCGGGGTCGACCTGATTTCCAGCGGCTGGATCACGCACAGCGCCCCGATCCTCGATCTCGGGCTCGACATCGCCGGGTAGAGGACCTAGCGCGGCTCCTTCAGGATATTGCGCGCGAGCCCGTGCGAGGCGGTCATCATTCGTCCATAAAACCGCGCAGCGATGGTATTGCGCGCAGGCCAGATGCAGTGCATCGGGCGTTCGCAAACCAAAGCGGGCGCGCAGCTGCGCGGCTTGCAGATAGACCGGCTCGGGCATGGAGAGCGGCATGAGCAGCGCAAACAATTCGTTGTAAGCGCGCTCTAAAACCGGATCGCCGCGTTTGATCGGTCCTACCAGGCACTCGCATTTGACCAGCGGCGAGATGCCAAATCGCGCCTCTTCCGCCCGTCTTATAGCCTCGGCGACCGGCTCGCCCCAGCGCGTATGGCGCTCAACGAGGTAGATCACCAGGCAGGCGTCGAGATAGATCAATCCCACGAACGCCTTTCCTCGACAATGGCGGCATCGATCTCCTCGCTGGAGCGCCGTGCATAAGCGGGTAAGGGATGGCTTTCGAGCCAGCAGAGGATGGCTTGGGTGCTGCCCACCCGGGCGGCGGCCGAGGTTTCGCGCGCCGGCACCAGCCGTGCCACCGGCTCGCCGCGATTGGCAATGATCACGTCCTCTCCGGCCTGGGCGGATTTGATCAGCTGCGACAGCCGGTTCTTGGCTTCCAAGATATTGACCTGCACGGTACTGCCCCGGCGCGTTGGTGAACCGCTATGGAAGCCAGCATAAATGGCCATCTTGGCTAAGAATGCAAGACAGAGCGGCCACCGCCCTTGGCTGTTCCGCGCGCTTGCGGGAGGGGTCGGCGGAAAATTACGATGGTTGGCGAAGGAGGCGCCGATGCCGGAAAGAGCGAGCGTGACTGCGCCGCCCGCCGCGGAGTTGGAGCAAAGGCTCGCGCGGGACAGGACCGGCTGGCCGACGCGCTCTCCGCTCATTACGGGGCGGCGCGGGAGGCGCTCTCCTATTTAGATCAGGAGGCGGCGCGGGCCGGCGCGGTGGACGCCTGGATCGCCCACCTCGTCGATGCCGATCTCGTCCCGGCCGACCCGTACACGGTGTACGAAGCCCGCCGCGCCGCCCGCGAGGCGGTCCGGGCCTGGACGGTTCTGGTCGAGGCGGCAGGCGGCTATTGCGCCGCCCGCGCGGTCTCGCCCGAGGTTGCCGAGGCCGACAGCATCGTGTCGATCTCCTCGATTGTGCGGCCGCTGGTCTCAAACCCGATCAGCCAGAACGCAAAGACCCCGAGAAGATACCAGCCGGCGAAATAGAGGAACCCCGGCACCAGGGCCGACAATGTCACCGCCGGCTTGACATAGTTGTCGGAGCCGGCAATCAACGCCAGTCCCAGCGGGCCGATGAACTTGCCGAGATTGCCGACGCCGTAAACGAGACCCATGCCGCTGCCGCGTAATCGCGCCGGCCAGATCTCACCCATATAGGGCCCGACAATCGAATAGTTGCCGCTGCCGAAAAAGTTCTGCACCAGGATCATCACATAGAACATCGACACGGCGCCGATATAAACGTTGTGCAGGATCCCGGCGAGCGCCATGAACAATGCCGCCAGCAGACAGCTGACGATGCCGCCGCCGCGGCGTCCGAATGCGTCGGACATCCACGAGCAGAAGAAACGCCCGAGGATCGATGCGAGGCTGGTCCACACAACGAGGCCCGAGGCCTCGGCCGGGGTGACCTTGAGCACCATGACGAGGAGGGTGACCAGCCACAATGACAATCCGACCCCGCCGGTCTGGGTGAGGCCGGTCAGGCAGCCGGCGACGAGGCTGCGCGGATATTTGAACAGTTCGAGCCAGCGCGTGTGCTCGATTTCGGGGGACGCAGCCGGCAATTCGATCTCGTTCGGATCCTTTTGCAGAGCCCAGGCAAGCGATTTGCGGGCTTCGAGGACGCGCCCCTTGCGCATCAGCCAATGCGGCGATTCGGGAACCCAGACCCGGATCAGCAGCGCCAGGGCGGCCGGCACAAGGCCGCACAAGACGAGCCCGCGCCAGCCGATGCTCGGCGCCGCAAAGCGCCCCAACAGCGCCCCAAGCAAGGCCCCGGCCGGCAGCATCGTCGTGGTCAATCCGGTCAGCCAGCCGCGCTTCTGGGCCGGCAGGAATTCCTGCATCAAGGTAATGTCGACCGAATAGAGACCGGTCACCCCGATCCCGACAAAGAAGCGGCAGACCACCAAATAGATCCATCCCCCTTCCGGGGTCAGCGCCATCGCCCCGGTGGCGAGCGACACGTTCAGGATCGTGGCGATGAACACCGTGCGCCGACCGATCTTGTCCGCCATCCAGCCCCAGAACAGCGAGCCGATCGGCGCCCCGATGCCCGAGGCCAACAGGACCAGCCCCGACTGGCCGTAAGTCAGGTGCCAGCCGCGCACGATGATCGCCAATACAAAGGCGATCAGGTAAAAGTCGAAAAAGTCCAGCATGTCGCCCAGGGTTGCGGCGACGGCGATCTTGCACTGGTTTGCGGTCAGCGACTTCTGCCGCTCCAGTTGTTCGAGCATGGCGCCCTCCGGACATGGAGCCCGCCCTCCGGCGGCGCCGGGGGGCGGGCTCTTGTGTTTCTTTCGCGGTCGGCTGTCGTACCGCCGCAGCAGAACCGTAGCGGAAGCACCGAGTCTCGACAATCGGGAAAAGCCGCGGGCCGGCCCGATGCCGTCAGATGAAAGCGGCGGAATGCGCGGTCTAGCGGGTCGCGTGCACCCGGCCGGCCGCTCCCGCCGAGGCCGACAGGGCACTGTCGATCTCGTCGATCGTGCGCCCGCTGGTCTCGAAGGCGATCAGCCAGAACGCGAAGATGCCGAGAACATACCAGGCGGCGAAATAGAGGAAGCCCGGCACCAGGGCCGACAATGTCGCCGCCGGCTTGACGTAGTTGCTCGAGCCGGCGATCAGCGCCAATCCCAGCGGACCGATGAACTTGCCGAGATTGCCGACGCCATAGACGAGACCCATGCCGCTGCCGCGCAATCGCGCCGGCCAGATCTCGCCCATATAGGGTCCGACAATCGAATAGTTGCCGCTGCCGAAGAAGCTCTGCACCAGCAGCATCACATAGAACATCGACACCGCACCAATGGTGACGCTGTGCAGAATGCCGGCCGAGGCCATTGCTATCGCCGCCACCGCGCAGCTGATGATGCCGCCGCCGCGCCGGCCCAGCGCGTCGGACATCCACGAGCAGAAGAAGCGCCCGAGGATTGCCGAGATGCTGATCCACACGACGAGGCCCGAGGCCTCGGCCGGGGTCACCTTGAGCACCATGACGAGGAGGGTGACCAGCCACAGCGCCAACCCGACCCCGCCGGTCTGGGTCAACCCGGTCAGGCAGCCGGCAACCAGACTGCGCGGGTATTGGAACAGTTCGAGCCAGCGCGTGTGCTCGATCTGGGGCGGCAGGGCCGGCAATTCGATCTCGTCCGGATGCTTTTGCAGAACCCAGGCGAGCGATTTGCGCGCCTCCGCGACGCGCCCCTTGCGCATCAGCCAATGCGGCGATTCGGGAACCCACAGGCGGATCAATAAGGTCAAGGCTGCCGGCACGAGGCCGCACAGCACCAGACCGCGCCAGCCGATCGTCGGGGTCGCGTACCGCCCCAACAATGCGCCGAGCAGGAAGCCCGCCGGCAACATCGTCGTGGTCAATCCGGTCAGCCAACCGCGCTTCTTGGCCGGCAGGAATTCCTGCATCAGGGTGATGTCGACCGAATAGAGGCCGGTCGTCCCGACCCCGACAAAGAAGCGGCAGACCACGAGAAAGATCCATCCCCTGTCCGGGGTCAGCGCCATCGCTCCGGTGGCGAGGGCGACGTTCAGGATTGTGGCGATGAACACCGTGCGCCGACCGATCTTGTCGGCCATCCAGCCCCAGAACAGGGAGCCGAGCGGCGCCCCGATGCCCGAGGCCAACAGGATCAATCCCGACTGGCCATAGGTCAGGTCCCAGCCGCGCACGATAAACGCCAGGACAAAGCCGATCAGCAGAAAATCAAAGAAATCAAGCATGTCGCCGAGCGTTGCCGCCAGCGCGATCTTCCATTGATTGAGGGTCAGCGATTCTTGTCGTTCAAGCTGCTCCAACATGACGCCCTCCCGATGCGCCCCGACCCTCGGCGCGCTGCCGGGCGGGCCCTTGCATATTTTTGGCGAGCGGCTCCGTCGGGCCGCCGCAACGGACGCGGAAACGGTAGCCGAAGCGCCGGGCAGCGGCAATGGACGGCGACCGCGGGCGGAGGATTCGCCGCCGCGCGCTCGGGCGCGGGGCTGGCCGGATTTGTCTCGAAAACGTATGATAACCAAAAATTGTAACTGCCCAGGTAGGCTACCGGACTTCCGTGCCGATCCGGCGGGCGCGGAGCGCGAGTTTGCGGGGCGGGGGTGGGATCGGCGTAAATTGTGATTGACACGGGTCTGACTTGTCGGTTCCTGGATCGCATGGATAGAGC
>DATFCQ010000446.1:0-17812 GCA_035252905.1 Allostellaceae bacterium | reverse complement strand
CGGGCCGCGCGGTTCCGGCGGCGGGTTGACCCAATTCGCCGCAGCGGCGCCGAGGATCGCGGCGGCGCAGAGTGCGAGGCGGCCCCTGCGCGGTCCCGGAGCGGACCTGTCGGTCAATCGCATTCCCCCTGTTATTGCTCGGTTCTGCCGGTCAACACCGCGACCGGCCGACCGGCATTGGCGCGTTGTGTCGCAAGCGCAAACCGGCAGGGCGGGGCGGAACGCCGCCCGGTCGGGCCTGTTCGGAACGGCAGGAGGTGGTGCGGATGGCAAGACTCCCGGCCTGGCTCAAATTCGGCTACGGCGTGGCGACGCCGGTCATCGCCTGCGATTATGCCCGCACTTACGGAGCGCAGAACTTTCTCTGGCTGTCGGACATTGCGCTCGGCCTGACCACGGCCGCCGCGATTGTCGAAAGCCCGCTCTGCGCCAGCCTCGCGGCGGTCGGCGCGCTGCCGCTCGAACTCGCCTGGAACCTTGATTTCCTGTCCGGCGGAAGGCTCTTCGGGCTCGCCGGCTATATGTTCGACGCGAATCTGCCCCGGGGCCGGCGGGCCTTGTCGCTGTTTCACATGGCCTTGCCGCCGACCGTGATCCTGATGTTGCGGCGGCTCGGCTACGACCGGCGCGCCTGCGGAGTGCAATCGGTGCTGACCGCGCTGCTGCTGCCGGCAAGCTACCGGGTGACCGACCCGTACGAAAACGTCAACTGGGCGCTCGGGCCGGGCGGGCGGCCGCCCGGGGCTCTGCCGCCGCGCGTCTATCTCGGGCTGGAGATGATCGCTTTCATAGTGTTCGCCCACCTGCCGACGCATCGGCTGCTGCGGCGCCTGTTCCCGCTGCCGCGGCCGGAAGCCCGCCCGTGACCGGGCCTATCGTGATCGGCCACCGCGGCGCGCGCGGGCTCCTGCCCGAGAACACCCTGCCGGCCTTTGCGCGGGCGATCGCTTTGGGCGCCGACGGGATCGAACTGGATGTTGCGGTCACCGCCGACCGGGTCCCGGTCGTCAGCCATCATCCCCGGCTCAACCCGGACATTACGCGCGCACCGGACGGCGCCTGGCTCGAACCGCCGACGCCGCTGATCCGCGAATTGCGCTTTGCCGAAGTGCGGGAATTCGACGTCGGCCGGATCCGGCCGGACAGCCGCTATGCCGGGGAATTTCCGTTCCAGGAGCCGGTGGACGGCGCCCCGATCCCGAGCCTTGCCGAGGTCTTCGCGCTCGACCGGACGATCCGGCTCTATATCGAGATGAAGACCTTTCCGACCCACCCCGAACTGGCGCCGCCGCCGGAGGAGATGGCCGAATTGGTCGCCGCAGCGATCGTCGAGGCCGAAGCCGCCGCCCGCGTCGTCGTCCTGTCGCTCGACTGGCGCGGCTTGCGATATCTGCGCCGCCGTCATCCGAGCCTGGCGACGGGCTGGCTGACCCAGAGCGCTAGCGCCCCCCAGGACCGGCTGCTGTGGCATGAAAGCCCGTTCCGCTTCCCCGCAAAAACTGTCGCGCGCGAGGGCGGGTCCTGCTGGCTCCCGGAATTCGCCGAATTGAGCGAGAGGCGCGTCGCCAAGGCGCATCGGCAGGGGATCCCGGTGATCCCTTGGGAATTGCGCCGGCCCGGCGAGATCGTGCGGGCGATCGACTGGGGAGCCGACGGCCTGATCGTCGACCGCCCCGATCTTGCGCTCGAAATCCGCCGGCTGAAATCGCCCGAAGGAGAGGAGAGCCGGCGCGCCGCTCAGCGCCCGAACAATTCCGGCTGCTCGATCGGGTAGACGCCCTTTTCCGAAGGGACGCCGATGATCGGGCGGTTCCCGACCGTCTGACGGATCGTCTCCCGCCCCTCGCCGCATTCCATCAGTTCCGCCGGGGGCATCGCGTAATCGGCAAAGCCCTGATCGGTTTTCAGCAGCCGCACCGCTTCTTCGGCGTCTGTGGCCACGACAAACGCCGCTCGCCAAATGCCGGGCGTGTCCAGGCTCTCGGCAGATGCGTAAAACACCTTCATGGCCAAGTCTTCCTTCGCCCGATAGACTTGCTTCCTCAACAGATTCCGAAAGGGGCGGGTTCCGAATTCTCCTCTCAATCCCCTCTGATCGGGCAAGGGTTTCTTGTTGGTTCAGGCGGCGGTGTCGCGCATAATGGCCGCCGCCGCCGCCGCGCGCGCCCGCGCCGCGCCGTCGCGCGCCATCTCGGCGCACAATCCGGTATAGGCGACGGGGTCGAGGAGGGCCGCGATCGCCGCCGGGTCGAGATGGGCGGTGACGCGCGGATCGGCGGCGAGCAGGGCCGCAAACGGCTTGTCTTCGACAAAGGCCGCCTGGGCCGCGTCATAGACGACGTCGTGCGCGTGCTGGCGCCCGATCTTGGCGCCGAGTTCGAGCATGACCGCTTCGGCCATGATCAGTCCGCCGCCGAGATCGAGGTTCTTGCGCATGCGCCCGGGATGGAGTTCAAGCCCCTCCAGGACCGCGACGAGGCGGCCCAGCATGTCGCCGGTGGCGATCGCCGCGCGCGCCTCGGCCGCCTCCATGATCAGGCTGGTCGTGCGGTCGGCCTCGTGCTCGGTCTGCATCGCTTCGAGCGCGAGCGGCACCATCGCGCGGATCTCGGCCGCGGCGGCGATGATGTCCTGGCACAATTTGGGGTTGCGCTTCTGCGGCATCGTCGAGCTGCCGACCGTGCCGGGCGGCACCGGCTCCTCGACCTCGCCGTATTCGGTCTTCATCAGCGTGTAGATCTCGCGCCCGATCTTGCCGCAGGTCGCGGCCAGGAGGCCGAGGATCGTAACATTCTCGGCGAGATGATCGCCCAATGTGCGCGCCGGCACGCGCATCGGCTGCAGGCCGAGATGGCGGGCGAGGGCGGCCTCGACCGCCGGCCCCTGTTTCCCGAGCGAAGCAAAGGTGCCGGCGCCGCCGCCCAGCATCGCGACGAAGAGGCGCGGCGCCGCCTCGTGCAAGCGCTCGACATGGCGCAACATCTCGTCGATCCACACCGCTGGCTTCAGGCCGAAGGTCGCGGGCAAGGCGTGCTGACCGTGCGTGCGCCCGGCGATCGGCATCTCGGCGCCGCGTTCGGCGAGGTCGGCCAAGGCCGCGAGCGCCTCGCCGATCAGCCGCAGAAAGACGCGGTGCGCCTCGCGCAGGACCAACAGGTCGCCGGTCTGGGTGATGTTCTGGGTCGTGGCGCCCCAATGCACCCAGCCGCCGTGCGGGTCGCCGACGACGCGGGAAAGTTCCCAGACCAGCGGCACGATCGTGTGGCCGGTGCGGGCAAAGCCCTCGTCGATGCGGGCGCGGTCCAACAGTTCGAGATGCGCCGCGCGCGCGATCGCTGCGGCCGCCGCCTCGGGGATGATGCCCAACTCGGCCTCGGCCCGTGCCAGCGCCGCTTCGACGTCAAGCCAGGCCTGCCAGCGGTTTTCCAGGCGGTAGAGGGCGCGGATGCCGGGATCCGGCACGCGCGCCGCGGTCGGCAGTTCGTCGCTCATCGCAGTTCTCCCAAGCAAGAAGCTGTAGGGCGGAAAAGCGCAGCGAAGCGGAGCGCATTCCGCCTTCCAGCAATGGCGGAATACGCTTCGCTATTCCGCCCTACGACCTCTCGCCAATGCCACCGCTCAGTTCAGCGGAACCTTGCCGGTATAGCGGATGATGTAAAGCCCGCCGGTGAGCCGGTCATTGGCGTAAATCAGGCCGTGCTCGTCGACGTAAATGTCGTTGATCTGGATCGTGTGGGTCGGGTTGCGCGGCGGCGGCGCCGGGATCACGAAACCGATCTCGACCGGATGCGACGGGTCGGCGATCGAATAGGCGCGCACCCCGCCGTTGAAATAGCTGCCGACCACGGTGTTGACGAGCGTGCGCGAGAAGGCGCTCGGCCGGTTCATCGTGATGTTGTGCGCACCGAAGCGGCCGCCCGCGCGGCACAGCGCTTGCTGATTCTTGGCCGGCGGCAGCGGGGCGAGCGGGTAGGGGCGGCGCTCGTTGGCGATGTCCCACACCCAGTTGCGCTTCGGCCAATCGGCGCAGTTGTATCGGGTCGCCTCCTCGCTCTGGATCGCGATCCCGCGCGAGGGGATCGCCATCACCGTATGGGCGAAGCCGTTGCCGAGCGATTGCCAGGAGCGGCGCATGACCGCCCGCGGATGCCGCTTGTCGCTGATGTCGAGGATGACCCAGCCGCCGTCGATCCAGCCGACATAGGCGCGGTTCGGCCGGTCCGCCGGGATGGTCAGCGAATGCATGCGGATGCCGGCATCGAGCCGTTCGACGCGCGGCGGCGCCTCGGCGGCGTCACCGACCCTTGTGCCGGGCAGCCACCAGCGCCCGGCTTCGTGCGGATGGGCGGGGTCGGAGACGTCGACGATCATCAGGAACTGATCGTCCTTCGGGTCGCGCGGGGTGAAGTCGCGCGCCCCGGTCGACAGATAGGCGTAACGGCCGTCGGTGAACCAGACGAAATGGGCGCCGCGCGAATGCGGTCCGGAAGTGTCGAAATGCGACAGCTTTTTGGGATGGGCGGGGTCCTTGACGTCGTAGAGGTCGAGCCCGGCATGTGGCTGCCCCGGCTTTTCCGTCTGATGCGCCACGGCCAGGACGTCGCCGGCGAGGCCGAGCGAGTTGCAGCGCACAAAGTCGGCCTCGACCGGGACCTGGACGATGACCGCAGGCTGTTCGGGATGGGTCACGTCGATCGCGCTGAAGCACATCGGGGCCGATTCATGAGCGAGAAACAGCACCCGCCTTCCATCGGGATATTGCGTCAATGCGAGCCCCTCGCCGCCCTTGCCGACGCCGTTCAGATCGCTGCGGCCGATGATCTGCATGTTCTCGGCTGCGGCCGCGGCGAGCGGGGCTTGGGCGTGGCCGGGCGGCGCCGCGAGGGCCGTCAGCAATGCGGCGCCGAGGGCGGCGAGAAATTTGCGCATCCGGTTCTCCGCGGGAGAGCAACGATGCTGCGAGGGTAACCGCGCCTCTCGCCCGCTGCAACGAACCAGCCGCCGATCCGGGGCTCGCGCCGCGTGTGCGGCGCCGCTAGTATCGGCCATTACCGGCTACAGGAGCGAAGAGGGCGGCAATGGCGGGATTGCTTGACGGCAAATCGGTCTTGATTACCGGCGCGGGCGGCGGCATCGGCCGGGCTACGGCGCTCGCCTGTGCCCGCGAGGGCGCCCGCCTCGCCCTCGCCGATGTCGCCGCCGAGGCTGCGGCGGAGACCGTGGCGCAGGTCAACCAATCGGGCGGGCAGGCGATCGCGCTTGCCGGCGACGTCAGCCGCGACGCCGAGGTCCAGCACATAATCGGCAATACGATTGCCGCCTTCGGCCGGCTTGACTGCGCCTTCAACAATGCCGGCATTGCCGGCTGGCAGGTCGACGCCGCCGGCAAGAAGACCGCGGAATGGTCGGAAGCGGCGTTCGACCGCATGATCGCGGTCAATCTGAAGGGCGTATGGCTGTGCATGCGCCACGAGCTGGCGCAGATGCAGGCGCAGGGCGGCGGCGCCATCGTCAACACCGCCTCGATCGCCGGGCTGGTCGGCCTGCCGACCTCCTCGGCCTATGTCGCGGCCAAGCACGGCGTCGTCGGATTGACCAAGACCGCCGCGATCGAATACGCCGAAGCCGGCATCCGCGTGAATGCGGTGTGCCCCGGCTACATCAAGACGCCGATGACCGGGGAGGTCATGCAGCGCCGCGGCGCGGCGATCCTCGCCCAGACCCCGATGCGGCGCATGGGCGAGCCGCAGGAGATCGCCGAGATGGTGGTGTGGCTGTGCTCGGACCGCGCGGCCTTTGTCTCCGGCGGCGCCTACAATGTCGACGGCGGCTACATGGCGGTCTGAGCCGTCGCCTCCAAACAGCCCCTCCCCCGCCTCCCCCGGCTTTCGCCGGGGAAGGCACCCTCTCCCCGCTTGCGGGGAGAGGGCTGGGGTGAGGGGCGGCCGTCGATCGGGAGGGAGCGATAAGCAGATCAGCCCTTGCGGCCGGGAAGAAAAATCGTCGGGACCCAGGGCGGGGGCAGACCCTCGCAGCGTTCGCGGCGCCGGCGTTCGACCTCGCCCAAGCGCGGATCGCGGCCGGGGTTCGGCTCGGCAGGCGGCGGCCCTGCGCTTTCGCGGCGCAAGTGTTCCATGCGGCGGCGGATCGCTGTGAAATCGTCGGCGGCGCGGGGTCGGGTCACGGTTCGCCCCTCCTCGGTTGCTTCAGCATAGCGGAGGCGCCCAGCCGTGCCATGGTTTTCCGCGACATGATCCGCGCGATGCAGCCAAGCGGCGGGGCGGCGCGTTGACCCCTGTAACCAACAGGAGGATCGCCCATGTACCTCGCCCGCTTCTCCTACGATGTTCTGCCGGTCAACCGGCAGCGCGCGATCGAGTTCATCCATCGCGAGATCAAGGCCGCGCGCGACAATCACCTGAGGGCGCGGATGCTGGTGCCGCTGACGCGCGGCCACGGCAATGGCATCGCTCTGCAGTTCGAGGTCGAATTGACCAGCCTCGACCAGCTCGACCAGTTCCGCAATCGCGGCGTCGGCTCGGCCGAGGAGACCGGCAACTGGATGCACGGCTTCAGCGAAGTACTGACCGCGCCGCCTGCGGTCGAGATCCTGCGCGTCGACGAGATGCCGGGGTCGTAGCCTATTCCCGCACCTCGACCAGCTCGATCGCCTCGCGGCTCGGGCCCTCGATCATCAGGGCGCGGGTCGACCCGAGGCGATAGGGCGGTTCGAGCAAGCCGACGCCTTCGCCCTGCAATTTGTCGGCCCAGGCGTCGAGATCGGCGACGGCGAGCGCGATATGATCCTGCAACTGGCCGCGGCTGGGAGCGAGCGGCGCCTCGCCCTGGTTGGCGTACCAGATCAGCGCGACGTCGCCGAACTCGACGCCGGCCCGCGGCGTGCGGAACATGCCCTCGCGATTGAGCGCGGGCCAGGTCCGGTCGGGACTGCGCGGCACCGAGCGGTCGGAGGCGGGCGAGGTGAAGCCCTGCCGCACCGGCGCGTTCAGGTGCCTCTGGTACCAGGCGAGCGCGCCGATCGGGTCCTCCTGGTAGAGGTGGACGTGGTTGAAGCGCTCGGCCGGGTGGTCGCCGGCATATTCGACGAGGGCGTCGTCGGGACCGCGCATATAGGCAAAGCCGGCGCCGCCCTTGGGGCGGACGCCCTTGTCCTTGGCCTCGGCGATCTGCGCTCGGGTCAGGCCGAGGGCCCCGCCCGTCCCCGGCCAGGTGTCGCTGCTGATCAGCACCGCGCCGCCTTCCTCCGAAGTGTAGAGCGGCAACAGTTCAACCTCGGGCCGGGATTTATAGGTTGCGAGAGAGCGGCGCGCATCGGTGGTGTGCCAGCCGAAATGCCAGATCGCGCTCTGCGGCGCGGTCGGCGGCGGCCGGTCGGTTTGGCTGAACAGGATCATGACGTCATTCGGCGAGCGGAGCGCCGGGAAACCGCCCCATTCGCCCTTCTCGGTACTCGGGAACTGCTGCGTGTAGAACGCGATCGCAGCATCGGGATCGCGGGAATTCAGGTGCAGATGATGAAAGCGCGGGGTCGACAGCATCGCAAATTGCCCTTTAGGTAGCCGGACAGGCTGCTATGAAACATTCACAATGAGACGGTGAGGCAGTGAGAGATAAAAAAGAAAGCGCTGATGCGCATTACAATCAATCTCTCTCACTGCCTCACCGTCTCATTGTGAATCATCCATTCCAAACGCACGGACGGATCAAGAGGGAGGGCTAGAACGCCGAGCGCCGGCTTGATCCGCCGCCGTCGATCGTGATGATCGTGCCGGTGGTATAGGCCGACAGGTCGGACGCGAGAAAGGCCGCCATGTCGGCGATCTCCTCGGGCTTGGCGGCGCGGCCGAAGGCCATGGGCTTCATGAAGTCCTGCCAGCGCTCGGGGTCGCCGAAGCGGGATTGGGCGCGCGTCTTCATCAATGTGATGAGGCGCTCGGTCATGACCGGGCCGGGATTGATGCCGACGACGCGCAGCCCGTCTTTGGGCGCAGCGCCGCCCAAGGCCCGCGTGAACGCCATCAATGAAGCGTTTCCGGAACTGCCGGCGACGTAATCGGCGTCCGGGCTCTCGCCGGCCGCGCCGACGATGTTGACGATGACGCCGCGCCGGCGCTCGCGCATCAACGCATAAAACCGGCGCGTCATGTTGACGTAGCCGAACACCTTGAGGTCCCAGGCGGCGCGCCAGCGCGCCTCGTCGACCGCGTCGAGATCGCCGCCCGGGATCGCGCCGGCGTTGTTGATGAGGATCTCAATGTCCGGACATTGTGCGGCGAGCGCGTCGACATTGCGGCTGTCCGACAGATCGAACGGACAGCAGCGCACGGCGACATTGTGCGCTGCTGTGATCCCGGCCCGCACCGTTTCGAGATCGGCCGCGGTGCGCGCCACCAGGACGACGTCGCAGCCCTCGGCGGCGAGCGCCTCGGCGCAGGCGCGCCCGATCCCTTTCGAGGCGCCAGTGACAAGCGCCTTTCTGCCGCGCAATCCGAGATCCATCGCATTCCTCCCCGAGCAGGCGCGGCAAATAGTATGGCGCCTCACCGAACAAGCGAACCGTTTTCCTCGCGCCACATCACCCCCTCCTGAGCTTGTCGAGGGGCCGGCCCTCCCCCATCGAGGGCTGATAAGGGTAGGTATGGCCGAGTGGGAGATGGTTATCAGCTTGATCTTACAGTAGAAATCGTCATTCCGGGACGGCGCCCCCGGGTCCGCGCTGCGCGGCCCGAGGACAGGCTCCGCGCCGGGCCCGGAAGCCATGAACACCGGCTTTGCCAGGACAGACAAAGGCCCGTGTGCATGGGTTCCGGGCTCGCGGCCCTTCGACAGGCTCAGGAGCGCCCGCGCCCCGGAATGACCACCTTTCTACGCGCCACTATGGTTCGATACCTACCCATGTCAGCTTGATGGGGGAGAGTTGGGAAGGGGTGAGGCCGCTATGAATCCCAGCTTTCGCCGGGGCAGGTTTTGCTCCAGGTCAGCTCGTGCTTGTTGTGAAACAGGTGGCGCAGTGCGGAGCCGGGGATCGCGGCGAAGCGGCGGGCGGCCGCATGGTCGGTCACGCCCTGGAACTTGATCGTGCACACGAAATTCCGGCAGGTCCCGGCGGCGAGCCAGCGCTCGACGAGGCGCAACAGGCGCGCCGGGTAGCAGACCACGTCGCAAAACAGCCAGTCGACCGGCCCCAACGCGCGCGGATCGACGGCGAAGGCGCTTTCGGCCCGGTACGCGATCTGCGGCAGGCGCGCCACCGCGGGGTCGAGCGGCGCCTTGTCGACGCTCACCACCTGCGCGCCCATCCGGGCGAGCGCCCAGCTCCAGCCGCCGGGGCTGCTGCCGAGATCGACGCAGATGTCGCCCGGCCGGGGCCTGCGGCCAAGGAGGGTCAGCGCCTCCCAGAGCTTCAGATAGGCGCGGCTCGGCGGCCCGCTCTTGTCCTCGACAAAGCGCAATTCGCCATTCGGAAAGGGGCTTGTGCAGGAGGGGGCGGCGAGCATTGTACCGGTGTCGAAGAGAGTCCACGACCCCAGCGGCGCCTGCGGCGGCGGCATCCCGAAGACGAGCGGCCTTGCCGAGACCTTCGGCAATCTCTGCTCGATCAAGACCGCGCGGCGGTGGAAAACGGGCGCATAGGCCGCCCAGTTGCGTTGGAATGCGCGCAGTCTCGCCGCGGCGTCACCGATCGCAGCGATCTTGATCTCCTGCGGGTCGTGCCAGATGTTCGCAGCCCAGGCAGCAGGGCGCGGCGGTCCGGCGGCGAGGAGGAGCCGGCCGTGCCGCCGCGATACGGAGCCCAGCTCGGTGGCAAGCTCTTCGGTGTAGCCCTCGGCGGCGAGATAGGCGGTGCGCACGGCTCACCCGGGCCCATCCCGGGGCTTCCCCCGGGGCGCGGCATTTGCGAGAGTGGCGCCATGGCACCCGATCACGACATCGCCGAACTCGCCGGCCTTCTCGCGCAGGCCAGGAATGCCGTCGTCTTCACCGGCGCCGGCATCAGCACCGAGTCCGGGATTCCCGATTTCCGCAGCCCGGGCGGCATCTGGACGCAGATGGCGCCGATCGATTTCGCCGAGTTTCTCGCCTCCGAGGAGGCGCGGCGCGAGACTTGGCGGCGCCGCTTTGCGGCCGACGATACCCTGCGTCGGGCGCGGCCGAACCGCGGCCATCGCGCGATCGCCGAACTCGTCCGCCGCGGCGGCGGCGCGGTCATCACCCAGAACATCGACGGATTGCATCAGGCTTCCGGAATCCCCGAGGATCGGGTTGTCGAATTGCACGGCAATACGACCTATGCCCATTGCCTCGGCTGCCGCGAGCGCTATGAGATCGACGCGCTGCGCCACGAATTCGAGCGCGGCGGCGAGGCGCCGCACTGCTCCGTCTGCGGCGGCTTTGTCAAGACCGCGACGATCTCGTTCGGCCAGGCAATGCCGGAGGCGGCGATGCGGCGCGCCGAGGCGCTGACCCTGGCCGCCGATTTGTTCCTCGTCGCCGGCTCCTCGCTGGTCGTCTATCCCGCGGCCGGCTTTCCCGAACTGGCCAAGCACAACGGCGCCGCGCTCGTCATCGTCAACCGCGAGCCGACCGGGCTCGACGGCATTGCCGATCTCGTGCTGCATCGCGAGATCGGCGTCACTCTCGGCGCCGCGGTCGGGGTCGAATAGGATCACTACAAGGATAAATGCGGAGCGGACAATTTTTTACCAGTGAGACGGTGAGACAGTGAGTAGAAACTGTTGCGCGCCGGCGCCTGCCCCGGCGAAAGCCGGGGGCGCGCGGAAAGCCTTTCTCATTGCCTCGCTGCCTCCGTGGTGAATTGTTATCTGGGGAGGGGGCGATGAGGCTTGACGGCAAGGTCGCGTTGATCACCGGGGCGGCGTCCGGCATGGGCGCCAGCATGGCGCGGATCTTTGCTCGCGAGGGCGCCAAGGTGGCGGTTGCCGACCTCCTCGACCAGGAGGGCCGGGAGGTCGCTGCCGAGATCACCGCAGCAAACGGCGCGGCCGCCTTTCATCACCTCGACGTCGGCAACGAGGCCGAATGGCAAGCCGTGGTCGCGGCGGTCGCCGCCGCCTGGGGCGGTCTCGACATCCTGGTCAACGACGCCGGATTGTCGGGCAGCGCCGCCGCGGACCTGCTCGACACAGCGGTGTGGGACCGGCTGATGACGGTCAATGCACGCGGCGTCTTTCTCGGCATCAAATTCGTGATTCCCGCGATGCGCGCCCGCGGCGGCGGCGCCATCGTCAATATCTCGTCGATCTCCGGAATTACCGGTCAACAGGGTCTCCACGTCGCCTACAATGCCTCGAAAGGGGCGGTGCGCACTCTGACCAAGGCAGCGGCGGTGCAATACGGGCGCGACAACATCCGGGTCAACTCGATCCACCCCGGGCTGATGCCGCCGATGCGCAGCTCGGGCCGCACCGCCGATCCGGCCGTGCGGGCGAAGATGCTGGAAGCGGTGCCGATGGGCCGCGCCGGTCGGGTCGAAGAGGTCGCTCACGCGGCGCTCTTCCTTGCGTCCGACGAGGCGTCCTACATCACCGGCGCCGAGCTTTACGTTGATGGCGGCTATCTTGCGGCCTGAGTGAGCCCCTATTTGGCCGAGTCCGCGATCAGGCGGACGCCGCGGCGCAATGTGACCCGCCGGTTCGGATGTTCGCTTTGCGCCGCCTTGAAAATCGCGCGGGCGAGCGGCGCGTTGAAGGCGCGCGCCAGCACCCGCTCGACCGCGGTGCCGCCCGTCGCGTCCCATAATTCGATGCGGTAAGGAAGATTTTCGATCGGGCCCTCGGGATTACCGATCCGCGCCGGTTTGGCCTTGTCCTGCACCCGCTCGATCATGCAACGCTCCCGCCGCCGCCCCCCGCAACGCGGCAGAGCGGCAGGCTTGGCCTTGGTTTCACGGCCCGTTCCATTGCGAGATGATACTGCTCTTGTGGCGTAGCGTTATATAACGATCGGGAAACTCGCGTGTTGCGCCGTAAAACGCGGCAAAGCCGATGCTGGCGCTTGCGGTAATGGCCAGCACCTGCTCGACCCCTGCCTTGGCATCATCCCACAACTCGACCTTGTAGGGCAGGTCCTCGCGCTTGATCGGATCGGGAGAGGGTGATGACCGGCCGGGATCGCCTTCCTCGGGATCGCATCCCGGCAGCAGGCGGTACGGCATGCCGGGAAAGAACGAGGCTTCCCGCCCTTGACCGGAATGATCAACGTCCAAGTTCGTGCGCATCCATCGGAATCCCGTTGCGACGCAAGACAGCGGCTCGTATGCTCGCAAGCGCCTGCCATCTTAGGTTCCTTTACAGCCGCAGAAAAGCTGCAATCAATAATTGACACGGGAGGCGGTGCTTGGCGGTCAACGCATCCGAAATGTTGAGTGACGCCGAGCGATTGCAGTTTTTGGTCGATGCGCTCGGCGACCACGCCATCATCACGCTTGACCGGGCCGGGTTCGTGGTCAGCTGGAATTACGGGGCGCAGCGGATCACCGGATACCGCTCCGGCGAGATCATTGGTCAGCATTTTTCGCGCCTTTTTCCCGCCGAGGATCGGGACGGCGCGGCTCCCGGCGGCATCCTGCGCGAAGCCGAAGCGGCCGGCCGCGTCGAGCACGAGGGATGGCGGATGCGCAAGGACGGCGGCCGCTTCTGGGCGTCGTCGGTGATCGAGGCGATCTGCGGCGAGCGCGGCGAGCCGATCGGCTTTGCCGAGGTCGCCCGCGATCTCACCGAGCGGCGCGCGGCGCAGGACGCCCTGCGCGACAGCGAGCGCCAGTTTCGGCTGCTGATCGAAAGCGTCGTCGACTACGCGATCTACATGCTCGATCCGAGCGGCGTCGTCGCCAGCTGGAACGCCGGCGCGCAGCGGCTGGAAGGTTATGCCGCCGGAGAGATCGTCGGGCAGCACGTCTCGCGCTTTTACATAAAGGAGGATCGCGCCGCCGGGCTGCCCTTGCGGCTGCTCGAAGTCGCCGCGCGCGAGGGGCGCTGCGAGGCCGAGGGCTGGCGTTTGCGCAAGGACGGCAGCCGCTTCTGGGCCCTGGAGACGATCTCGGCGATCCGCGGCGAGAACGGCGGCCTGTCGGGCTTCGCCAAGGTCACCCGCGACATCACCGAGCGGCGCGCGGCGCAGGACGCCTTGCGCGACAGCGAGCGGCGGTTCCGGCTGCTCGTCGCCGGGGTCACCGATTGCGCTCTCTACATGCTCGACCCCAACGGCATCGTGACCAACTGGAACGCCGGCGCCGCGCGCATCACGGGCTATATGGCGGGCGAGATCGTCGGCCAGCACTTCTCGCGCTTTTATATGGAACGCGACCGCTTGGCCGGACGGCCCGCGCGCGCCCTTTACACCGCGGCCGAGGAGGGCCGCTTCGAGGCCGAGGGCTGGCGGGTGCGCAAGGACGGCAGCCTGTTCTGGGCCAGTGTCGCCATCGATCCGATCCGGGACGAGCACGGCACCCCGATCGGTTTCGCCGAGATCACCCGCGACATCACCGAGCGGCGCGCGGCGCAGCTCGCCCTGCAAAAGGCGCGCGACGAGCGCGACCGGGCGCAGAAGATGGAGGCGCTGGGCGAATTGACGGGGAGCGTCGCACACGACTTCAACAACGTCCTGATGATCGTCAGCGGTTATCTCGAAACCCTGACCGGGCTCGTCGGCGCGGATCCCAAAGGCCGGCGGGCGGCCGAGGCGATCGCACTGGCGGTCGAGCGGGGCGAGGCGCTGACCCGGCAATTGCTGACCTTTGCCCGGCGCCAGGCGCTCAACCCGGTGGTCGTCGAGATCGGCGAGCGCATCGAGGCGGTTCGGGCGATGCTGGCCAGCTCGTTCGGCGCCTCGGTCAGATTGGCGGCCGATCTGCCGCCCGATTTGTGGCCGGTCACCGCCGATGTCAGCGAGTTCGAATTGGCGCTCGTCAACATCGCCTTGAACGCCCGCGACGCAATGCCCGAGGGCGGCCTGGTCACGATCTCTGCCGAGAACGCGCAGCTTGCCCCCGGCGAGGTGGGACAGGACATCGCCGGCGAATTTGTTGCGCTGACCATCGCCGATACCGGCCGCGGCATCCCAGAGGACATCCTGCCGCGGGTCTTCGACCCGTTCTTTACAACCAAAGGCAGCCAGGGGACCGGGCTCGGGCTGTCGCAGGTCTACGGCTTTGCCTGTCAGTCCGGCGGCACCGTAACGATTGACAGCCGATTGGGGGCGGGTACGCGGATCACGCTCTATCTGCCGCGCGCGGCCGCCCTTCCCGCCCTTCCGGCCGCCGATCCGGCGGTCGAAGCCTATGGCAGCGGCACGGCTCTCGTGGTCGAGGACAATCCCGACGTCGCCGAGGTCACGACCGGGTTGCTGCAGCAGCTCGGCTTTCGCACCCATGTCGCGATCGATGCGCCGGCGGCGCTCGCCGCAGCGGCGCGTCAGTCCTTCGATCTGCTGCTCAGCGACATTGTGATGCCGGGTCTGATGGATGGGCTCGGATTGGCCCGCATTCTGCGCCAGCGCCATCCGGCCTTGCCGATCGTCCTTGTGACCGGGTACAGCGGCAGCGCCGCCGGCAGCAAGGAATTCGCCTTGTTGCGCAAGCCCTATCGCCTCGCCGATCTGAACCGCGCCGTCGCCCGGGCGATCGCCGAGACGCGCCCGTCCGCGCCGGCCAACCTCGTGCATCTGCGCGACGTGCGGCGAGGCCAGCCGGGCTGAGCGAAGTCGGCGGAATACGCTTCGCTATTCCGCCCTACGCTCCATGCTTGTCGGGAATGGTGTAGGGCGGAAAACCCCGGCGAAAGCCGGGGGCATTCCGCCGCTTGTCCCTTTTCCTTGCCGAGCCCGACCGAGAGGATAAGCTCGATCCCATGAGCGTGCTGGAAACTGCGATCGACCGGCGCTCCGAGAGCTTTTGCGCCAATGCGCAGGCGATGCGCGGGCTTGTCGCCGACCTCAACGCGACGCTTGCCCGGATCGGCGAGGGCGGCGAAGAGGCGGCGCGGCGGCGCCATCTCCAGCGCGGCAAGCTCCTGCCGCGCGAGCGCGTGCGGCTGTTGCTCGATCCGGGAGCGCCGTTTCTCGAATTCTCGGCATTGGCGGCGCACGGCCTGTATGACGGCGAGGTGCCGGCGGCCGGAATCATCACCGGCATCGGCTGCATCCTGGGACAGGAATGCGTCGTCGTCGCCAATGATGCGACGGTCAAGGGCGGCACCTATTTCCCGATGACCGTCAAAAAACATCTGCGCGCGCAGGAGATCGCCGGCGACAACCGTCTGCCCTGTCTTTACCTTGTCGATTCGGGGGGCGCCTACCTGCCGGAACAGGATTCGGTGTTTCCCGATCGCGATCATTTCGGCCGCATCTTCTACAACCAAGCGCGGCTGTCGGCGCTGGGCATCCCGCAGATCGCCCTCGTCATGGGCTCGTGCACGGCAGGCGGTGCCTATGTCCCGGCGATGGCGGACGAGAGCGTCATCGTCAAGGGCGAAGGCACGATCTTTCTCGGCGGCCCGCCATTGGTACGCGCCGCCACCGGCGAGATCGTCAGCGCCGAGGAACTGGGCGGCGCCGATGTGCACAGCCGCACCTCCGGCGTCACCGATCATTACGCGCTCGACGACCGCCATGCCCTCGGCATCGCCCGCCATATCGTCGGCGCGCTCAATCGCACCAAACCCCCGGGGCCCGCCGTCGCCGCGCCGCAGGAGCCGCTCTATCCGGCCGAGGACCTCTACGGCATCATCCCTCCCGACACGCGCCGCCCCTATGAGGTGCGCGAGATCATCGCCCGGCTCGTCGACGGCAGCGAGTTCGACGAGTTCAAGGCGCTCTACGGGGCGACGCTGGTGTGCGGCTTTGCCCGGATCTGGGGCTATCCGGTCGGCATCCTCGCCAATAACGGCATTCTGTTTTCCGAGAGCGCGTTGAAGGGCGCGCATTTTATCGAATTGTGCGCACAGCGCGGGGTGCCGCTCGTTTTTCTGCAAAACATCACCGGCTTTATGGTCGGCCGCAAATACGAGGCCGGCGGCATCGCTAAGGACGGCGCCAAACTGGTGACCGCGGTGGCTACCGCCGCCGTGCCCAAATTCACGGTCATCATCGGCGGCAGCTTTGGCGCCGGCAATTACGGCATGTGCGGGCGCGCCTACGGGCCGCGCTTTTTATGGATGTGGCCGAATGCGCGGATCTCGGTCATGGGCGGCGAACAGGCGGCCTCGGTGTTGGCGCAGCTTCGCCGCGACGCCAAGGAAGCGCGCGGCGAGACCTGGAGCACGGCCGAGGAGGAGGTGTTCAAGGCCCCGATCCGCGCCCAGTACGAGCGCGAGGGCCATCCCTATTACGCCAGCGCGCGTCTGTGGGACGACGGCGTCATCGACCCCTGCGACACGCGTAGGGTGCTGGCCCTGGCGCTCTCGGCCAGCCGCAACGCCCCCGCCGTGCCGACGCGGTTTGGCGTATTTCGGATGTGAGCGGCGGCCGATGTTCAGCAAAATCCTGATCGCCAATCGCGGCGAGATCGCCTGCCGCGTGATCCGGACGGCGCGCCGGCTCGGCGTCGCGACGGTCGCGGTCTATTCCGAGGCCGACAGGAGCGCATTGCACGTCGCGCTCGCCGACGAGGCCCTTCCGATCGGCCCGGCGCCGGCACGGCAGAGCTATCTTAACGGCGCCGCGATCGTCGCGGCGGCGCAGAAGAGCGGTGCCGAAGCGATCCATCCGGGCTACGGCTTCCTGTCGGAGAACGCCGATTTCGCCGATTCCTGCGCCGCCGCAGACATTGCCTTTATCGGGCCGCCGGCGGCGGCGATCCGGGCGATGGGGTCAAAAGCGGCGGCGCGCGCCTTGATGCGGGAGGCCGGTGTGCCGATCGTGCCCGGTTACGACGAGGCCGACCAGGACCCGGCGCGGCTTCTCGACGCGGCCCGGCGGATCGGCTTTCCGGTCTTGATCAAGGCATCCGCGGGCGGCGGCGGGCGCGGCATGCGGGTCGTCGCGGAACCGGACGATTTTGCCGCGGCGCTTGCTGCGGCCAAGCGCGAGGCCGGAGGCGCCTTTGGCGACGAGCGCATGCTGATCGAGCGCTACCTCGACCGGCCGCGCCACATCGAGATCCAGGTCTTTGCCGACCGGCACGGCCAGATCGTGCACCTGTTCGAGCGCGACTGCTCGATCCAGCGCCGCCATCAGAAAGTCGTCGAGGAGGCGCCGGCGCCGGGGCTCGCGGCCGAAACACGCGAGGCGATGGCGGCGGCGGCGCTCGCTGCGGCGCGCGCGGTCGGTTATGTCGGCGCCGGCACGGTTGAGTTTGTCGCCGCGGAGGGGCGGTTCTATTTCATCGAGATGAACACGCGGTTGCAGGTCGAGCACCCGGTGACCGAGGCGGTGACCGGGCTCGATCTTGTCGAATGGCAATTGCGCGCCGCCGCCGGCGAGCCTCTGCCGATGACGCAAGAGGATATCGCCTGTCGCGGCCATGCGATCGAGGTGCGCCTCTACGCCGAGGCGCCGGAGCGCAATTTCCTGCCGCAGACCGGCCGGCTCGCCGGTCTGCGCCTGCCGCAAGGCGACATTGCGCGGGTCGACACCGGGGTCAGGGAAGGCGACCGGGTGACGCCGTTTTACGATCCGATGATCGCCAAGATCGCGGTGTGGGGCGAGGACCGCGCGGCGGCGACGAGGCGGCTGCAGCGCGCGCTCGCCGAGACCGCGGTGCTGGGCCTCACCACCAATCTCAGCTTTCTTGCGCGGATCGCCTCGCATCCGGCCTTTGCCGCCGGCGCGGTCG
>DATFCQ010000445.1:0-39381 GCA_035252905.1 Allostellaceae bacterium | reverse complement strand
GTCTCGACTGCGCTCGATTGCGGCGACGAGCCCGGCGCCGCGCTCGCCGCAATCCGGGCGCGGGTCGAAGCCGTCGTCTTCACCGGCCGCGCCGACGTCGCGCGTCGCCTCGCCGAGATCGCGCGTAAAGAGGGGGTCGGGTTTGCCGCCGCGCGCCCCGAACCGGCGCTCGACCTCGGCGCCGATTTCTTCGTCGCGGAGGAACTCCTCGCGGAGCGCTGTGTCGATCTGTTGTCGCGAACCGAATTCAGGCTCGCGCCAGCAGCGGCGAGCGAAACCGGCTCTGGCGAAACACCAACGTGCCGACCACGATAAAGTTGACGAGGTTGAACAGGATGCCGGCGGCAAAGGCCGGCGCGTAGAACCCGGCATAGTCATAGATGGCCCCGGCGAGCCAGCCGCCCATCGCCATGCCGGAGCCGCTGAACAACAATACGGTCGGGATCCGCCAGGATGCCTCCGAGGCCGGGAACAATTCGCGCACTGCTACCACGTAGGCCGGAACGATACCGCTGAAGCCGAGCCCGAACGCGACCGAGACGGCGAACAGCCCGGCCTCGTTGCGGGTCAGCATGAACCCGGTCATCGCCACGATCTGACAGAAGGAGCCGGCGAGCACGGTGCGCAGCCCACCGATCCGGTCGGCGACAACGCCCCAGCATTGGCGGCCGACAAAGGCGCACGCCAGCAGCACCGACAGCATTGCGCTGCCGCGGGTCAGCGGAATGCCGACATCGCCGCAGAAAGCGACCAGATGACCCTGCGGCATCGCCATTGGCACGCAGCAGCAAAAGCCTGCGGCGGCGATCAGGCCGAGCGCCGTTCGTGATTTGAGGCCCAGCACCAAGGCCCCCGGGGCGGGCCCGGTGCCATTGTCGGCGACGCGCAACGCCCCGGGCAAGGCGCGCAACACTAGGAAGGCGGCGGGCACGATCACGAGGATTTCGCAGCCGGCGTAGAGCTGCATCGTGCGCGCCCAGCCGAACCAGCCGATCGCATGGCCAAACAGCGGCGCCCAGATCGTCCCGGCGGCCGCCTGGCCGCTGGCGATCAGCGCCAGGGCCGTGCCGCGCCGGCGGTCGAACCAGCGCGAGACATAGACATAGAGAGGGGCGTTGATCCCGGCATTGCCGAGGAGCCCCATGAACACCCCGTGCCCGATATAAAAGGACCAGCGCTCGCCGAGGCTCGCCAAGACCAGCCCGACCGCGATCATCAGCGCACCAAGGATGACCGTCCAGCGGATGCCGATGCGCTCGGCCAGTTGCGCCAATGCGATCCCGCCGAGCGCCGAGCCGAGCCAGGCGAGGGCCAGCGACAGCGCCGGCACCGCGCGCAGATTGCCGAACGCGGCCGCGATCGGCCGCAGCGCGACCACGGTGATCATCGGCGCCCCGAACGAGACCGTGACGATGGCGAGTGCGGTCAGCGCCACGAGCCAGGAGCGGCGCGTCTCAACGCTCCCTATGGCGGCAGCAGCGCGGACGGTCACCGATCCGGCCTGATCGCGGCGCCGGCCGCCGCTGCGGAATTTCCGGCTTTGAGGGGTGCTTCTGACACGTTCCCGATCGCTCCGCTGTGGCGCTCTCGACCCCGAATGTCGCCCCGCGGTGCCGGCGAGGCAACGCGGATCCGCACAAGTGTGATCCTACGGCAAAGCAGGGCAAGCATCCGACTTTCTCGCCCCGCCGCCAATCTGCTAGGATGGGATTGACCTGCGGGCGCAGCGGCAAGCCTCGCTGACCATGAAGGACTCGAGTTACGGAGAGATGGGCCCCGGCCTGCGCCGGGGTGAGGAAGGAGGCTGAGTGCGATGGCCCTGACCCGCACCGAGACAGGGGCGACGACGCGGCTCTATCTGATCACGCCGCCCGCCCTCGATCCCGACCGCTTTGCCAAGGATCTCGAAGAGGCGCTCGCCGGCGGCGACGTCGCCTCGCTGCAACTGCGCCTCAAAGACACCGACGATGCCGCGATCCGGCGCGCGACCCGGGTCCTGAAGCCGATCGCGCAGCAGCGCGGCGTCGCCTTCATCATGAACGACCGTCCCGACCTCGCCGCAGAGCTCGATTGCGATGGCGTCCATGTCGGCGAGGAGGACATGCCCTATGCCGAGGCGCGGCGGCTCCTCGGCCCGGACCACATCGTCGGCGTGACCTGCGGCGCCTCCCGCCATCGCGCCCTTGTCGCCGCCGAGGCCGGCGCCGACTATGTCGCCTTTGGCGCCTTTTTCCCGAGCGCCACGAAGGCGGCAAAGCATCACGCCGAGCCCGAATTATTGCGCGCCTGGTCCGAGACGACGGTCGTGCCCTGCGTCGCGATCGGCGGCATCACGCAGCAGAATTGCGGTCCGCTCGTCGAAGCCGGAGCCGATTTTCTCGCCGTGATCGGCGCCGTCTGGTCGCACCCCAAAGGCCCGCGCGCGGCGGTGCGCGAATTCAACGAGGTGTTCGCGCAGCTCGGGCGCGCCCATCAGGCGCCCGGTTCGGCGGACTGATCTCCCGATGCGCATCACCGCGATCCGCGACGCGGTCGCGCCGATCAGTTCGGCGATCGCCAACGCCTATATCGATTTCAGCCGGATGACGGCGAGCGTCGTCGCGATCCACACCGACCTCGTGCGCGACGGCAGGCCGGTCGTCGGCTTCGGCTTCAATTCAAACGGGCGCTACGCGGTGCAGGGGTTGTTGCGCGAGCGCTTCATCCCGCGCCTCCTCGACGCCGCCCCCGGCGATCTCGTCGACGCCAACGGCCTTATCGACCCGGCCCGGGCGTGGACGCAGATGATGCGGAACGAGAAGCCGGGCGGGCACGGCGAGCGCTCGGTTGCGGTCGGCGTCCTCGACATGGCCTTGTGGGACCTGCGCGCCAAGGCCGAGGGCGTGCCGCTGTGGCACCTGCTTGCCGGGCATGCCGGGCAGGGCGCGGTCGAGCCGCGCGCCTGGGTCTACGCCGCCGGCGGCTATTATTACCCGGGCAAGGGCATTGAGGGGCTCGAAGACGAGGTCAAATCCTACCGCGACGCCGGCTATCGCTGCGTCAAGATCAAGATCGGCGGGGTGCCGCTGGCCGAGGATCTGCAGCGGATCGAGGCGGTGCTGAAGATCGTCGGCAATGGCGAGGATCTCGCGGTCGACGCCAACGGCCGCTTCCCGCTGACCGAAGCCCTCGCCTACGGCGATGCCCTCCTCCCCTACGGGCTGCGCTGGTACGAGGAACCGCTCGACCCGCTCGACTATCTCGGGCACGCGCTCCTCGCCGAGCGCTACGCCCCGCCGCTCGCCACCGGCGAGAACCTGTTCTCCTGGCAGGACGCGCGCAATCTGGTCCGCCATGGCGGCCTGCGTCCCGACCGCGACGTCTTGCAGTTCGATCCGGCACTCTCCTACGGGCTCGTCGAATATCTGCGCACCCTTGCGATGATCGAAGAGCACGGCTGGTCACCGCGGCGTTGCGTGCCGCATGGCGGCCACCAGTTCGCGCTCAACATCGCGGTCGGGCTCGGGCTCGGCGGCAACGAATCCTATCCGCAGGTCTTCGCTCCGTTCGGCGGCTTCGCCGACGACTGCCCGGTCGAGGACGGCTTTGTCCGCCTGCCCGACCTTCCCGGCATCGGGTTCGAGGCGAAAGCCGCCCTCTATCAGGTCATGCGCCCGCTCGCCGAATGATCGCGGCGCCGGCGGAATGCGCTGCGCTTTTCCGCCCTACATCTGAGATTCATCGGAAAGGTTGGAGCGCCGCATCACCCTCACCCAAACCCTCCCCCTTGATGGGGGAAGGTTTGGTAGGGGGTGAATGACCGTGAACCCTACTTCTTCTCGTCGGCCTTCAGGACCGCGGCGATGCGCTCGGGGTCGGCGGACAAGGGCGGGATGCCGGCGCGCTCCTGCTGCAACAGCATGCCGACCGTGCTGTTGCGCTGGCCCCAGCCGCGGTTCATTGCCTCGGTCAGTTCTTCGAGGGCGAGATTGGCAAGACGCATCGGCACGCCGATCTCGCGCCCGAGGCCGACCGCCAGCGAAACGTCCTTGTGCAATAGGCGCAATGCGAAATCGGCAGGATCGTGCTGGCCGGTCAGGAATTTGTTGCCGATCCGGTCAAAGGTGCGCACCCGGCCGGTGGCGCCCTGCCGCACCGCCTCCCACAGATCGACCGGGTCGACCCCGGCCTTGATGCCCATCGTGAACACCTCGGCGAGCGCCACATTGAGCACCGCGCTGGTGCAGTTGTGCACGAGCTTGGCGACCGAGCCGGCGCCGATCGGGCCGATATAGCGCGCCTGGTCGCCCATCGCGTCGAGCACGCGCCTGTGGCGGTTGAAGATCTGCTCGTCGCCACCGACCCAGATCGCCATCCGCCCGCTCGCCGCCCCGGAGGGGCCGCCGCTGACCGGCGAGTCGAGCATATAGAGGTTCTTCTCGGCAAAGGCGGCGTGGATCTTGCGCACCATCGCCGCCGAATTGGTCGACATGTCGAAAAACGCGGTGTCGGGACGCATGCCCTCGATCAGACCGCCCGGCCCCAGCGCCACCGCCTCGACATCGGCCGGCACCGGCAACGACGTGAACACGACCTCCGCAGCCTCGCCGACCTGGCGGGGCGAATTCGCCCACACCGCCCCCTTGGCGAGGAACGGCTCGGCCGCGGCGCGGTTCAGGTCGTGGACGACGAGATCGTGGCCCGCCTTCTGCAGATTGGCGGCCATGCCCTTGCCCATCATGCCGAGCCCGATAAAACCGACCTTCATGACAACTCCCCTCTCTGTCGCGCGGGATCGGCATCGAGCCTCGCCGCGACCGGGTTTTCGCCTTTCACGCCGGCACCGGTCAAGCGCGTCCAGGCGCGTCCCGCGGCGGCGCCGGAACGCTATCTCGGCGACGGCGGTTTCGCGTATACAGGTGCGTGTCCCGCAACCGGAAGGCCGCCCGCCGATGAGATCCCGCCCGCGCCCGCTGGTTCTGTGCATCCTCGACGGCTGGGGCGAACGGCCGCAAGCCCCCGATAACGCGATCGCGGCGGCGAGGACGCCGGTGTGGCATCGCCTCGTCGCGCAGTGGCCGCACGCGCAGCTCGACGCGAGCGAGCATTACGTCGGGTTGCCCGACGGGCAGATGGGCAATTCCGAGGTCGGCCACACCAATATCGGCGCCGGGCGGCTCGTCTGGCAGGATCTGCCGAAGATCGACGCGGCCATCGCCGAGGGCCGGCTCGCCCCGTTGCCGGCGATGCAGGGGTTTCTCGGCAAGCTCCGGGAGAGCGGCGGCACAGTGCACATGTTGGGGCTGATGTCGCCCGGAGGGGTGCATTCGCATCAGGACCAGATCGCCGCGCTCTGCCG
Organism: Allostellaceae bacterium; assembly: GCA_035252905.1. Taxonomy (GTDB): domain Bacteria; phylum Pseudomonadota; class Alphaproteobacteria; order ATCC43930; family CGMCC-115725; genus AP-15. The sequence goes on along the minus strand of DATFCQ010000445.1, from coordinate 34,043 downwards.
TATCGTCGCCGCGGCGGGCGTGCCGGTGCAGGTGCACGCCTTTCTCGACGGCCGCGACACGCCGCCCAAATCCGCCCTCGGCTTTCTGCGCAAATTTGCCAACGACATCGCAGGGCTCGACCGGGTCGCGGTCGCCACGGTCGGCGGGCGCTATTATGCGATGGATCGCGACAAGCGCTGGGACCGGGTCGAGAAGGCCTATCGCGCGATCGTCTCGGGCGAGGGCGAGAACGCGTCCGATCCCTTCGCCGCGGTCGAGGCCGCCTATGCACGGGGCGAGAGCGACGAGTTCGTGCGCCCGAGCGTGATCGCCCCCTACCGCGGCATGCGCAACGGCGACGGGCTCCTCGTCGCCAATTTCCGTGCCGATCGGGTACGCGAGATCGCCGCCGCCCTGATCGACCCCGAGTTTTCCGGTTTTGCCCGCAGCCGGACCGTCGCTTTTGCCGCCGCCCTCGGCCTTGTCGAATATTCGGCCGAGCTGAACCGCTATCTGGAAGCTTTGTTCCCGCCCGAGGACCTCTCCGACACCTTTGGCGAGGTCGTCGCCAAGGCCGGGCTGACCCAGTTGCGCATCGCCGAGACCGAGAAATACGCGCACGTCACGTTCTTCTTCAACGGCGGGCGCGAGACCGTCTTTCCCGGTGAGGAGCGCATCCTCGTGCCCTCGCCAAAGGTCGCGACCTACGATCTGCAGCCGGAGATGTCGGCGCCCGAGGTCACCGACCGGATCACCGCCGCGATCCGCTCCGGCCGCTTCGACGTCGTCGTATTGAACTACGCCAATACCGACATGGTCGGGCATACCGGGCGGCTCGACGCCGCGGTCAAGGCGGTCGAGACCGTCGATTGCTGCCTCGGGCGGTTGGCGCAGGCGGTCGAGGACGCGGGCGGCACGCTCGTCATCACCGCCGATCACGGCAATGCCGAGACGATGCGCGATCCCGCGACCGGCGAGCCGCACACTGCGCACACCCTGAACCGGGTGCCGTTCCTGGTCGTCAACCCGCCGGTCGCGATTGCGCATCTCGAAGACGGCCGCCTCGCCGATGTGGCACCGACCCTCCTCGACCTGCTCGGACTTGAGAAGCCGGCGGCGATGACCGGCCGATCATTGATCCGCAGACGGGCGGTTCAGGACGCCGCCTGCTGAACCGGCCGGCGGGTCCCCGCCGGTCTCGAAGAGCCGCACCATGGACGCCGGAGCCCGGTCGACCCGGACCAAATTCACGCCCGTATTCCGCCGGATCGCCGTCTGGGGACCCGGTCTCCTGGTCATGCTCGCCGATACCGACGCCGGCAACGTGGTTACGGCGGCACAGGCCGGCGCCCGCTGGGGCTATCGGCTGTTGCCGCTGATCCTGGTCCTGATCCCGGTCCTGTACCGGGTACAGGAGTTGACGGTGCGGCTCGGCATCCATACCGGACGCGGCTGCGGCGAGCTGATTCGCGAGCGCTTCGGTCCCGGCTGGGCGTGGCTGTCGACCGCGGGTCTGATGGCGGCGGTGATCGGCTCATTGGTCACCGAATTCACCGGAGTGGCCGGCATCGGCGAATTGTACGGGATGTCGCGCAGCCTCAGCCTGCCTCTCGCCGCGGCCTTTCTGCTGGCGGTGGCGGCAACCGGCTCCTATCGGCGCATTGAACGAATAGCGCTCGTCGTCGGCCTGTTTGAACTCGCCTTTTTCGCCGTCGCCTGGATCGCCCATCCGAGCCTCAAAAGCCTGGCAAGAGACATCGCCGATCTGCCGTTCGGCAATCGCGAATTCCTCTATCTGGCGGCCGCCATTATCGGGGCGGTGTTCAATCCCTGGATGATTTTCTACCAGCAATCCGCGGTCGCCGACAAGAAACTGCGCCCCGAGGACTACCGGGCGGCGCGCTGGGACACCGCGATCGGCGCCGTTCTGACCCAATTATTGACCGCGGCGGTATTGGTCGCGGCGGCGGCGGCGCTCGCCGCCGACGGCGCCGCGGCGGGCTTCACGACGATCGGCGCGATCGGCGAGGCGCTCTCCGCGGCGCTTGGCGGGGCGGCGGAACGCGCGGTCTTCAGCATCGGCGTGCTCGGCGCCTCATTGGTGGCGGCGATCGTATCCTCGCTGGCCTTGGCCTGGGGGCTCGGCGAGGTCGCCGGCTATCGGCGCTCCCTCGAATACCGGCCGTTCGCGGCAGGATGGTTTTACGGCGCCTATGCGGCCTCGGTCATCGCCGCTGCTCTTGTTGTCTGGTCGGTGCCCGACCTCGTGCGGCTCAATATCGCGGCGCAGGTCGTGAACGCCTTTCTGCTGCCGCTGAGTGTCGGCGTTCTGGTGGCATTGGCGGCGACCGCCCTGCCGGAGCCGCTGCGCCTCTCCGGCTGGCATCTCGCCGGGGTGGTCGGCATCGCCGCCGCGGTTTCCGCCCTCGCCGTCTATGGCGGGATCGCGGCTTGATCGCGGCGCCGGGCGGCGGATATGATCCGCCCGCCGCGCGCCCTTGCGGATGAAGCGGCCTTGGACAAGGGATGCATTGATGAAGCGTTTGGGTCTGATCGCGGCGGCTGCCGCTTCGGTCATGGTGCTCTCGCTGCACCAGGACGCCGGCGCCGCCGCGACCGCCGCCAACACGGCCGCGAATTCGGACGAAACCTATCGCGAGCTCAATCTGTTCGGCGAAGTGTTCACGCGCGTGCGCGCCGATTACGTCGACAAGATCGGCGACGACAAACTGATCGGCTCCGCCATCAACGGCATGCTGACCTCGCTCGATCCGCACTCGAACTACCTCGACCGCAAGGACTTCAGCGACATGAAGGTCCAGACCCGCGGCGAGTTCGGCGGGCTCGGGATCGAGGTGTCGATGGAAAAAGGCGCGGTCAAGGTGGTCTCGCCGATCGACGACACCCCGGCCGCCCGGGCCGGGTTGAAGCCCGGCGATCTGATCACCCAGATCGACGGCAAGCCGGTGCAGGGGATGACCTTGCCGCAGGCGGTCGAAAAGATGCGCGGCCCGGTCGGCAGCCAGATCAAACTGACCGTCGACCGCAAGGGACAAAAATCCTTCGACGTGACATTGACCCGGGCGACGATCAGGGTCAAACCGGTCCACGCGAAGCTCGAAAAGGGCAATATCGGCTATATCCGCATCACCTCGTTTAACGAGCAAGCCGACACCGGCCTCGACGAGGCGATGAAGAAACTGCGCAAGCAATCCGGCAACAAACTCCAGGGCCTGATCCTCGATCTGCGCAACAACCCGGGCGGTCTCCTGGATCAGGCGGTAGCGGTCGCCAACGCCTTTCTCGACAAGGGCGAGATCGTCTCGACGCGCGGCCGCCAGCCCGACGAGGCGCAGCGCTACGACGCACGGCCCGGCGGCGACATCAGCGGCAGCCTGCCGATGGTGGTCCTGATCAACGGCGGCTCCGCCTCGGCCAGCGAGATTGTCGCCGGCGCCCTGCAGGATCAGCACCGCGCGGTCCTGCTCGGCACCCGCTCGTTCGGCAAAGGCTCGGTGCAGACGATCATCCCCCTGCCCGGACACGGGGCAATGCGGCTGACGACGGCGCGCTATTACACCCCCTCGGGGCGGTCGATCCAGGCCGAAGGGATCGAGCCGGACATCGTCGTCCCGGCCGGCAGGATCGAGACCGCGCCGGACAACGGCGAGGCCAAACTGGCCGCCAACAAGGACAGCGGGGCGGAGAATTCGGTCAATCCGGAGATCATCGGCACCGATCAGGATTACCAGCTCGTCCGCGCGATCGACGTGGTGCGCGGCATCGCCCTGTTCGGCCACGGCCACGCGGTCAACTGACCCCAGCCAACTGACCCCCGGGGAGCCTAATGCCGGCCGACGCAATGCCCGGCTATCGCCCGGGCGTAGGCATCATGCTGATGAACCGCGAGGGGCGGATCTTTGTCGGACGGCGCATCGACGTCAAGGATACGCCAGCCTGGCAGATGCCCCAGGGCGGGATCGACCCCGGCGAGAGCCCGCGGGCGGCGGCATTGCGCGAACTCAAGGAAGAGATCGGCACCGCCAGCGCGGAAATCCTCGCCGAGAGCCGGGAGTGGCGGCATTACGACATTCCCGTCGGGATCACCGCCAATTTGTGGGGTGGGCGCTATCGCGGGCAGCGGCAGAAATGGTTTCTGATGCGCTTTCTCGGCAGCGACGCCGAGATCGACCTCGCCACCCCGCACCCCGAATTCGACGCTTGGCAATGGGTCGAACCCGACGCCCTGCCGCGTCTGATCATCCCATTCAAGCGCCCGCTCTATAGGGACGTACTCGCCGAGTTTCGGGCGCTGTGCGGTGGAACAGGAGGAGGATGAGGCGCTCTCTCATCCGGCTCAGCCGACAGAGATATTCTGGGGCTTGCAGAGAGCCCGCAAGCACGCGGCCGAGGTCGGCGGTGGCGGCTTTGAAAAAGGAGCCCCGCTTTGCGGGGCTCCAGAAGCTCCACCGATGCGGCGGAGAAAATAGGGGCTTTTTCCGTTCGGAACGTTAACGGCTGCCGTCCTTGCGACGTTCCACATAACGGAGTCCTGCTGGCGAGAGCCGGACTCCACGGAATTTTCCAATGCGAGTAGGTTGAGCGCTTTTGGAGCGGCCACCCACCGGAGCAAGTGTGACACACCCAACCTACTCGCGTATTTCGCAAATGCGCGAGACTCCGAGGAGGTTCCAACAAGTTCTATTGAATGCAATATGCCGTTTCGCCGAGATTTGACATCCTTTACACAATATTTGAAGAGTAGTCTCTCGATTTTTTCATCCCCTGCGCGCATCGACGTCTCTGTTCTGCGCCATCGGCACCGGCTCCGAACGGGTCAGCAGCCGCCATATCGCGGCGTCGCGCTCGTAGGGATCGGCACGAAATTCGATCGCTCCGGAGGGAGCGACGATGACCGTCTGGTAGGCGATATAGACGTCGATCGGCTTCGGCAGAGCCTCCGCATGAGTGCGCCCTTGGGCGATGCCGCGCGCAATTGCGGCGGCGCTCTTGCGCAACAAGAGGGCCGCCATCTCCTGCGGATGCTCGACCCGCACGCAGCCGTGGCTTTTCATCCGATCCGCAAGGCGGAACAGACGCCTCTCCGGAGTGTCGTGAAGATACACCTGATAGGGATCGGACATCTCGAATTTGAGCCGCCCCAGCGCGCTGTGCGGTCCGGCCTCCTGCTGCACCGCATTCGGCCCGTGCCAGCGCATGTGGTGATGGACGAGATAGCCGGGATCCCTGGCGAGCTTCGGCAGGATTTCCTTGCGCAGGATCGAGGGCGGAATGTTCCACGGCGGATTGAACAACACGTTGCCGATCGTCGCGTGAAACTCCGGCGTCTGCTTCGCAGGCTGGCCGACGACGACGCGGGTGGAGAACACCGGCCGGTCGTCCTGGAAGAGCCGCAGTTGCTGAGTCGCCGTATTGACGACGATGCGGCTCCGCGGCATGCGACGCGGCAGCCAGCGCAGCCGTTCGAGACCGACCGCGAGCTGGCGGGCGCGATGCCCCGCCAGCTCGCGGCTCACATAGGAATAATGCGCATAGCGCCGGCGGCGCGCGGCGTCGTCATAGCTTCTGTCCCCCGCATAGCCGTCGCTGCGGTCATCGCCCTTGTAGCCCGTGTGCGGCGCCTCTTCCTGCTCTTGCGTTACGGGCGCTCCGACGGTGCGGGCGCGGTAATAGACATAGGAACGCCGCATGGCCTCGTACTGGGGCGAGGCGGGGGCCAGCGCCGCAACGGCTTTGGCGGGATCGGGGGCGGCGATCGCCCGGTCGATCGCGGCGACGACGTCGACCGGCACGGGATACAGGGCCTCGGTCCAGGGCCGCTCCCGGCGCGGGACGGCCCCTTCGGCCATGGCGTCGGCATAGGACAGGACGGCGTCCGAGATCAGAATGTCGCGTGCGACCGGCGATAGCGGCGTCCCGCGCCCGGACAGCGCCCCGACATGGAACAGCGCGGGGTCAAGCCCCTGATCCTCGGCGCGGAAGACCGCGCCGAGGAGCGCCCCTGCCGCGTCTGGATGGCTGTCCCAGAACGGCTCGTTGCCGTGCTCGGCATAGAACCGGCGCACGAGGTCGGAACGCCGGAGCCGCTCGCCGGCGATGGCTGTCGCACCCGCAGGATCAAGCAGAGACTGCAATTCGGGGTTGCCCGGGTTTTGCGGCGGGCCCGGCGGTTGCAGTGCGGGCGACAGCGCCGCCGAGTTCATGGTCTCGGGCGGCACGGCGGCGGCCGTCCCGATCGGCATTGTGCCCCAGGCCGCCGCTGCGGCGGCAAACCATTTCATGTCTTGCAGACCGCCGAGATCAATGTGCGCCATGCGGGGCTTCGTGCTGTAATCTGACCCGGCGGTGTCGATTGCTGCAGCAATCCGATCGAGGCCCAGGGTGCTGCCGGGAAGAAACCAGGCAATGCCTCCGGCCGCCTGGCGGACCGGCTTCGGGGCTGACGGCAAGCTCGTTTCGGCACCCGCCGGCGGCGGGCTGCGCCTGATCGCCATTATGCTGCCGATCATGCCGCAAACCAGGGCCAGGACCAGCATCGCGCAGGCAAGGGGCACAGAACCTGCCCTGGCGCATAATCGGATCCATTCGCCGATTCGAGACATTAGCGACCCCCCGTAAAACTTCCGGCAGAGTCAACAAAGGAATGCGGCTGCGCGATCCCGGCCAAGAGGGTGGAGCAGGAAAGATCTCAAAAAAGATCTCAAAAGCGTGATGGCGGCCGATCGCGGACACAATTTTATGCCGAGCGCCGGCAGGATCTCGGGGAATCGTTCTCAAAAGAGATGTCGATGCTCCCCTGAGAGGATGTCTGAGTCGTCGTCGTGCCGTGAGGTCGGCGGAATACGCTGCGCTGTTCCGCCTTACGCTTTATGCGCGTCGGAAGCATGCGCGTCGGAAGCCGTTTCAGAGATCGGTATCATCATAACTGTGAGGGGGTCGCCCAGGAACCGTTGCCCCTTGAGGGTTGCAGGTCCAGCCTCACCGCAAGGCTTGAAGCGCATGTCCGTCCGGCACCATAGGGACGGGTGCAAAAGCACGGCGGCGCGCCGCCGTCATGCTTGCGGGAGGCCCCGGATCGGTTCGGCGTAATAGTGCTGCAGCGCGGTTCTGATGATCACCACTGTCGGTATCGCCAGCAGCAGACCGACGACGCTGAACAGCATGGCGCCGACGACAAAGCCGATGATGATCACGACCGGGTGGACCCGCGCCGCCTGCCCGAGCACCAATGGACCCAACAGGTTGTCGATCGCCAACCGGAGCGCAAGGGCGAAGGCCATCAGGAACAGGGTGCCCCAAAAGCTCGCCTGCTGTATCGCGACGAGGCCGACGATTGCCATCGAGATCGCCGGTCCAATGGCCGGAATGAGTTCGAGCACGCCGACCGCCAGGGAAAGGAGGACGGCGTGCGGCAGATGAAAGATCGCGCCGAACCCGACCCATCCGAAGGTCGCGGTAAAGACGACGACAAGAAAGATCCCGACCAGATAGCGCCGCAGGGCCGGGATCAGCGTGGGCAGCAGGACCTCGACCGAATGCCGGCGCTCGGGCGGCAGGAGCCAGAGGGTCCCCGCCGCCAGCCGCGGCCCGGAGATCATGAAATACGGCATCAGCACGAGCAGCAGGACGCTGCCGAACACGAACGAGGCCGCCATTCCGAGAACCTCGCTGATGAGGCCGGTGCTGAGCATGCCCGCCGCTGCCGCTTCCGCCTCCTTGACGATCTGATCCGGGGTGTAGGTGTGGCCGGCCACCGCAATGCCTTTCTTGCCCATGAATTCCGTCAGGAAATGGGTCAGGATCTGGTGGGCGTTGGCCAGGACGCGCATCAGATCGGGGGCGGCGCTTCGCGCGACCCAGTAGCCGGCGCCGGCAAGGATCGCGAGAATGGCGAGGTAGATAAAGACCGCCGGCACCCAGCGCGGGAGGTTCAGGCGCCGTTGCAGCGCCCGGATCACCGGGTCCACGACGAAGGCAACCGCCACCGCGAAGACGAACGGCAGCAGCGCGACGCGGATCTCGTAAAGCAGGATCGCGAGGATGACGAAGACCGCGAAGAGCGCCCATCCGCTGACGCGCGAGCGGCGCGGCATCGGAGCGGACGCCGAGGATCTCTCGGGCTGCTCGAGGAGGGCTTCCGGTGCAGTCTGTATATCCTGCCCTTTCATGTCATCCGCCCGTCGAGATGCGGCGGCGCGCTGCGGCAGGCGAGACAGACGGCAACGGTGTGGCCGAGCCCGAATAACACCCCGAAGACGGCCGGGATGGGGGAATGGCGCGCGGTACCGAGCACCATGTTCGCGCCCGGGGGCACCCGCGCGAGGCTGGGCTTCGCCGCCGCGGAGGGAGCGCGCCATATGGCGGCGCCGCGCGTGACCGGCAGCAATACGATAATCCAGCCGGCGACGGCCGCCGCGGTGCTCTCCAGGATCTCGGTCGCATCTTGCCCAGGCCTTTCCACAGAGAGCAGAAATCGCGATACACGCGCGTCCATACAAGGTCTCTGCGATCAATACCTGGAAACGGACGCCCGCACCGGCGATGCAGGCAGCAAACGCCGTGTCTTCGCAAATTTCCGTATGTCAAGATCCAGCACCGCGGCCGGTGAGATCGCGGCGGCGCGATCGGGACATCGGCATCGACGAAGCACAGCCGGTTGGCGGGCCGTCCGGGGTCAAAGCTGAGGCCCACGCTGTAGAGCAGCCGAGGCGGCCGGGCGGAACCGGCCGGACGCAGACCCGTTTATCTGGGCGTTCTCCGTATCCTTATGTGAAAACTGTGAAAACCCCTGCGGACCAGAACTCTGAGCATAAGCCGGCTGCCAACCCCGGTGCCGAGAATTCACCTATGAGCACGAGGCTGTCTTCAGACCGAAATCCGCGTGCAGCGGGATTGACCAAGCCTTCTCCCAGGCCGCCAAGCATGGGGTCCGTTCTCGTCCGCAATATTGATACGTTGAAAAGCCGGCGTGATCGCGAGGGCTCCGCAGCATCGTTCCAGGAGCGGCTGGCAGGAGCCATCACCCGTTTTACTGGAAGCATGGCCTTCGTTTATCTACACTTGGCTCTGTTTGGATCGTGGATCCTTTTGAATCTGGGTGTCTTTGCGGCGATCCCCAAGTTTGATCCGTCATTTGTCATATTGGCAATGGTGGCCTCGGTCGAGGCCATATTTCTTTCCACCTTCGTCCTGATCAGCCAGAACCGAATGACGGCGTCAGCCGACAAGCGCGCGGATCTCGACTTGCAGATCAATCTCCTTGCCGAGCATGAAGTTACCAAGCTAATCGCTATGGTGTCGGCTATTGCGGACCACTTGGGTATTGAGACCGAGGCTGATACCGAAGTGCAGGAATTAAAGCAGGACGTTGCCCCCGAAGCGGTCCTCGATAAGATGGAAGAGGAGGAAAATTCGCCGGCCGATCCGGCCTGACGGCAGGCAAACCCTTCGACGTGGCCTCAGCATTGTCCGTCCGGCCTTGTCGGAGGATGCGATGCCGCTCGGCCGCGGCGGGCACAGGGCCGGCGGCCAATCCCCATCGGGTGACGTGTCGGTTTGAATGCAACAGGCAGGACCCGCATTCCGGGACGGCTCGCAGAGCCTGTCCCCGCGAAGGCGGGGAGCCGAGTCCGCAATTTATGAACACCGCTTTTCCAACATGCCCGAGGGCCTGTGTTCGTGGGTTGCGGGTTCTAGTCTTGAGCGAACCGCCGCTCCGCCTTTTCTCGCCAGACTGGAAAGGCTGTACCGCTCGGTAGCCCGGGGATCGCCCGCGCCCGGAAACGACAATGTTACAGTTCAAAGTGAGACATCCCACCGCCGGCGGTAACGGCATCATTGCCGGTCATCGCTGTCCGTCTCGTTCCCCTCGCCGGAACCCCGTCCGGCATGGCGATGTTAGCTCGATCGTTCGCTGCAAGATCATGAAGGGATGTTCTGCGTGTCATTGCGCCTCTTCCGAGGAGAGGGCTCACAGGCCGGGATCCCAGCACAGCCCCTGCGCCGCGAGCCGGCGCGGCGCAGATCGAGCTCTATGCGGGTCTCCAATATGCGCAAAGGGCCCGCGCGATGCGAGGACAGATCGGCTCGCCGAGCACTGTCCAGATCAATGGCACGTACTGAGTGCGGGGAGGGGGTCGCTTGGACCTGAGCAGAACGCGGCCGGCCTGATCCAGACCGATGTGCGGCTTCGAAACCTTTCAGACTTTCATCAGGACAATCAGGAGGCAATGATGTGGAACGACAAAAAGAGACAGGTGCGGGTCAAGGCTCTCTACCGGAATGGTCCGCTCTTTTTCGAGCTTCCTCCGGGGACCTCGAAGGCGGACTTCGCAGCCCTGCTCGACAGCTTCGGCAAGACCCATGGCGAGCCGCTCGCGGTTGAGTTGACCCTTCCGTCTCAACGAGCCGCGTCATCCCTCTGAATACGGCCTGCGCGGATAAGATCCCCGAAGCAAAGCAATAGGACCGCCAAGTGGTCGCCCAGGAACTGTTGGCCCACTGAGGGCGGCGCCGGGCAGATCGCCGTCACCGACACGAGCTTCGGCTCGTTCTTCGCCCGCGGGAAAGAAACATGGCGAGAGCCTTTGCCAAGGCTCCAGTAATTAAAGAACGCTTGTCACTCGGGCAAGCGTCCTGGAGCAAGAGGTATTTGCACAAAGTCCCGTTATCCGTGCCGCGTTCTTATTGCAGGGACCTGATCAAAACGTCACACTCTTGACAGGAGTTTGTACCCCCGTTAGAGGCAAGGCGTGCATGTTGGGACAGTTGCAGGCACAATTACAAATCACCCCAGTCACGTGTGGGCGTGGCGGAAAGGCGTTGGCGAGGGACTGCTCGCCGAACTGTTCTATCAGTCCCGAGATGAACAGTTCGCCTCCCGCGGTTACTCCGTCCATCTGCGCATTCTTAAGCGATATTGGTTGTGCCATCGCGAGGCCGGCCAGAAAAGGTAAAACCGCCAAGCCGGGAAGCAGGCCTTTCATCGTTGCCGCTCCTCTACCTGGTCCATCTTCGGACCATCAAGAAGTCTCTCAATCGCATATTTTCACCATCTGCCCGTATCACGGGTATATAGAGACCGCAATGGCGCAATGAGATTAAGTCAAAAGTATTAGAAAGCGACTCAAACGGGTCTTTTGCAGCTAACTAGGGAGGTACAGTGGAGATTGTCCGGACACGGATAGCGCGGGTTCAAGAATGTGATCTTCTTGATCACTATGTAGCCGCTGCCGATCGGTCGCATAAGTCCTCTTATGACAAATTTTCCGAAGTAATAAAAAGTCCTCGCGTTAATGATCAGGTGTACCCTCTGCTTTCCACGTTTCAACTTGCTTTCGATCCGCGAAAATCGCGCGCCAATACTTTCCGTTTCCATAATTACTCCGATCCAGCCGGACACAAGATGTTGGTCGGCTATGCCGGCAGAGCGGCAACCTGCTCGATGAAGCGCGGCGCCCGGTCGATCGGCACGCCGGCCCCGGCCCTAACTCATAATCGGCAACCGCTTTCAGGTTGTAAGCCTACGACAAAAACAGGGCGAGGTCGTCAAGCTGTGGTTCCCGCCGCGCCAGCTGCGACAGCATGCGATGCACGCCGCGATGCGTCTTCGCCGTCTTGCCGGTGCGCGCGCGGATGACCGCCTGCGCCGCATGAAACCCGGCCAGATAGGCATCGCGCCCGGCATCCTCCCCGACGCCGGCGGCGAGAATGATGCGCGCGCGGGCAAGACAGTCGCGCGCCTTGACGAGAAGTTCGCCGCTCTCCGGCGTCACAGATCGACGCCCTCGCGTCGAATTTCGCCCATCAGCGCCATCGGGTTCCGATACGCGCCGGCGGGATACGGCTTCGCATCGATGAAGGCTTCGGTGTCGGAGAGAATGCGGCTGCGCAGGCTCTTTCCGGGAGTATCGCCGAACCTTAATCATCAGGAACCGCGGCTCGCGGACGGTCGTCGGACACTCGCCGAGTGTCCTTTTCGGGAAAGTCAGCCGAGCCGGTTGGCTCGCCGGCCAAAATTCGTAGCGCAAAGCCTGAACCGAGCAGCCAGGGTATGCGTCTGGGTGAAGTACGGCATGACCGTCTCTCGGGTCGCGGAGGTCTTTGGAGTTCCGATCGGCGAGGTCGAGCGGGCCCTGCGCCAAGCCGGTCGCGGCTGACCAGCCCCCTTTGATGATGGTTTTACCGTACCGTTCATATGAGACGGTTCTTCACCTGCTACGGCAACGCTCGTCCGGCGTGGCGCAGCCTATCCGCTGGGCGATCCTCTATCAGACAGTCTCCCGCGCGTGGTAGGCCCGCATCAGGAGGCCGGCATGGCCCGGGAGAGAGCAGCGTCCCGTCAATCGGCATGGAATAGGGGCTCTGGCGCAGTTTCGATGCAGGCGGGAAAGGCGGCGGCTACTATCTTCTATCTTCCTGCATCATCCCGAACGGGACCTACTTCCTCAACTGAGGGCAGCCCGAACCGGCTATGATACCGGCTCTATGATGCCCCAGCCGCCGTTACCGTAAATTTTCGTACGGATGCTGCCGGAAACCCAACATGAGCCACCGTCGACGGTGCTGCGACACGCCTTTGAAGAGAACGAGAAGGAGGAGACCCGGATGAACACGATTTTCCGCAACGCTCTTGTCGCGATCATGATAGTGCTTTTAGCGTCGCCGGGCCTCGCTGCCGACAAGACCGCCCACCGCATCGCGATCCAGATCAGCCAGAACGACCCAGGGCGGATGAACCTCGCCCTCACAAACACCCAGAATGCGATCAAGTACTACACCGGCAAGGGCGAGAGCGTCCAAATCGAGATCGTCGCCTATGGGCCGGGCCTCAACATGCTGCGCGAGGACACCTCGCCCGTGAAGGACCGGATCAAGGCCCTGAAGGCATCCGCAATCGGCGGCGATATCCGCTTCTCCGCCTGCCATAATACGCAGATGGCGATGCAGAAGAGGGAGGGCCATCCGATCGCGATCATCCGCGAAGCCCAGGTCGTGCCAGCCGGTATCGTCAGGCTGACGCAGCTGCAGGAAGAAGGGTGGAGCTACATTCGTCCGTAGTCGGTCGGCCGCCCGGCGGCCGCGCCTTTCGATGTGGTTGAGCGAGATGCGCTGATTTTCTAGATTGGCGCCACCGGCAGAACCGTCTCGGCGGCGACGCCCGCGGGCAAGGGACTGTTTTGCCATGTCGCTCGACATCTCGGAGTGGCTGCGCGGCCTCGGCCTGGGACAATACGAACCCGCTTTCCGTGACAACGACATCGACGGAGAGCTGCTGCTCAGCCTGACCGCCGAGGATCTGCGGGACCTCGGGGTCGCGTCGATCGGGCACCGACGCCGCCTGCTGAATGCCATCGCCGCACTGAACGCGGCAAGTGCGCCTGCGCCGGCCGCCCAGCCGACCGAGCCCATCTCCGCCGCCCAGGCCGAACGGCGTCAGCTGACCGTCGTGTTCGTCGATCTGGTCGGCTCGACGGCGCTCTCCGTGCGCTTCGATCCCGAGGATCTGCGCGAGATCGTCGGCGCCTATCACCGCTGCGTTGCCGACACAATCGGCCGCTTCGGCGGGTTTGTCGCGAAGTACATGGGCGATGGTGTGCTGATCTATTTCGGCTACCCGCGGGCGCTGGAGGACGACGCCGAGCGCGCCGTCATGGCCGGGCTGGCGCTGATCGCTGCAGTCGCCGCCCTACCGAGACGCGACGGCGGCGCCCTCGCCTGCCGGGTCGGCATCGCCACAGGGCTAGTCGTGGTCGGCGACCTGCTCGGCAGCGGCGCCGCGCAGGAGCAGGCCGTCGTCGGCGAGACCCCGAACCTCGCGGCACGGCTGCAAGCGCTTGCCGCGCCGGATTCGGTGCTGATCGGGGAGCAAACCTGCCGCGTCATCGGCAAGCTGTTCGAACTCGAAGACCTGGGGCCGCAATCGCTCGCCGGTTTCCCCGAACCGCAGCCTGCGTGGCGCGTCCTCGGCCCGAGCGGTGTCGTCAGCCGCTTCGAGGCGTTGCGCTCGCAGGCGACCCCCCTGGTCGGCCGTGACGAGGAACTCGATCTGCTGCTGCGGCGCTGGCAGCAGGCGAAGGCAGGCGAGGGCCGCGTGGTGCTGGTGTCGGGCGAAGCCGGCATCGGCAAGTCGCGCCTGACCGCGGCGCTGGCGCAGCGGCTGCTGGACGAGCCGCACACAAGGCTGCGCTATTTCTGTTTGCCGCATCACCAGGACAGCGCGCTGCATCCTTTCATCACGCAGCTGGAGCGTGCCGCCGGTTTCGCCCGCGACGACACGGCAGAGCGCAAGCTGGCGAGGTTACGCGACCTGGCCGCGCCGGCGGCTACCGACGCAGACGATCTCGCACTGCTCGCCGAACTCCTGTCGCTGCCCAATAATGCAGCCGTGCTGAACCTCAGCCCGCAGCGCAAGCGCGAACGGCTGTTCGAGGCGCTGTTGCGTCAGCTCGCGGGCCTGGCGCGGGCGCGGCCCGTGCTGATGGTCTTCGAAGATGCGCATTGGATCGACCCGACCTCGCGCGAACTGCTCGACCTGACGCTCGATCGGGTGACGGGGCTTCCGGTGCTCCTCGTCGTCACGTTCCGCTCCGAATTCCAGCACGGCTGGGCCGGGCAGCCGCAGGTGACTGTGCTGGCCTTGCCGCGGTTGACAGGGCGCGACGGCGCAGCCCTGGTCGGCCGCCTGGCCGGCGACCGCAACGTCCCGAACGAGGTCGTGCGCGAGATCGTCGAGCGCACCGATGGCGTGCCGCTGTTTGTCGAGGAACTGACGAAGGCGGTACTCGAAAGCGGCGACGGCGGCGCTCGGATGGCGGCGGTGTTGGCGGCAAGCCCGCAGCCCGGCATTGCCATCCCGGCGACGCTGCACGCCTCACTGACGGCACGCCTCGATCACCTCGGACCGGGGGCTCGCGAAGTGGCGCAGATCGGCGCCGTGCTCGGCCGCGATTTCGGCTACGACCTGATCGCGCGGATGGCGCCGCTGCCGGAGCGGGAGCTGCGCGCCGGGCTCGACCGGTTGGTTGCCGCGGGGTTGTTGTTCTGCCGCGGCATCGCGCCGCAAGCCTCCTATCAGTTCAAGCATGCCCTGGTGCAGGACGCCGCCTATGGCACCTTGCTGCGCGCCCGCCGTCAGGAGCTGCATTCTCGGGCGGCGATGGCGCTCGAAGGGCATTTCGCCGACTTCGTCGAGCGCCAGCCGGAAGCTCTGGCGCACCACCTGACCGCCGCCGGGGAAACGGAGCGAGCTGTCGATCAGTGGCTTATGGCCGGACGGCGCGCCGCCGAACACTTGCATCACATCGAGGCGCTCGGCCATTTCGAGCGCGGGCTGGCGTTGCTGGCCGGGTTGGCCGAGGGGTCCGATCGGGATCAACGCGAGATGGAACTGCGGCTCGCTCGCGGGCTGTCACTGCTCACGACCAGGGGTTTTGCTGCGCCCGCGGCGGCCGAGTCCTACGCGCGCGCCCACGAACTCGCAGAGCGTCGCGGGGACACCGGGCAGCTGTTCCGGGCAGTAAACGGGCTGTGGCAATCGAATGTCGGCTCCGGGCGCATCCTCGAATGCCGCCGGTTGTCAAACCGGCTGGAGCAGCTGACCTCCGGCAGCGCCGACGATGGGCTGCGCCTGCAGGCGCATCACGCCGCCTGGACGACTTTCCTCTTCGCCGGCGAGCCTGCCGAAGCACGCCGGCATATCGATGCCGGCCGCCGTCTCTACGACCCCGAGCGGCACCACGACCATCGCGGGCTCTATGGAGGCCACGATCCCGGCGCCTGTTCCGGCTACATGGGGGCGCAGGCCTACTGGCTGCTCGGCTATCCCGATCAGGGCTTGGCGCTCGGCCGCGAGGGATTGGCCCTGGCTGAGCGGATCGCCCATCCGCTCAGCCTGGAAGTGTGCCTGCTCTACAATGCGATGCTCCATCTCGATCGCGACGAGCCGGAGCTGGCGTTGCAGCGGCTCGCTGCGGCCGAGGCGCTCGCCGCCGAACAGCGGCTGGGGTTCGCGGTCGATCCGCAGATCCTGCACGGCGCCGTGCTGACGGCACAGGGCGCGCTGGACGATGCGGTCGCTTGCCTGCGGGACGGGCTTGTCCGGCCGGGCGCCGCCCGCCTGCGGCCCTACGGTCTTCTCAGGCTGGCCGAAGCGCTGGCGCGGCTGGGCGAGCACGCCGCCGCGCTGGGCGCCGTGAACGAGGGGCTGGAAGACCAGGAATGTACAGGCCAGCGGCGATGGGAGCCGGAGCTTCGCCGCCTCGAAGGCATCGCGCTACTCGGCCTCCGCCGTCGCAAAGAAGGTCTAACGGCTTTCGAAACGGCGTTGGACGCAGCGCGGCGGCAGCGAGCGAAATCCTACGAATTGCGTGCCGCGACGGCTCTATCGCAGCTGCTCGGCGAAAACGGCCAGCGGGCTGAGGCGCTCGACCTGTTGGCGCCGGTCTACGACTGGTTCACCGAAGGGTTCGATACCAAGGATCTGAAGCGGGCGAAGATGCTGCTCGACATGTTGATCTGACTGTTATCGCATATCTCTTTCAGTTTCGTCCTAGTTGAACCATTCGCTTTCCTGAACGGCAGCTCTGGGGCGATGCTGTTGAAAACTCGATTGGCGTGGCTTTTCGGCGACCGGGCACGGTGTTTCTGGCTCGACCTGGGGGAGACCGTTGAAAAGTTGGAGATCGGATTACACGTCTTGCTACATCCCTGAGGAATGAGGCGAACGGCTGAGCAACTAGAGAGGCAATGCCGGGGAGAATGACATCACTCCGTCGACGAGCAGATCACAGTGAAGGAGAGGGGCCGCGGATGAAGGTCAGGCCATGAAACCCGATTATCTGTACATGAAAGCGAGCGCGCTCGGCACCGCAATCTTGATACTGTCATCCGGAGTCGCCCCGGCAGCCGCGCCGCCGGAGGTATCCTCCTGCGCCGCTTGCCATGGTGCCAGCGGCCTAGGCAATGTCGCTGCGGGGTTTCCGGCACTCGCGGGCTTGCCGTCGGACTATATCCAGCAGCAGTTGTTCAGCTTCAAACATGGCGCGCGGCAGAACGCGATCATGACCGGCATCGCCACGCCCCTAACCGCCGACCAGCGCAAAGCAATCGGGGATTATTACGCCGCCCAGCCGGTTCCTGCGAAGCCGGAACCGTCACCCTTCCCCACCGGTCCGGGGGCCACACTCGCGACCAATGGCGACTGGGACCATTCGCTCTCCGGTGTTCCCAGTTGCGATTCCTGTCACGGCCCTGCCGGCATCGGCGTGGGGACTGCGTTTCCTCGTCTCGCCGGTCTACCCAAAGCCTATATCGCGGCACAACTGGCGGCATGGCAGAAAGGCACGAGGGAGAACGATCCGCAGCATCTCATGCAGACAATCGCGCGGAAGCTATCGACAGCCCAGATCGATGCCGTCGCCACCTATTACGCCAGTCTTCCTGCCAACCCGACCCAACTGCCTGGCGAAACCGAGCCGGAGGGAGCTAAGTAATGCGTGCAGTCCACGGTGCCGTTCTGGCTGCCGGCGTGATGCTGTCAATTTCCTCTAGCTTTGCCGCATCTCAGACTCCGGGAACCATGAGGACCGCCACGGAGCCGCAAGCACAGGCTTTCACGCCGCCGCCCCGCGACGCGATGCCAGCCGGCAAGCTGGGCGCGGAGATCAAGCTCGGCGAGCAGATCTTCCGTCACACGACGATCTACGCGCATGGTACGATCGGAAACGCGCAGAATTGCAGCAACTGCCACTTGGATGCTGGGCGTCTCGCGGGCAGCTCCCCAATGTGGGCCGCCTATGGCGCCTATCCGGCATACAGATCGAAGAACGGGAAGGTCAACAACTTTGGCATGCGACTGCAAGGCTGCTTTCGTTACAGCGAGAACGGAAAAGTACCGGCTCTGGACAGCAAGCTGATCGTTGCACTCGAAGCATATTCCTACTGGCTGTCTACCGGCGCGCCGACTGGCGTCCCGCTGATTGGGAGGGGCTATCCAAAGCTGCCGCCGCCATCGAAGCCGCCGAGCTACACGGCCGGTGAAGCCATCTACAAAGCAAACTGTTCGCTCTGCCATGGCGCCGATGGCAACGGCCAGTATGTCCGGGGACAGACGGTGTTTCCCCCGCTTTGGGGTCCGAACTCCTTCAACTGGGGCGCGGGCATGGCCAGCGTGAAAAACGCCGCCGAGTTCATTCATGCCAACATGCCCCTTGGCAATCCCTCCGTGCTCAGCGTGCAGCACGCTTGGGATGTCGCCACGTACATAGACAGCCAGGAACGCCCACAAGATCCTCGCTTTGCCGGTTCGGTCGCGCAGACGCGAAAGCAGTTCCATGACAATGAGTTCTCGTTTTACGGAAAGATAGTCAATGGCCACCTGCTGGGCTCGCCGCCGTAATGGGAGGCGGCCATTCGTACCTCGATATGCGAACGGATGACGGATGCGATGGCGTTCGATCCGCTCACACTCGAGCGTGGCGAAGAAGCTCTCGCACATAGTAGGCGTCGCCCACTGAGCCGGTTGCACGACCCCCTTCTTAGCGGCAGGTGGTGGCGATGGAGTGATCCTGCCCCTGTGATCGAGGCAGGAGGACCGTGTGCCAAGTAATTTGCCAATTGACGGGTCTATTCCAAATCACACCGGCGCGCCCGTGGGCTGCGACCCATTTCCGTGCGGAATGCGTAGGTGAATGCCGATGTCGAACCATAGCCGAGTTCCAGAGCGATCTGTGTGACGCTCAGGCCCCCGGCCAGCAGTTCGATCGCCTTGAACAGCCGCAGGCGGCGGTGCCAGGTTCGCAGGCTCATGCCGACTTCCTCGTCGAAGCGGCGGGCGAGCGTTCGTCCCGACATGCCGAGGATCGTTCCCCATTCCTCGACCCGTGGGGGTCACCCGGCAACCCTCTGGTCGGGGCATAGCTCGGCCGGCGTTCCGAGCTGCCGAAATTGTTGAGTTTTGCGACCCGGTGGACCGGCGGATCACGGGGCTGGCTCATCACCCTTCGGTTTCGGCGGGGGCGGGGCGGTCAGCGCCTCCCGCAAGGCGCTTAAGCACTCCCCCATCGTTGCGTCCAGCCGCTCATAGAGCAGGCGGTCGAATCTCTCGCTGCCGCGCCCGGCCTGCGCGTTCTGCAGCGCACCGATATAGGCCGGCCGATCTTGCGGGCGCACGGCGACCGGCGAATAGCCGCCGCGCAACAGCACAAGGTTCATCAAAAGACGCGCCGTACGGCCGTTGCCGTCATTGAAGGGGTGGATTTCGACAAGGCGGCGGTGCGCCGTAAATGCCGTTTCCGGGGTCGCGGGGGCGGTGCTGAGCCACCGCGCGAGGTCGCCCATCAGCGCCGGCACTTCCGCCGGCGAGGGAAAATGATGCCGTCCGCCGTCGGTTTCGACAAAGCGGCTCTGGTCGGCATAGCGGCCAGCCATGTCCGGGTCCGAGCGCTGCATGACGAGCCGATGAAGGCTGCGGATATCGGATTCCCGCAGCGGCACCGGCAGCCGCGCAAGATCACGGACATAATGCAGCGCCGCGAAATGATCGACCGCTTCAAGGTGATCCTTGAGCGGTTTGCCGCCGATGGCGATCCCGTGTTCGATCACCATCCGCGTTTCGGCGGCGGTCAGTGTGTTGCCCTCGATCGCATTCGACGTATAGGTCAGTTCGATGTCGTAGGAGCGGTTGAGGTTGTCGAGGCCGTGCGGCGCCTGCGCCCGCAGCCTGTCAAGCTCGGCCTTTTTGGCGGCGATTTGCTGCAAGAGCGCGTCTTTGGTCACTCGCAACAATAACCCGGAATTATTATCGAACCCGATGACGTTGACGTCAGCCGCGACGGACGTAGGGACGCACGGCGCCGAGCAGAGTTTCGGTCGGGGCAAGGCGCGGCCCCTCGCCTTCGTCGACCGGCGGCACGATCGTCACGCCCCAGGCCGGCAGCGTTTTCAGCGAGGCCTGCGCCACGGGATGGCTCAGCAGCGGCGCGTTCAGCGAGGGGCCGACGATCACCGGCGTGCCCCGCCCGATCGCTTCGGCGGCCACCGAGAGCGCGAGGGTGTCGGCGATGCCGTGGGCGAGCTTGTTCAGCGAGTTGAAGCTGCACGGCGCGAACAGAACCACTCCGCGCGGCGGCCGCGGGCGGATCGCCAGATCGAAATAGGATTCGACGACCTGCGCTCCCGCAACGTCGGCGAGATCGCGCGCGGCGACGACGCGCGCGGCGTTCGGGGTCGGGATCGCGATGACGCTGGCAAAGCCGAGCCCGACCAATCCGCGCAACAGCTCAGGGCAGCGCGCCGCCGTCGTCGTGCCGCTGAGCACCAAATAGGCGACGTCAAAGCGCTCGCTGCCGGCCGCATCGTCGGGGTTCATCGCGTCCTCTCCTTTTCCTTGATCCTATACGAGCCGTCTCACTATGACCCCGTCTCGCCTCCAATTCCGTCGTCCCCGCGCAAGCGCTGGGTACGTCAAATCTTCATGCCTCTATCCCGTCATGCCCGCGAAAGCGGGCATCCAGGGGCCGCTTGTCGGGCTTTCTGCCCTGTGGCTCCTGGGTCCCCGCTTGCGCGGGGACGACGGGTAATTCATTGCAGGCATTCCGATTCGCGGAATGTGTGCTCACGCCGGATCGGTGAGGGACAGGGTCTTCCCGGGCGGCAGAAGTTCCGATCGGCCGCCCCGGTGCACCGCAGCGGTCGACCGGTTGCCCGGCTCCGCGTCGAGGCAGAGCCGGGATCCGGCCCAATGCAGCCGGAACCGGTCGCCCCGCCACTGGAATTCGAGCGCGACCGGGCCGAGATCGGCGGGGAGCGCCGGGTCGAGAGAGATCGCGTCGGGATCGAGGCGGAGCCCGAGGTAATGGCGCTGCAGGACGTCGATCGACCCCGCCATCGCGCCGAGATGCAAGCCCTCGTCCGAGGTGGCGCTGTTGCACGGCTCCTCGTCGACCCGCAGCGCATCGCGGAAGAAGCGCCAGGATTGCGCCGGCGCGATCCGGGCGAGCGCGCCGGCATGGGCGACTCGCGACAGGCTCGAATCATGCGTCGTGCGCGCGAGGTAATAGGCGGCGGTCCGGCGCAATTGATCGTCGTCGACCGCATAGCCGAGGCGGGCGAACATTCGGGCCAGCGCGTCGCCCGGCAGCAGGTAAAAAAGCATCAACACATCGGCCTGCTTTGCCACCTGATAGCGACAGACATCATCGCCTTGCGCTTCCAATGCCCAATCGGCGCGTTCGCCCGGATGGGTTTTGGCAAGCCTGCCGAGGTCGAGCGGCGCGAGCCGGTCGTACCCCTCGAACTGGCTGATCACGCCGTCATCGTGGAACGGGACGCGCAGCCGCCGGCTGACCTTGTCCCACAGCGCCCATTCAGCCGCGTCGATCGCGAGCAGGCGGCACAGCCGGTCGCGACAGGCCGGGCGCAAGCGGTCGCGCAATTCGAGCGCGCGGCACAGGGTCCAGGCGGCCATCACATTGGTATAGGCATTGTTGTCGATGCCCGGCTCACCGGCGCCGGGATAGGCGTCGTGGAACTCGTCCGGACCGATCACGCCGCGGATGTCGTAGCGGCCGTCATCGGGATTGCAATGGGCGATGCTGGCCCAGAAGCGCGCAATCTCGAACAACAATTCGGCGCCGTATTCCTCGATGAAGTCGCAATCGCCGGTCGCCGTGAAATACTGCCACAGACCGTATGCGATCGCCGCCCCGACATGGCGCTGCCGCCGGGTGTCGTCGCGCATCCACCGGCCCGACAACAGGTTGAGCTGGAAGGCCGGCGTCACCTCCTCGCCGGTGCTGGCGCTGCGCCACGGAAACATTGCGCCGCGACAGCCTTCCCGGCGCGCGGCGCGCCGGGCCTCGCCGAGCCGGCGCCAGCGGTACAACAATAGGGCCCGCGCCACGCTCGGAAAGGCGGCGGCCAGATAAGGGAGGACGAGCACGTCATCCCAGAAGACCTGGCCGAGATACCCCTCCTGCCAGCCATGCGGGGGAAAGCCGACATCGAGACCCGCCGAATGCGGGGAGATCGTCTGCAACAGGTGAAAGCGGTGCAACGCAATTGCCTCGGCGACATCCCGGCGGGCAATCTCGATCGCGCCGCGCTGCCACAGGGAGGCCCACCGTTCCGCGTGCGCCGCCCGCAGAGCCGCATAGGAAGGAGCCTCGCGGACCGCCCGCAACGCCGTCTCGGCAGGGGCCGAAGCGGCCGGGTCGCGCGCGGTGACGATCGCCGCGAGTTTCTCGACACCGATGGTCTGGCCGGGCGCGACGGCGAGGGTCGCGCCTTGCGCGACGGTTGCGCCGGCCTGTTCCACTTGGCGCCATGTCCCTTCGGTCCCGTCGAGGCGCGTGCGCGCCGCGACGGCGATCTCTATGGCCGACTGCCGGGTCCGGGTGCTGACGATCATCAGGCCCGGCTCGACCGCGCGGCCGCTTGCGTCCGTCAGATGGCGATGGGGAAAACGCAGATAGCGCCTGACATTGGCGTTTTTGACATGGCCGTCGAGAGCCGAGCGGATCTCGATTTCTCCGCCCCAGTCTTCCGGCCGGATCTCGAGGCGGAGGGCGGCGAGCTGCGGCTCGGCCATAGCGACGAGGCGCTCCTCACGGACCCATGTGCGCCGGCCGCCGGCGGCGAAACGAACCTCGCGACGGGCGACGCCCTGCGCCAGATCGAGACTGTGACGGTAGTCGAGGATCGTCACGCGGTCGAGCGAGAACCACTCGCCATCGCCCTCAATGCGAAAGCCGAGCGGCAGCCAGTTCGGCAGGTTGACCAGGGTTTCGATGGCGAACCGCTCGCCGTCCACTTCGCTGAAGGCGCGATCGTAGCAGCCGGCGCGATAGGTGCCGGGATAGTGGCGGCCGTCGGCGGCGGCACCGGCGGCGCAGCCGCGCACCAGAAGCCAGCCGTTGCCGAGCGCGAGCAAGGCTTCGCGCCGCCGCTCGTCGGCGGGGTCATAGCGCGTGAAGCTGATCTCAAAGGCAGGACCGGCCATCGGCCTCACCCGGCCAAGGGCGAAATCTTCGCCTTGATCCTGGGCAGCAGATCCTGGACATGCCGGCGCGCGGGATAGGCCGGCTGCGACCCGTAGGCGGTGACTGCGAGATGCGAGGCGGCCACCGCAAAGGCCGCCGCCTCGATCAAGGGACGGCCCTCCATCAATGCGACCGCGAGGCCGCCGGCGAACGCGTCGCCGGCGCCGGTGGTGTCGACCACCGGCACCGAGACCGGCGCGATCGTCCATTTGCGGCGGCCCTCGGCGACGACGCAGCCGCCCTTGGCGAGTTTCAGGCACACGGCGGGGACATGCCGCGCCACGAGCCAATCCGCCGCCGCCACCGCGTCTTCCGGCCCGGCGACGGCGATCCCCGTCAGTCCTTCGGCTTCGGTCGGGTTCGGGGTGACCGCAGCGGCCCGCGCCAACACGCCGAGGTCGACCCGACCGGCCGGCGACGGGTCGATGACGATCGGCAGTCCCCGAGCCGCCGCCGCGTCCACGGCCGCTTTGACGACGAACCGCGGCACCTCGTAATCGGCGACCAGCAGGGAGCCCGCCGGCGCCTCGGCGATCAGGCCGGCGACGTGCCGGGCGTCGCCCTCCTGCCAGAGGTCGTTCGCGTTGTTCGCCAGAACGATGCTCTTCCGGCCGTCCGGCAGAACCGCGATCATCGACACGGCGGTATCGGCGCCGGACACGGCCGCGACCCCGGCGAGGTCGATCCCCGCCTCGCGCAACGTCCCGAGCGCCTGCTCGGCGAGCGCGTCCTCGCCGACATGCCCGAGGAGCCGCGCCTGCGCCCCGAGCCGCTGCGCCAGCAGGGCGACATTCGCCGCCTTGCCGCCGCCGAGGCGGACAAAATCCGCTCCGACCAAGGTCTGACCGGTATCGGGCGGCCGATCGATCCGTACCTGGAAATCGGCGTTGATGCTGCCCAGCGAATAGAGAACGGGTTGCGGCATGGCGGTCGTTTCGTGCGAGGCGTCTCACCTCAAAACGCTCGGCGCCGACGAATCCGCGCAACGGCCGCGCCGCCGACCTCAGCGAACTCGGCGGCACGGTCTTCCGAGACCGGACCGCGGGCGTCTCGCCCGCAGGCGGCCGCAGGCCGGCCCGCCACAAGGGGCGGAAGGTACCGGGAATGCGGGCGAGACGCCCGCGGTCCGAAATGACCGCTTGGCCGCACGCCGCTCGACGATCTCTAAAATCCGGGTTCGGACGGGATCAGCCACCCTGCCGCCTCCTCGATCGCCGCACGCTCCGGCATCGCCGCCTGGGCGCCGCGGGCAAGGCAGCAGAGCGCGGCGCCGGCGCTCGCCCGCCGCAGGGAGAGAGCGAGCGGCAGGCCGGCATCGAGCCCGGCCGCAAGCACGCCGACAAAGGTGTCACCGGCTCCGGTCGTGTCGACCGCGGCGATCGGCAAGGCTGGCACGGCAAGACACGAGCCGTCAGGCAGATAGGCCGTCGCTCCCGCGGCGCCGCGGGTGACCACGAGCCCGCGCCGCAACCGTCGCGCCGATGCCTCCGGTGCCGAGCCGAGCCGGGCCGCCTCGCCCTCGTTCGCGACCAATAGGTCGAGTTCGGACACTATGGCGGGGTCGACCGGCAGGGCCGGCGCCAGGTTCAACAGGCAGAAGCCGCCGCGCGCCCGTGCCCGCCGCATCAGAGTTTGCGTCTCGGCGAACGGGACTTCCATTTGCGCGAGGACGAGGGTTTGCGGCGTCAGCAGCGCGTCCGGGACCTGATCGGCGCGCACGTGGCGATTGGCGCCCGAGGCCACCGCAATCAGGTTCTCGCCGCCCTCCCCGACCATGATCAAGGCGCAGCCGGTCGGCGCCTCGACGGCACGCACGAGCCCGGTATCAACGCCGGCGAGCCCGCCGAGCGCGACAGCGGAGAAGGAATCGGCACCGACTGCGCCGGCCAGCGCGACTTCGGCCCCGGCGCGGCGCGCCGCCACGGCCTGGTTGGCGCCCTTGCCGCCGGGGAGCAGCGCGTAGTCGCCGCCAAGCACGGTCTCGCCGGCTTCGGGCAGATGCGGCACCGGCACGACGACGTCGATGTTGATCGAACCAAAGACCAGGATCATCCGATGTCTCCCGGTTGGGGTCCCCGCGCGCGCGGATGGCGATGGCGGTGGTGCAGGTCGGGATAATGCGGGTGGGAATGCACGAGCGGCAGGTGGCGGTGCCGATGCGTGTGCGGCTCGCCGGCGGGGTCGTCGGGACCGTGGGCATGGCGGTGGTGGAGGTCGTGCACATGGCGATGCGCATGCAGGGTCGCCTCATGCGCGTGCGCGTGCTCGTGCCTTTCGGCGAGGTGCAGCGCAACCCCCGCGGCCATCAATGCCCCGGCGGCGGCGAGCCGCGCCGTCAGCGGCGCAGCGAACAGCGGCACCGCCAAACCGGCGCCGAGAAACGGCGCGGTTGCGAAATAGGCGCCGGTGCGCGCCGCGCCGAGATGGCGCAGGGCGAGGACATAGAGGACGAGGCTCAGGCCATAGCCGAGAAAACCGACCGCCGCGGCGCCGGCGAGACCCGAAAGCCCCGGCCAAGCGGCGCCGCCGAAGAGGGCCAGGGCGCAGTTGACGCCGCCGGCGGCGAGCCCCTTCCACGAGGCGATGGCGACCGGATCGGCGGCGGAGAGCTTGCGCGTCAGATTGTTGTCGAGGCCCCAGGCGAGGCACGCCCCGGCGATCGCCAGCGCCCCCCATCCCGCCCCCGCGGGGCCGCCTTGCCACGACAACAGAAGAGCGCCGGCGAGGATCGCCGCGGCGCCGAGGAGCAGCCGGCGATCGACATTCTCGCGATAGGCAAGCCAGGCGATCGCCATCGTCGCCAGCCCTTCGAGATTGAGCAATAGCGCCGCCGTCGCGGCCGGCGTCGCGCGCAATCCGAGCATCAAGAGGACCGGCCCGGCGACGCCGCCCGCCAGGATCACCAGTGCGAGCCAGGGCAGATCGGAGCGGGTAAGCGGCGCCTCCCGCTGCGCCGTCCCGAGCGCCCGTCGAACAAGGCGCATGAGGCCGAGCCCCAGGCCCGAAGCGAGATAGAGCAGTCCGGCAAGCAGCCACGGGTCGATGCCGCCGCCGAGCAATAACTTGGCAAACGGCGTGCTCGCCCCGAACAAGGCGGCCGCAACCAGCGCCAGCAGCGCCTCCGGCCCGGCAAAGCCGCGCTTCAGCGAGCGGATCATCGGCGACAATCCGTCATCATCCGCCCCTCACCCCGGCCGGGCGCCGCCGGCTTGACAGGGGCCGGCGCATCGGGCCAGCTCGCACGGGTTTTGAGCGCAGGGAGGCGGCGTCATGGCGGGTTTCGAGAAGCGCCGGATCGGGCGTACGGCGGTCGAAGTCACCGTGCTCGGCCTCGGCTGCGCCACGCTCGGCGGCCGCCGCGTACCGGTCGGCCGCACGCAAGCCGAGGCGATCGTGCGTGCGGCCTGGGAGGCCGGGGTGCGCTATGTCGACGCCGCGCCCTATTACGGCTCGGGCCAGGCCGAGCGCGCGGTCGGCGACGCCCTGCGCGGCGAGCGGCGCGACGACTGGGTGTTGTCGACCAAGGTCGGGCGATTGCTGCGCCCGCGCTCGGATCTCGTCGCCGATCCCGACAATCGCTATCCGCTGCCGTTCGAGGCGGTGTTCGACTATTCCTATGACGGGGTCATGCGCTCCTTCGAGGACAGCCTGCAGCGGTTGGGCCTCGCGCGCATCGATATTCTTTATGTCCACGACATCGGCGCGATGCAGCACGGGACAGAGGCGCATCCCCGATTGATGCGCAGCTTGCGCGAGGGCGGCTACCGCGCGCTCGAAGAATTGCGCCGCTCGGGCGCGGTCCGCGCGATCGGCATCGGCGTCAATGAGCGCGAAGTCCTGATTGAAGCGCTCGAATGGGGCGAATGGGACGCCTTTCTGCTGGCCGGGCGCTATACGCTTCTTGAACAGGCGCCGCTCGACGATCTGTTGCCGCAATGCCTCTCCCGCGGGGTCTCGGTCATCGTCGGCGGACCGTTGAATTCCGGCATATTGGCCGGGCGCGAGACCTGGAACTACCGGCCGGCCCCGCCCGAGATCGTCGCCCGCGCCGAGGCGATCCGCACACTCTGCGAGCGCCATGGGGTGCCGCTGGCAGCAGCGGCGTTGCAGTTTCCTCTCGCCCACAAGGCGGTCGCCGCAATCATCCCGGGGCCGCGCAACGTCTCCGAGTTTGAGGATAATCTGCGGCTCTTCCAGCAGCCGATCCCGGCGGAATTGTGGGCCGACCTGCGTGCGCTGCGCCTCCTTCATCCCGACGCGCCGACGCCGTCCTGAATGCGCCCGGCGCCGGACTGCCGGCGCATCGCCCGCCAGGCGAGCCCTGCCAACAGGCGCGCGATCCGGCCATTGGGCTTGACGCCGACGGTCTTCAGGATCATCGCCACGCCGCGCTCGACATGATGCGGGCGGTAGAGGGCGGAGGCGCGCCGGGCATAGGCGCGGGCGCATTGCCGCCGGTCATAGGGCGGGGGTTCGTCATTGGCGGCGAAATAGGCGTAGGCGAGCTCGTCGTCGCGCGCCTCGGCAACCCGTCCGAGCGCGACCAGAAGGCGACGCACGCGGCCGATCGGCTCGCGCCCGAGGCACCGTTCGAGGTTGCGGTAGAACAGCTTGTAATGGCGCAATTCGTCCGCCGCGATCTGCCGGCAGATCTCCTTTAAGACCGGCTCGCGCGCCGCCTCGCGCAGGGCTGTGTAATAGGAGCTGGTGCCGGTCTCGACGATGCAGCGCGCGATCATCTCGCCGGCGCGCGAGCCGCGGCGCGAGGTGCCGCACTCGAAATTGACGCGGAAGCCCTCCCGGAAGCGGTCAAAGACGGCGGCGAAGTCGAAGCCCGGGTCGGCGAGCGCAGCCCAGCGCGCCAATGCCCGGCCGTGCTGGATCTCTTCCTCGCCCCAGCGCCGTGCGTCCTGCTGAAATTCCGGGTCGTCGGCAAAGATCAGGCAGAGATGGTGCGCGTAGGCGGCGCCGTTGTATTCGACGAGGCTCGCCGCCTTGGCGAGGCGCAACAGGTCGGGATCGACCGCGGCGGGCTCGAAGCGCCGCCACGGGATATCGTCGAGCGTCCACGCCATGCCGCCTCCGCGCTTTGCGTCTCGCTCTCGCTTTATACACGAAGGGGCGTGAACGCGGCGGAATGCGCTGCGCTTTTCCGCCCTACGGTTTGATGTAGGGCGGAAAACCCCGGCGAAAGCCGGGGGCATTCCGCCAACTCAAATTGTCAGTGCGCGGTCTCAGCGAGGGCCTGAAGCTTGGCGCGAGCGACGGCGTCGTCGCGTTCGAGGCCGCGCAACTCGACCAGGAGACGCTCGCGGTCGGCGCCCGCAACGCGCGCGACCTGCTCGCGCAAGCTCGCCAGATTGCCGGCGGCGGCCTGCAATTCGGCCTCGATCGCGGTGCGGTCGAGCGCCTCGGGTTCGAGCGCCTCGTCGGCCAATACGGTGCAGCGCTGCGGCGTCACCTCGGCAAGCCCGCCGACAACAAAGACGCGGCGCGCGACCGTCTGGCCTTCATAGATGTCGATGATCCCCGGCCGGATCGTCGAGATGAACGGGGCGTGACCGGCGAGCACGCCGAAATTGCCCTCGCTGCCCGGCACGACCACCATGTCGACCATCTGTGACAGCAACAGCCGCTCGGGCGTCACCAGTTCGAATTCAAAGCGCTCGGGCATCGACTCACGCCGCCTCGGCGGCCATGCGGCGCGCCTTCTCGACCGCCTCCTCGATCGTGCCGACCATATAGAAGGCGCTCTCCGGCATGTCGTCGTAATCGCCGGCGACAATGCCCTTGAAACCCTTGATCGTGTCTTCAAGGCTGACCAGCACGCCGGGGGTGCCGGTGAACACCTCGGCGACGTGGAAGGGCTGCGACAGGAAGCGCTGGATCTTGCGGGCGCGGGCGACGGTCAATTTGTCCTCTTCCGACAATTCGTCCATGCCGAGAATGGCGATGATGTCCTGCAAGGATTTGTAGGTCTGCAACACCCGCTGCACGTCGCGCGCGACGCGGTAATGGTCCTCGCCGACAACCCGCGGGTCGAGCATGCGCGAGGTCGAATCGAGCGGATCGACCGCCGGATAGATGCCGAGTTCGGCGATCTGGCGCGACAGCACCGTGGTTGCATCAAGATGAGAGAAGGTCGTGGCAGGCGCCGGATCGGTCAGATCGTCGGCCGGCACGTAGATCGCCTGCACCGAGGTGATCGACCCCTTTTTGGTACTCGTGATGCGCTCCTCGAGGGTTCCCAAATCGGTCGCCAGGGTCGGCTGGTAGCCGACCGCCGACGGGATGCGGCCCAACAGCGCCGACACTTCGGAGCCCGCCTGGGTGAAGCGGAAGATATTGTCGACGAAGAACAATACGTCCTGCCCTTCCTCGTCGCGGAAATATTCGGCGAGGGTCAGGCCCGACAAGCCGACGCGGGCGCGCGCCCCCGGCGGCTCGTTCATCTGGCCGTAGACGAGCGCCGCCTTGGAGCCGCCGCCGTTCAGGTTGATGACCCCCGATTCTATCATCTCGTGATAGAGGTCGTTGCCCTCGCGGGTGCGCTCGCCGACGCCGGCGAACACCGAATAACCGCCATGCGCCTTGGCGATGTTGTTGATCAATTCCATGATGATGACGGTCTTGCCGACGCCGGCGCCGCCAAACAGGCCGATCTTGCCGCCCTTGGCGTAGGGTGTCAGCAGATCGACGACCTTGATGCCGGTAACCAGGATCTCCGCCTCGGTCGACTGGTCGATGAATTCGGGGGCCGGCTTGTGGATCGGCGAGCGGCGGTTGGTCTGCACCGGCCCGCGCTCGTCGACCGGCTCGCCGACGACGTTGAGGATGCGGCCCAGGGTCTCGGGGCCGACCGGCATCGTGATCGGGCCGCCGGTGTCGAGGGCCTGGGCGCCGCGCACCAGCCCGTCGGTCATGTCCATCGCGATCGTTCGCACCGTGTTCTCGCCGAGGTGCTGCGCCACTTCGAGCACGAGGGTGCGGCCGCCGTTGTCGACGTGCAATGCGGTCTGGATCACCGGCAATTCGCCCTCGAAATGAACGTCGACGACGGGGCCGATGACCTGGGTAATCCTGCCGATAGCGTTGGTGGGCATTTTTCAGCTTTTCCTCGTTCGATCGCCGCCTCTGCCCCTCACCCCGGCCCTCTCCCCGCGCGCGGGGAGAGGGCCGGGGTGAGGGGCAGCACGCGACGGGTCATAGCCTGTCGGTATCAGAGCGCCTCGGCGCCGGAGATGATCTCGATCAGCTCCTTGGTGATGGCGGCCTGGCGCGTGCGGTTGTAGTTGAGGGTGAGCCGGTCGATCATCTCGCCGGCGTTGCGGGTCGCGTTGTCCATCGCGGTCATCCGCGCGCCCTGCTCGCTCGCGGCGTTTTCGAGAAGCGCGGTATAGATCTGCACGGCGAGGTTCTTCGGCAGCAATTCGTCGAGGATCTCGTCCTCCTCGGGTTCGAATTCGTAGACGGCGCCGCCCATGTCCTCCTCTTCGAAGCCGGCGGGCGGCGCGAACGGGATCAATTGCTGGGCGGTGACGATCTGCGTGATCGCCGAGCGGAAGCGGTTGTAGATGATCGTGCAGACGTCGAACCCGCCCCCCTCGTAGAGAACGAGGATGCGTTCGGCGATCTCACGCGCCTCGTCGAAGGCGAGCGGGCGGCGGCCGATCTCGGTCAGACTGTCATGGACCAGCCGGGAATAGTCGCGGCGCAGACTGTCGCGCCCCTTGCGGCCGATCGTCAGGATCAGGACCCGCTTGCCGGCCGCTTCGAGTTCGCGGATGCGCCGCCGCGTCTCGCGCAGGATCGAGGCGTTGAAGCCGCCGGCAAGACCGCGATCGGAGCTGGCGACGACGAGCAGATGGATCTCGTCCTTGCCGGTGCCGACGAGCAATCGCGGCGCCCCCGGCATTCCGGTCATGCGGGACGCGAGCGAACCCAGAACCCGCTCCATCCGCTGCGCATAGGGCCGCGCCGCTTCCGCCTGCTCCTGCGCGCGGCGCAGACGCGAGGCGGCGACCATCTTCATCGCCGCGGTGATCTTCTGGGTCGATCGGACGCTGCGGATTCTGAGCCGCAGGTCTTTCAGGCTCGGCATGGCCTCCTACCGCTCGGCCGTCATGCGAAGGTCTTGGCAAAGCCGGCGAGAAAATCGCCGAGTTCCTTCTCGACCTCGCCCGACATTTCGCGCTGCTCGCGGATCGTCTCCAAGAGCTCCGGCCGACGGGCGCGCAATTCGCCGAGCATCGCCGCCTCGAAGCGGGTCACGTCGGCGACCTCGACCGTGTCGAGATAGCCGCGGGTGCCGGCGAAGATCGATACCACCTGCTCCTCGACCGGGACCGGCGCGAATTGCGGCTGCTTCAACAATTCGGTCAATCGGCTGCCGCGCGCCAGCAGCCGCTGCGTCGAGGCGTCGAGATCGGAGGCGAATTGCGAGAACGCGGCCATCTCGCGATATTGCG
Source organism: Allostellaceae bacterium (assembly GCA_035252905.1). Lineage (GTDB taxonomy): Bacteria > Pseudomonadota > Alphaproteobacteria > ATCC43930 > CGMCC-115725 > AP-15. The sequence goes on along the minus strand of DATFCQ010000445.1, from coordinate 2,535 downwards.
CGAGTTCGAGTTTGATGCGCCCGGCCACCTGCTTCATCGCCTTGATCTGGGCCGCAGAGCCGACCCGGCTGACCGACAATCCGACATTGATGGCCGGGCGGATGCCGCGATAGAACAATTCGGTTTCGAGAAAGATCTGGCCGTCGGTGATCGAGATCACATTGGTCGGGATATAGGCCGACACGTCGCCCGCCTGCGTCTCGATGACCGGAAGCGCCGTCAGCGAACCGGCGCCGTGCTCGTCGTTCATCTTGGCGGCGCGCTCCAACAGGCGGGAATGCAGATAGAACACGTCGCCCGGATAGGCTTCGCGACCCGGCGGGCGGCGCAACAGCAGCGACATCTGGCGGTAGGCGACGGCGTGCTTCGACAAATCGTCGTAGATGACCACCGCATGCATGCCGTTGTCGCGGAAGAACTCGCCCATCGCACACCCGGCATAGGGTGCAAGAAACTGCAAGGGCGCCGGCTCGGACGCGGTCGCGGCCACGACGATCGAGTATTCGAGGGCGCCGTAATCCTGCAACGTTTTGACGATCTGAGCGACGCTCGAACGCTTCTGGCCGATCGCGACATAGACGCAATAGAGCTTTTTCGTCTCGTCGCCGCCGGCGTTGACCGTCCTCTGATTGAGAATGGCGTCGAGAGCGAGCGCGGTCTTGCCGGTCTGGCGATCGCCGATGATCAATTCGCGCTGCCCCCGCCCGATCGGGACCAAGGCGTCGATCGCCTTCAATCCGGTCTGCACCGGCTCGTGCACCGATCGGCGCGGCACGATGCCGGGCGCCTTGACCTCGACGCGGGTGCGGTGGACGTCGGTAAGCAGCCCCTTGCCGTCGATCGGCTCGCCGAGCGCATTGACGACGCGGCCCAACAGGCCGCGCCCGACCGGCACGTCGACGATCGCGCCGGTGCGCTTGACCGTGTCGCCCTCGCGGATGTCCTTGTCCTCGCCGAACACGACGACGCCGACATTGTCGGTTTCAAGGTTGAGGGCCATGCCCCGAACCCCGCCCGGGAACTCGACCATCTCGCCGGCCTCGACGTTGTCGAGGCCATAGATGCGGGCGATGCCGTCGCCGATCGACAGCACCTGGCCGACCTCGGCGACATCCGCCTCGCTGCCGAAATTGGCAATCTCCTTCTTCAGGATCGCCGAAATCTCCGCCGCGCGAATTTCCATCGAAACCCTCTTTGGAATGGGAGCTCTATTCTTCCGTCGTGGCGGCGCCGGGCACCCGAGGCGCTGCGCTCATCCGGCGCCCTTCATCGCCAGTTGCAGGCGCGCCAGTTTGCCCCGCAAGGAGCCGTCGACCATGCGCGAGCCGAGCTTGATGATCATGCCGCCCAAAAGCCCGCGATCGACCTTGACCTCGACCGCGACGCGGCGCCCGACCGCTTGGCGCAACTGCTCGCCGAGCCTTGTGAGCTGCGCCTCGCTCAGCGGCTGGGCCGCGGTCACCTCGGCGGTCACCTCGCCGCGCCGCGCCGCGAGCGTTTCGAGATAGGAGTTGATCATCGCCGGGACGGCAAAGAGCCGCCGGTTGCGCGCGACCACACCGAGAAAGTCGCGGACCAGCGGGTCGAGGCCGGCGCGCTCGGCGAGGGCGGCGATCGCCCGGCCCTGCTCGGCGCGCGACAAGATCGGGCTGCGGACGAGGCGGGTCAGGTCGGCGCTGGCGCCGATCATGGCTTTGAGGGCGCGCAGGTCGGCGGCGACGGTGTCGAGCATCCGCCGCTCCTCGGCCAGTTCGAACAGGGCCGCCGCATAACGCTCGGCGAGGCCGGATACGCCTGTTGCTTCGGAAGCCAATGAAAGACAATCCTCGATCGCCGCGCCGGCGGCAGGCCGCGGCAGCATTTGCTTGTCGTTTTCGGATTTCGGCACGCCACCGCCGCAGAGCCGATGGGCTCCGCGAAATCCGCGCGGTTCCTAACACAACCGGACCGCCCCGCGCAACTGTCCGGGCGCCGCGGCGACCGCAGGTCTGGCCCGCATCGCTCGAAAAATGGTAGGGGGCAGGCATGCCGACAAGAGCGCCCTCCGATCCGGTCCTCGCCCGCTTCCGCGCTGCCCTCGCCGAACTCTACGGCGACCGTCTCGAACGCGTCGTCTTGTTCGGCTCGCGGACGCGCGGCGATGCGCATCCTGCCTCCGACTATGACATTGCGGTGTTTCTGCGAGATCTCACCGACCGCTGCCGCTGCAATAGGGCGATAACCTGGTATGGATCTTACAACCTGGTATGGATCTTACAAAAAGCTGTACGGGTCGATATCGACCTGGATGCGGGCGGAGCCGGCGACGCGCACGCGCGCGAGCCACTCGCGCAGCACCGCCTGCACATTGACCGCCCGTTCGGCCTTCACCAGAAAGCGGCGGCGGTGGCGGCCGCGCAGGATCGCGAGCGGCGCCGGCGCCGGACCGAGGATGGCGAGCCCCTGCAGTTGCGGCGCTGCGCGGGCAAGCGCGCGCGCCGCAAAATCGGCCGCTTCGGCGTCCTCGGCGCTGACGATCAAGGCCGCGAGGCGGCC
>DATFCQ010000444.1:0-13463 GCA_035252905.1 Allostellaceae bacterium | reverse complement strand
GTCCCCCGGCAGGCGGTGCGCGCTCATGCCGGGCGCCGCCGCGCCGCGATCTGCCGCCCGCCGCCGCGCGACCATAGGAGGGCGGCAAGGCAACAGGCCAGCATGAACAGCGAAGCGACGAGGTTCCAGCCGGCGAGCGAGACCCCGAACAACGACCAGGCCGGCTGATCGCAGCGCACCGGCTGCTGGTGCAAAAGCTGCGCCTCCAGTTCCGCCACGGTTCTGGCTGCGCCGGCGGGGGCGGTGCAGGCGGTCGGGCCGGCAAACCAGTGCTGCTCGACCCCGACATGGTAGAAGGCGAGCGCGCTGCCGGCGACGAAAACCAGCGCCAACAAGGCCGCCGCCCAGGGCAGGACCGGGCGGCGGCCGACGAGCGCCGCGACCAGGGCGATCGCGATCGCCGCCGCCCACGGCCAGCGCTCGGCGAGGCATAATTCGCACGGCATCAACCCGCCCCAAACTTGCGAGGCGAAGGCGCCGCCGAGCACGGCAGCGCTGGCGAGAAAGACAAAAACCGGAAAGCCCCGAGCCATGCATTTAGACATAGCGCAGCGCCCGGCGCCCGCCAACCGGGGAAGCCCCTCACCCTCCCGCGGCTTCGCCGCGGGACCCTCCCTCTCCCCGCATTGCGGGGAGAGGGCCGGGGTGAGGGGCGACGGCCAAATCCGTCGCCTGCCCGTTTTTCTACTCCGCGGCGTCGAGGCCGAGAGCCTCTTTATCGGGGTCCCCGCGCGACTTGTCGCGCGGGGCTGGGGTCGGGTGGAACCCGCCCGATTGCCGGCGCCACAGCCGGCTGTAGGTGCCGCCGAGGGCGAGCAGTTGGGTGTGGTTGCCTTCCTCGACGATGTCCCCACGGTCGAGCACGACGAGGCGGTCGAGGCGGGCGATCGTCGACAGGCGGTGGGCGATCGCGATTACGGTGCGCCCCTTCATCAGAGTGTCGAGCTGCTCCTGGATCGCCGCTTCGACCTCCGAATCGAGCGCCGAGGTGGCCTCGTCGAGCACCAGGATCGGCGCGTCCTTGAGAATCACTCGGGCGAGGGCGATGCGCTGGCGCTGCCCGCCCGACAATTTGACGCCGCGCTCGCCGACATGCGCGTCAAAGCCGCGGCGCCCGTGCCAGTCTTCGAGCCCCTCGATGAATTCGAGGGCGTGGGCGCGGTCGGCCGCCCGCCACACCTCTTCGTCGCTGGCCTGCGGCCGGCCGTAGCGGATGTTGTCGCGGATCGAGCGGTGCAACAGCGAGGTATCCTGCGTCACCATCGCGATATGGGCGCGCAGGCTGTCCTGCGTGACCCGGGCGATGTCCTGGCCGTCAATCAGAATGCGGCCGGATTCCGGCTCGTAGAAGCGCAGCAGCAGGTTGACGAGGGTCGATTTGCCGGCGCCCGAGCGGCCGACCAGCCCGACGCGCTCGCCCGGCCGGATCTTGAGGTCGATGCCGTGCAGAACTCCGCGCGCGGTGCCGTAGCCGAAGCGCACAGTGTCGAAGCGGACCGCGCCGCGGGCGACCCGCAAGACGGCCGCATCGGGCCGGTCCGGCATCTGGCGCGGCACCGCGATCGTCTTCATGCCGTCCTGCACGACCCCGACATTCTCAAAGATCGTCGTCACGTTCTGCGCCACCCAGCCGGCCAGGTTCGAGATCTGCCAGCACAGCGGCATCGCCATCGCCACGGTGCCGACGGCGATCCGGCCTTCGACCCACAGCCACACCGCGATCGCGCTGGTGCCGATCACCATCGAAGCGTTGAGCGTCGCGAGCAGGAAACTCAGCAACGTCATCAGCCGCAATTGCCCCTGAAAGGCCTCGGTATGGTCGTCGACCGCGCCGCGCACAAATTCGTCCTCGTCCTGCGGGCGGGCGAACAATTTGACCGTCAGGATATTGGTGTAGCTGTCGACAACGCGGCCGGTCAGGGTCGAGCGGGCCTCCGAGCTGCGCCGCGAGCGGGCGCGCAGGCGCGGCACGAAATAGCGCAACAGCGCCGCATAGCCGCCGAACCAGCACAGGATCGGCGCGGTCAGGCGCATGTCGTTGCGGCCCAGCAATACAAGCGCGCTGCTGCCGTAAATCAGGATGTACCACACCGCGTTGGTGCCGGAGACGACGCTCTCGCGCAGCGCCGGGCCGGTCTGCATGACCCGCTGCGCGATGCGTCCGGCAAAGTCGTTCTGAAAAAAGGTCCAGCTCTGCCGCACCACGTGCCAGTGGTTCTGCCAGCGCACCAGATTGGAAAAGCCCGGCGCGATCGCCTGGCTGGTGACGAGGGCCTGCAACAGCAGCGCTGTCGGCCGGGCGACCAGCAAAACCGCCGCCATGCCGAGGAGCTGGCGCCAATTGTCGCGCAACAGCGCCGCGGGCGCCTCCTTCGACACCATCGTCACGACCCGCCCGATAAACACCGGGATCGTCATGTCGAGCAACGCCACCAATGAGCCGGCGGCGAACAGGGCGATGACGAGGATCCGCGCCTGCCGGGCATAAAACCAGTAAAACGCCGCCAATCCCGCGGGCGGCGCCGTATCGGCGGGGGTCGCGGTCGGAGCGAGCAGGGTCTCGAAAAAGCGGAACAGGCGCATGGCCGGGCGCTTCTACGCCGATCGCGGCCGAGTCGCCAGTACGAAACGCAAACGAATCATGCCGTTCCGCTATGGCGGGGATCGCAATAGGGCATTGGGAACGGCGCCGGCGGCGGCGTACCTTCGCCGCCGCAGAGCGGAGGTGCGAATCATGCGCTTTGGTCTGTTCGGCAGCGCCCAGGCGCGGCGCGGCGGCCCCGAATTCGACAGCAGCGAAGGCTTTCGCGATTTCATCGACACCAATGTCGAAGCCGAGGCGCTGGGCTTCCACAGCAGCTTTGTCGTCGAGCACCACTTCACCGGCTACGGCCAGGTCTCGGCGACCTTGAACCTGCTGACCTGGCTCGGCGCGCGGACGCGCCGGCTGCGCCTCGGCACGGCGGTCATGGTCCTGCCCTGGCACAACCCGGTGCTCCTCGCCGAGCAGGCCGCGACCCTCGACCTCTTATCCGGCGGCCGGCTCGATTTCGGCGTCGGCAAGGGCTACCGCTACAACGAGTTCGCCGGCTTCCGCGTGGCCCTCGAGGAGGCCGACGCCCGCTTCGAGGAGGGGCTCTCGGTGATCCTCCGGGCGTGGACCAGCGACCGGCCGTTCTCGCATCGCGGCCGCTACTGGCAGTTCGCGGACATCGTGGTCGAGCCGCCGACCGCGCAAAAGCCGCACCCGCCGATCTGGATGGGCGCGGGCAGCGACCGCTCGATCCGCCGGGTCGCCGAACAGGGCTACAACCTGCTGCTCGGCCAATACGCCGCGCCGCAGGACGTCGCCCGTGCGATCGCGGTGTACCGGGAGGCGGTCACGGCAGAGGGGCGGGTGTTCGACCCGATGCAGGTCGGGGTCACGCGCGCCTTCTTCGTCGCCGACAATGCCGCGGAAAAGGCGGCGGCGCTCGAACGCCGATTGCAGAACCGGCTGCGCCAGTTGAAACTGGCGACCCGGCCCGACGGCACTGTGCATGGCGGACCCGATCGCGCCGACGGCGATCCGCGCGTCGTCAACGAGAACAGCGCAATCTACGGCAACCCCGACGAGGTCGCGGCGAGGCTCGAAGACCTCGCCGCCGCCGGGGTCGGCTATGTCCTGCTGAACGGCGGCGGCTCGGGCGGCGGCGCCCGCGGCCGCGCCAGCCTGCGCCGCTTCGCCCGCGAGGTCATGCCGCATTTTGCCGAGACCGGCCCGCGGCGAATGGCCGTCTGATCGGGATCGGTATCGGCCCGTGACGGGACACCGCAGCCCCTCACCCTCCCGCGCCTTGCGGCGCGGGTCCCTCCCTCTCCCCGCGCGCGGGGAGAGGGCCGGGGTGAGGGGCGACGCTGCTCCCTTCGTAAGCGGATGCCGATCATGCCTACCCTTATCCGCGGCAAGCGGGCGGAGAGAATAAACAGCCGAGCCCATGTATCCCCTCTGGAACCGCTGGGATTGGTCGCCGGGGATCCTGATTCCCCTCGCGCTGTTTGCGGTCCTCTACGCGGCGGGGCTGCGCCGCCGCCGGGGGCGGCCGGGACGCGGCGCCCGTCATGCGGCTTTTTTCGGCGCTCTGTTCGCCGTCTTCGCGGCGCTCTGTTCGCCGCTCGACGATTTGTCCGAGCATCTCTTCTGGGTGCATCAGGTCCAGCATCTGATCCTGGCGATGCTGGTGCCGATCCTCATCATGCTGGCGGCGCCGCAGGCGGTGTTGATCGCCGGCCTGCCGGCGCCGTTGCGCCACCGCCTGTTGCCGCGCCTGATCACCAGCGCGCCGGTGCGGGTACTGTTCGGCGCATTGACCCATCCCGCCGTCGCCACTGCGCTGCTGATGGCGGCCCTCGACGTCTGGCAGATCCCGCGCCTCCACAATGCCGCGCTCGAAGACGGGGCATTGCACGAAGCGATGCATGCCAGCATGCTGGCCGCCGGGCTGTTGTTCTGGTGGCGGGTGCTCGACCGCCGGCCGCCGCCGGTCGGCGCCGCCATTCTGGTGCGCCTGTGGATGCTCGAAATCGCCTGGATGATGGACAGCTTTATCGGCGCTTATCTGCTGTCGAAAGAGACCGTGCTCTACGACGCCTATGACCATCTCGGCCTCGTCGTGTCGGCGATGGCGGACGAGGCGCTCGGCGGCGCGGTGATCTGGGTCGGCGAGAGCCTCGCCTTTATCTCGGCGGGCCTGATCGTCGCCCGTCGGGCCATGCGGCAAGCTGCCACTATTCCCGAGCCCGGCCATCCTTAATTCTGTGCCGTCGGAGATGAAGAAGAACAGGGCCGACCGCTCGATCATGACGATTCACAGCACATGACACGACAGGAGTTGCGCGCGACCGGTGCGCTCGCCGCGATCTTCGCGATGCGGCTCTTGGGCCTGTTCATGATCTACCCGGTGTTTGTCGGCTATGCCCGGCATCTGCGGGGCGCAACGCCGGAACTGATCGGGCTCGCACTCGGCGCCTACGGGCTGACGCAAGGCCTGTTGCAGATCCCCTTCGGGCTTCTCTCCGATCGGATCGGCCGCAAGGTCGTGATCGCCGGCGGGCTCGTCCTGTTCGGGATCGGCAGCGTCGTGGCCGCAATGGCAACGACGATCGAGGGCGTGACGGTCGGGCGCATCCTGCAGGGGACGGGCGCGGTCGGCTCGGTCGTCCTGGCCATGATCGCCGATCTGACCCGCGAGGAAGTCCGCACCCGGGCGATGGCGCTCGTCGGCGTGACGATCGGCCTGTCCTTTGTGATCGCGATCGGGGTCGGCCCCTTATTGGCGAGCGCGATCGGCGTTCCCGGCATCTTCTGGCTGACCGGGGGGCTGGCGCTCGTCGGCATTGCCATCACCTTGGGCCTCGTCCCGACGCCGCCGCAGTTCGCGCGGCATCGCGACGCCGAGGCGGTGCCGGCCCTGTTCGCCCGGATCTGCCGCGACCCTGAATTGTTGCGGCTGGATTTTGCGATCTTTGCCCTGCATGCGATCCTGACGGCGAGCTTTCTTGCCGTTCCGGCATTGCTCGCCCGCACCCTGCACCTCGCCGGCCCGGCCGATTGGAAGGTCTATCTTCCGGTCCTGGGCGCCTCGATCGTGTTGATGGCGCCGGTCGTGATGTTCGCCGAGACCGGCGCGCGCATGAAGGAGGTGTTTGTCGCGACGATCGCGGTGCTGGCGGGCAGCCTGCTCGCGCTCGCGCTTGGCGAGGGCAGTTCGCTCATCGTCGTGGCGGCGCTCGTCGTCTTCTTTGCCGCCTTCAACACGATGGAAGCGGTGTTGCCGTCATTGATCACCAAGATCGCCCCGGCGGGCGCCAAGGGCACCGCGACCGGGATCTATTCGAGCGCGCAGTTCCTCGGCATCTTCTTCGGCGGTGCCGTCGGCGGCTGGGCCTCGGCGATGGGCGGCGCCGCCGCGGTGTTCGGCTTCACCCTGGCGGTCGCGCTCGTGTGGCTCGCGCTCGCCGCGACGATGAGGCGGCCGGGCCGCTACAGGAGCTATGTCGCGCCTCTGGGCAGCGGCGCGACGCAGGCGCAAGGGCTCGCCGATCTGCTGGGGGCGGTGCCGGGGGTTGTCGAGGCCGCAATCGCCCCCGAAGAGGGCGTCGCCTACCTGAAAATCGAGCCGTCGCGCTTTGATCCGGCCGATCTTGTGCCGATCACCGGGGCCGAAGGGCCGCCGGTGGCAAAGCGGGCGCACCGATAGTCGGGCGAGAGGGCGATGAGAGGCATAGAAAGCCGGCGGCCGGAAGCGATCCGGCATCTTGATCCGGGCCTATGGGGGCCGGCGGCGCTCGTTGCCGCTCTGCTGGCGGCGCTCGCCGCGGCGCTGCGCTGGGGGCATGTCGGAGCGATCGCATCGGGCAGCCACTGGTCGCACTGGCCGGTCTCGCCGGAAATCACCGTACCTCTCGCCGTCCTCGCTCTCCTCTATGTCGCCGGCCACCGCGAGGGCGCTCGGGACCGCGCGCAGTCCTGGCGGCATCTCGCCTTTTTCGGCGGGCTCGCGGCGGTCTTTGTCGCCCTGCAATCGCCGATCGAGCCGATCTCCGATCACGTCTTCCTGGTCCACCAGATCGAGCACATGCTGCTGCGCACGGTCGGGCCGCTGTTGATCCTATTGGCGGCGCCGCAGGCGGCGCTGTTGCGCGGCCTGCCGGACCGGCTGCGGCACCGCGTCGTGGCCCCGCTCCTTGCCGGCCGGTGGCTGCGCATCTTCGGCCTCTTGCGCCGTCCGGCGGTCGCGACCGCGCTGTTCGTCGGCACGACCTATTTCTGGATGGTCCCGCATTACCACGACCTCGCCATCCTCGACGAGCCGATCCACTATCTGTGGCACACGACGCTGCTGCTGAGCGGGCTGCTGTTCTTCTGGTGCCTCCTCGACCCGCGCCCCTCCCCGCACGGCGCCTCGCTCGGGGCGCGGCTGTTCATGGCGTGGTTTGCGATGATGGGCAACATCCTGCTCGGGCTGTTCCTGTCCTTCAAAACCGTGCCGCTCTACCACGCCTATGACGTGCTAGGGCGGTGGTGGGCGGTCAGCCCGCTTGCCGACGAGCGCTTTGGCGGGCTGACGATGTGGGTCCCGGGCACGATGATGCTCGCCCTCGCGGCCTTGTGGATGATATACAGCCGCGCCCGGCAGGAGGAGAAGAGCGCGGCGCGCTCTCCCGTCCGGGCCGTCACCGCGGCGGAATGGCGGGCGAGCCGGCGCACGGCAAATCGCGCCGTGGCGCTGGGGCTCGTCGCCTTTGCCGTCACGGTGTTGGCGATCTCCCTCGGCAGCGCCTTTGCCGACCGCTACTACGACGCGCTGTTGAGATCCCGGCTCTCGGCGACGATCGGGTTGCGCAAGGTTCCGATCGCGCTGATCTCGACCTCGACGACGTCGCCGGGCTTCATCCACAAAGGCGGCTTGCGGGCAAAGCCGACCCCCTCTGGCGTGCCGGTGGCGATGACGTCGCCGGGAAGCAGCGGCGTCCATTCCGAGCAGTAGGAAATCAGGGTCGGGATGTCGAAGATCAGATCGTCGATCCCGGTATGCTGCACCTCCCTGCCGTTGAGCCGGGTTTTGAGGGCGAGCCGGGTCGGGTCGGGGATCTCGTCGGCGGTGACGATCCACGGTCCGAAGCCGCCGGTCCGGTGGAAGTTCTTGCCGGCGGCGATCGAGTGTTTGAACTGGATGTCGCGGATCGAGCCGTCATTGAAGCAGGCATAGCCGAAAACATGGCCGAGCGCGTCGGCCCTGGCGATGTGGCGGCCGGGCCTGCCGATGACGAGGGCGAGTTCGCCCTCGTAATCGAATTGGTCCGAGATCACGGGCCGCACCATCGCCGTATCGTGGCCGACCAATGTGTTGACGAGGCGCAGAAAGACCTGCGGGTTCTCGGGCGGGGCGCCGCCCGCCTCGGCGGCGTGCGCCCGGTAGTTGCGCCCGGCGCAGATGATCTTGTCGGGATCGGGGAGCGGCGGCAGCAGCGTGACCTGCGACAATGCCGCGTCCGGGGCGGCGCCGGCGATCTCGGCCGCGATCCCGGCGAGCGCGCCGCCGGCGATTACGGCTCTGAGGGTCGGAGTGCGCCCGCCGAGCCGCCGGCCGAGATCGACGATGCCGTCGCCGACCACCGCCCCATAAGACGTGCGGCCGGCGGCGGTAAAGCTGACGAGTTTCATCGCGTATTCTCCTCTGCTTTCGCTCTACGAGATCCGGTCGGTGGCCCCTCACCCCGGCCCTCTCCCCGCAATGCGGGGAGAGGGAGGGACCCGCCGCACAAGCGGCGGGAGGGTGAGGGGCAGGGAGTGACGGAATTACCCTTTTAGCCCGGCGGTTTTGCCGCATAGCCTAGGCCGAAGCAAAACCGGGGTCCATGCCGTGCCCGAGCCGCCGACGATCTTCACAATCGGCCATTCGACGCGCAGCCTCGCCGAGTTCGTCGCGTTGTTGCGCGAGGCTGGGGTCACGCTCCTCGTCGATGTGCGCTCGTTTCCGCGCTCGCGTGCGAACCCGCAATTCAACGCCGAGAGCCTCGTGCCGGCGCTCGCGGCGGAAGGGATCGACTACCGCCATCTCTCCGCTCTCGGCGGCCGACGCGGGCGTCGCCGCGACGCTGCGCCGTCGCCCAACGCGCTGTGGCAGATGGAGGCGTTCCGCAATTACGCCGATTACGCGATGACCGAGCCGTTCCGTGCCGGCCTCGCCGAATTGATCGCGCTCGCCCGTCGGCAGCGGACGGCCATCATGTGCGCCGAGGCGGTGTGGTGGCGCTGCCATCGGCGCATCATCGCCGATTACCTGCTCGCCCGCGGCTTCCCGGTCATGCACATTATGGGGCCGGGCAAGACCGTCCCGGCGACGCCGACCCCCGGAGCGCAGCCGCAGGCCGACGGCACGGTGCTCTATTCAGGCTGAACCGGCGCCGGCCGCGCGGCGGCGAGCCCGTGCTTTTTCAGATGATGGCGCAATTGGTGATAGCCGAGGCCGAGGGCTTCGGCCGCCTTGCGCTGGTTGAACCGGTTCGCGCGCAGCGCCTCTTCCAGCAGCTTTTTCTCGAAGTCCCGCACGCGCGACAGAAAATCGCCCCCTGCCGGCCGATCGGCCGCGGGCGCGGCCGCCGCCGGGCCGCCGGGGGCTTCGGCAGGGCGGTGGTGGGGTCCGGCGAACGGGTCGAAGATGACGTCGCCGAGCGGCCTTTCCGGCTCCGTCATGCGATAGACGCTGCGCTCGACGACGTTCTTCAATTCGCGGACATTGCCCGGCCAGGAATAGGCGGAAAGCCGCGCCAGCGCGTCCGCGGTGAAGCCGGCGAAGAATTCGCGCCCGAGTTCGCGGGTCATGCGCCGGGCGAAGTGCTCGGACAACAGCGGGACGTCCTCGCCGCGCGCACGCAAGGGCGGGATCGTGACGACGTCAAAGGCGAGCCGGTCGAGGAGGTCGGGACGGAACCGTCCCGCCGCCGCGAGCGCCGGCAGATCGGCGTTGGTGGCCGCGACCACGCGTACGTCGACCGCGTGCACGGCGTTGCCGCCGACCCGCTCGAACGCCCCATACTCGATCACGCGCAGCACCTTCTCCTGCACGGCGAGCGAGGCGTTGGCGATCTCGTCGAGAAACAGCGTGCCGCGGTCGGCCTGCTCGAAGCGGCCGATGCGGCGGTGCACGGCGCCGGTAAAGGCGCCGGCCTCGTGGCCGAACAATTCGCTGTCGAGGAGGCTCTCGGCGAGCGCGGCGCAGTTCAGTTTGACAAAGGGCCGATCCCAGCGCGGCGACAGATAGGTGAGGCGGGCGGCAAACAATTCCTTGCCGGTGCCGCGCTCGCCGATCAGCAGAACCGGCCGGTCGAGCGGCGCCAACAAGGACAGCCTAGCGAGCGCCGCGCGAAACGCCGGCGCTTCCCCGAGCGGGGCCGGGACCTCGGGGGGCACACTCGCAGGAATGACCATTCCTTAGCGAAATTCACTAAAAGTTGGCGATTTTTATGGATTTGAGAGGGTGCGCTTTCAAGGGGTTTTCAAAAAATTCTTTAAAAACAATGCTATGAGTGAATATGCCGGGTTGGCATGCACCATGCTTGAGAGCCAGATGTTAATGGATCGAGCATCGGGACGACGGCGATGGGGATTTTTTCGCGGCTGGCCGACATCTTCAACTCGAACATCAACGCGATCCTCGCTCGTGCCGAGGATCCGGAGAAGATCATCCGCCTGATTATCCAGGAGATGGAGGACACCCTGGTCGAGGTGCGCTCGGCGGCGGTGCGCACGATCGCCGAGAAGAAGGAGATCGAACGGCGGCTCGCCGGCTTGAAGCGCGAGCAGGAGGATTGGCAGAAAAAGGCCGAACTGGCGGTCACCCGCGACCGCGAGGACCTCGCCAAGGGGGCGCTCCACGCCAAGGCGCGCGTCGTCGAGGCGGCGGAGCGGCTCCAGGCCCAGCTTGTCCAGATCGACGAGGCGCTCGCCAGGCAGAACGAGGACATCGGCAAATTGCAGGCGAAGCTCGCCGACGCCAAGGCGCGCGAGCGGACCATCGTGGCGCGGCACAAGACGGCGGCGACGCGTCTCAAGGTGCGCGCGAAATTGTACGACGACCGGATCGCCGACGCCTTTGCCCGGTTCGAGCAGGTCGAGCGCGCGCTCGACGAGGCCGAGGGCAAGGTCGAATCCTACGATCTCGGTCGCCAGCCCTCGGTCGAGAGCGAGCTTTCCGGATTGGCGGCCGACGCCGCCGTCGAGGAGGAACTGGCGGCCCTGAAGGCGCGGCTCGGCAACCGCATCCGTCCCTCCGGGCCGGCCTCGTGAGCGGGCGGCGCGCACATGCATTTCACCGCCTTTGTGCTGGGCCTGATCTTTCTGACCATCGTCGCGCCGATCTGGATCATCGCCCATTACCTCGTGCGCTGGCGCGCGACGCGCGCAATGTCGCGCGAGGACCAGCGCACGCTCGGCGAATTGTGGGAAAACGCGCAACGGGTCGAGGCGCGGATCGAGGCTCTGGAAAAGATCCTCGATGCCGAAGCTCCCGGCTGGCGCCCGCACCGGTGAAAGGAGGCCCGATGTTTTCCGCCTTTGACAGGCTCGGCCGTCTCTACCGCGATCCCGAACGCGGCCTCCTTGCCGGGGTTTGCGCCGGGATCGCCGAATATGTCGGCCTCAGGCCGGTGCAGATGCGGCTGTTGGCGATCGTCGGCCTCGTCTTCTTCTTTGTCCCGACGGTCATCGTTTATGTGGCGCTGGCGCTGGCCCTGCCGGCAAAGCCGCCCGACCTCTACCGGGCCGATGACGAGGCGCAATTCTGGCGCACGGTCAGGACGGCGCCGAACGAGGCGCTGTCCGCGTTGCGCGCGCGCTGCCGCAGCGCCGAACAGCGCCTTGCCGACATCGAAAGCCTGATCGCCTCCGAGGAATACCAGTTGCGCCGCAAATTCCGAGATATCGAGAGGTAAACGCTTATGTCCCCCCTGCAACTGTTGCTCAACCTTTTGTGGATCGTCTTTGGCGGTCTGATAATGGCGGCGGTCTGGCTGCTGGCCGCGGTGATCATGGCGATCACAATCATCGGCCTGCCCTGGGCGCGCGCCGCGCTCAACATCGCCTTCTATACGTTTCTGCCGTTCGGGCACAAAGCGGTGCCGCGTGACGCCTATACCGGGCATGAAGACATCGGCACCGGTCCCCTGGGCGTGATCGGCAATGTGATCTGGCTTGTGCTCGCCGGGTGGTGGCTGGCCCTCCTCCATGTGATCTGGGCAGTCGGGTGGGCGATCACGATCATCGGCCTGCCCTTTGCCTGGGCGCATCTGAAGCTCGCCGGCTTGGCGCTGTGGCCGGTCGGCATGACGATCGTGCCGAGCGAGGCCGCGCCCTACGGCTATTGAAGCCGAGCCTCTTCCGCCGCCGCGCGCTTCATGCTAGAAGGCCGGCGTCACTGGGGAGTAGCCGCCCTCGTTTATGAGGGGCCGGCGTCAACACGCTTGGCCTTCAGGGCCATGGCGCCGGCACGCTTGGGGTCCCCGCGCGATCGGAAATCACGTGGGGGTGGCGCAAGGTTTGGCGAGACCTTTGGCAGCGGTTCCCGCGACCCGGGTCGGGCGGCGGAGCCGTCATGCCAGGGTTCATCCGCCGCCCGACTCCTAAAGGCGCTCCCCGGTGGAAGCCTTCCTGGTCTCGACCATGGTCGTCGGTCTCGCCGAGATCGGCGACAAGACGCAGATCCTGAGCCTGATGCTGGCGGCGCGGTTCCGGCGCGCGCCGCCGATCCTCGCCGGGATCCTGTTCGCGACGGTGGCCAACCACGCCGCCGCCGGCCTCGCCGGCACGTTTTTCGGCACATTGCTGACCGGCGCGCTGCTGCGCTGGCTGCTCGGCCTGTCGTTTCTGAGCTTTGCCGTGTGGGCGCTGTTCCCCGACAGGCTCGGCGAGGAGGACTGCGCGCTCGGCCGCCGCGGCGCGTTTGTGGCGACGCTCTGCGCGTTCTTTATCGCCGAACTCGGCGACAAGACGCAGCTTGCGACGATCGGCCTCGCCGCCCGCTTCGACCAGTTCTATTGGGTGGTCGGCGGCACCACGCTCGGCATGATGCTGGCCAACATCCCGGCCGTATTGATCGGCGGCCGGCTCGCCGACCGGCTGCCGCTGAAGGCGATCCGCCTCGGCGCCGCACTGGTCTTTGCCGGGATCGGCGTGCTGACCCTGCTCGGGATCGGCCGCTGACCTTACGAGAGGGCGAATTCCTCCCGGCGATAGCCCTGGGCATAGAGGAGGCCGGCGAGATCGGCGTGGTCGAGGCGCCAATGCGCCGCCGCGGCGACGCGCGGCTTGGCATGAAAGGCGACGCCGAGCCCGGCCGCGTCGAGCATTGGCAGGTCGTTGGCGCCGTCGCCGACGGCGAGCGTTTCGGCCGGCGCGATGCCGTGCGCGGCGGCGAGCGCGAGAAGCGTTCTGCGCTTCTCCTCCCCGTTCACGACCGGCGGGGGCACGGTGCCGAGGATGCGTCCGCCCGCCACGTCGAGGCGGTTGGCGACGACATGATCAAAGCCGAGCCACTCTGCCACGGGTTCGGCGAAGATCGCGAAGCCGCCCGAAACCAGCGCCGTGACCGCTCCGTTCCGCCGCATCGTCGCGACCAGCGGGGCGGCCCCGGGGGCGATGCGGATGCGCGCCGCCGCGGCGTCGAGCATGCTGGCGGGGGCGCCGGCCAGCAGGGCCACGCGCTCGGCGAGGGCGGAGTGAAAGTCGATCTCGCCGTTCATCGCGCGCCGGGTGATCGCGGCGACGCGCGGGTAGAGGCCAATGAGATCGGCGAGTTCGTCGAGCATCTCGTTCTCGATCACGGTCGCTTCGAGGTCGGCGACGAGGAGCCGCTTCTTGCGCGGCCCGGCCCTTTGCACCAAGACGTCGATTGCGGCGCCGGACAGCGCGGCGCGCACCTTGG
>DATFCQ010000443.1:0-10274 GCA_035252905.1 Allostellaceae bacterium | reverse complement strand
GGCGAGGGTCAGCCCGGCATGGCCTACATCTTCTGGCGGGAAGGCGAGGAGGGCGGCGCCGGTCCGGTGGCCAAGAACCTCGGCCCCGAGCGCACCGAGGCGCTCCGCGTTGCGCTCGGGCTCAAGGACGGCGACGCGGTGTTTTTCGTGGCGGGGGTGCCGAGCGCCTTTCTGCCGTTCGCCAACGCGGCGCGGCTGCGGATCGGGACGGAACTGGGGCTCAGCGCCAAGGATTGCTTCGAGTTCTGCTGGATCACCGACTTCCCGATGTACGAGCTTAACGAGGAGACCGGAAAGATCGATTTCAGCCACAACCCGTTCTCGATGCCGCAAGGCGGGCTCGAAGCCCTCGAAAATCAGGACCCGCTCAACATCCTCGCCTATCAGTACGACATCGTGTGCAACGGGGTCGAATTGTCTTCCGGCGCCATCCGCAATCACCGTCCGGACATCATGTACAAGGCTTTTGCGATCGCCGGCTATTCGGCCGAGGAGGTCGAGACGCGCTTCGGCGGCCTCCTCAACGCGTTCAAATTCGGTGCGCCGCCGCATGGCGGCTCGGCTCCGGGCATCGACCGCATCGTCATGCTGCTCGCCGACACCCCGAATATCCGCGAGGTCGTCGCCTTTCCGATGAACCAGCAGGCCGAGGATCTGTTGATGCAGGCGCCGGCGCCGGTCCCGCCCGAGCGGCTGCGCGAATTGCACATCCGCCTCGATCTGCCGCCGGTCAGGACCGGCCGGTCCTGACCTTCCGAAGATCCAGAAAAGTTTTGGCGATGGCAGCGCGGTGCGCCGTAACCCTCCTCTTTGCGGCCGTCCTTGCCGCGGTCCTCAGCGCTGCCGCCGAGGCCCAGATCATGCCCCACCGGGCGCTTTATGCGATGCGGCTCGGCAAGGTCCGCAGCGGTTCCGGCGTCATCGACGCGCGCGGCGCGATGGAATACGAATGGGGCGAAACTTGCGACGGGTGGACCGTCCAGCAGCGCTATCGGCTGCGCATGCGCTACGCCGAGAGCCCGGACGTCGAGATCCAGTCGAACTTTGTGACCTGGGAGGCGAAGGACGGGCAGCGCTACCGCTTCAACGACCGCGAGATGCGCAACGGCAAGGTGACCCAGGAGATCCGCGGCACGGCCCGGCTCGACGGTCCCGGCCAGGGCGGCGTCGCGGTGTTTTCGCAGCCGCGGCCGCACCAGCGCAAGCTCCCGCCCGGCACCGTATTCCCCAGCGCGCATACGATCCTGTTGATCGACGCGGCCCGCCGGGGCGAGCATTTTGTCGTCCGCAAATTGTTCGACGGGTCCGCCGACGAGGGGGCGAACGAGGTGTCGGCGGTGATCGGGCCGAAACTCGCCCCCGATCTGGCGTCGCAAAAACTCGGTCCATTGTTGCAGCGGCCCGGCTGGAACCTCCGGCTCGCCTTCTTTCCCGCCGACAGCAATGTCGAGGAGCCCGATTACGAACTCGGCATGAAACTGCTCGACGACGGCGTGTCGAAGAGCATGGTCATTGATTACGGCGAATACGCGATTGACGCCACGCTCGACGACATCGAGCCGCTGCCGAAGCCGCATTGCTGAGCAGAACCGCCGGGTCACGCACCGTAGGATGGGCTGACCCCGTGGGCCTTCAGCCCACGGACTTGATCTGTGGGGAAAGCCGGGGGAAACCCATCATTTCCCGCTCGAACGATAGGTTTCGCTACGCGCAATCCCTCCGACCTCTCCGTTCATAGGCTCGAACAGGGTCGGCAGGTCGGCGGCGGTCGCGCCGACGAGCGCGTCGGCACCGATCCCGACAAGGCGGAAGCGGGTCACGCCGTCGATTTCGGCGGCAAGCAACAAGGCGGCCGCGGCACACAACGTCTCGGCGCGCTGGGTCGGGTCGGCCAGGCGCCGGGATCGGGTGCGCAGCCGGAAATCGGCGGTCTTGAGCTTCAACGTCACCGCTCCGGCGGCGAGCCCGGTCTCTTGCAGCCGGGCCGAGACCCGCTCGCACAGCGGCCGCAACGCGCGCAACAAGCCCTCCGCCTCGGCGTGGTCGTGGACAAAGGTGGTTTCCGCCGAAATCGACCGCGCTCTCGGATCGGACAGGACGGCGCGGTCGTCCTCGCCGCGGGCGAGGCGCGAGAGGCGCAGACCGATCCGGCCGTAGCGGCTCATCAGCTCGGCCTCGCCAAGCGCGGCGAGCTGGCCGACGCGGGTGATGCCGTCGCCGGCAAGGCGGCGCTCGACCGCCGCTCCGACGCCCCACAACAGCGAGACCGGCTTGTCGGCGAGGAAGGCAGGCGCGTCGGCCCGGCTCAGCACGGCAAAGCCGCGCGGCTTGTCGAGGTCCGAGGCGATCTTGGCGAGAAATTTGCTGTCGGAGAGCCCGATCGACACGGTGACGCCGAGCTCGTTCTCGACCCTTGCGGCAAGACCGGCGAGCAATTGGGCCGGGGCGGCGCCATGCGCCGCGGCCGCGCCGGCAAGATCGAGAAACGCCTCGTCGATCGACAATGGCTCGACCAGCGGCGTCAAGCCCTGCATCAGGGCGCGGACGGCGCGGCCGACCGTGCGGTACTTCGTCATGTCGGGCGGGATCACGACCGCCTCGGGGCAGGAGGCGAGCGCCTGGAACATCGGCATCGCCGAGCGCACGCCATAGAGCCGCGCGACATAGCAGCAGGCGAGCACGACCCCGCGGCGGCCGCCGCCGACAATGACCGGCCGGTCGGCCAATTCGGGTCTGTCGCGCTTCTCGACCGTCGCATAAAAGGCGTCGCAGTCGATATGGGCGATCGCCAAACCGGCGATCTCGGCGTGCCGCACGATGCGGGGCGAGCCGCATTGCGGGCAGCGAGAGGCGCGGGCCCCCGAGGGGGCGGAGGGCCGCCCGTATTCCGTCACCAACGCGCGGCAATCGCGGCACAACACATTCATGGCGCCGCCTCCGGCGGCCACAGCCAGGCCGCTCCGCGAACCCCGCTCGCAGCGCCGTGCCGCGGCGCCAGCAGGCGGGTGTTGACCGCATCCGAAAAGATCCACCGCGGCCACAACAGCGGGACGCGCTGATAGAGCATCGCGATCGCCGACAGGCCGCCGCCGAGCACGATTGCGTCCGGGTCGAAAATATTGACGATCACGGCGAGCCCGCGCGCGAGCCGTTCGGCGTAACGATCGAGGGTGGCGCGCGCGAGCGGGTCGCCGCATTTCGCGGCGGCGGCGATGTCGGCCGCGGCGCAATCCTGCCCGGTATGGCGGCGGTGATCCGCGGCGAGACCCGGCCCGGACAGAAACGTCTCGACGCACCCGTTGCGCCCGCAATAGCAGGGCGGACCGGGGGTCTCGTCCGGCCCCGGCCAAGGCAACGGGGTGTGGCCCCATTCGCCGGCGATCGCATTGGCGCCGACGAGGACATGTCCGCCGACCGCGAGGCCGCCGCCGACGCCGGTGCCGATGATGACGCCGAAAACGGTGTCGAGGCCCGCCGCCGCGCCGTCGGTCGCTTCGGACAGGGCAAAGCAATTGGCGTCGTTGGCGAGCCGCACCGGGCGCGCGAGCGCCGTTTCGAGATCGTGCTGCAACGGACGGCCGTTGAGCCAGGTCGAATTGGCGTTCTTGACGAGCCCGGTCACAGGCGAAATCGCCCCCGGCATCCCGATCCCGACCGTCGCGGCGCCGCCGAGCTGCCGCTCGATGCCCGAAACGAGAGCGGCGATCGCCGCGATCGTCGCCCGATAATCGCCGCTCGGCGTCGCCGCCCGCCGGCGGCAACAGACGGCGCCGGAGCGGTTCAGGGCGGCGGCCTCGATCTTGGTGCCGCCGAGGTCGACGCCGATGCGGAATGCGTCTGACATGAGGCTCTCCCGAGCAGGGGTAATCGTTTAGCGAATTGTTAAGACCCCTTGCCTAAGACGTGTTGCCCAGGGCCGGCACCGCTCGACGGAGCAAAGGCGCGGTCGGCGATCCTTTCGAGGGCGGCAATTCATGACGTTCGGGGGCCTGACACCGGATGGACGCTGCGAGCGCGCGTCGCACAAGAAAATTCTGATCGTTGAAGATAATGAACTCAACATGAAGCTCTTTAACGATCTGCTCGAGGCACAGGGCTATTATACATTGCAGAGCAAGAGCGGTCGCGAGGCGCTGGCGCTGGCGCGCCGGCACCGACCCGATCTGATCCTGATGGATATCCAACTGCCCGAAGTGTCCGGTCTCCAGGTCACCAAATGGATCAAGGACGATGATGACCTGCGCGCGATCCCGGTGGTGGCGATCACCGCCTTCGCGATGAAGGGAGATGAGCAGAAGATCCGCGATGGCGGCTGCGAGGCCTATATCGCAAAGCCGATTTCGGTCGCCAGCTTTCTGCATACCGTGGCGCGTTTCCTCGCCTGAGCCGGCGGTCGGGTCGTGACGGGAGATGGCTGATGAGTGCCCGCATCCTGGTCGTCGACGATATCGAGCTCAACGTCAAATTGCTTGAGGCGAAACTTTCCGGCGAATATTACGACGTCGTCCGCGCCTATAGCGGGCCGGAGGCGCTTGCCATCGCCGGCGCCGAGCCGCCGGATCTGGTCCTGCTCGACGTCATGATGCCGCGGATGGACGGGTTCGAGGTCTGCCGCCGCCTGAAAGCTGACCCGCGCACCGCGGATGTGCCGGTGGTCATGGTGACGGCGTTGTCCGATGTCGCCAACCGGGTGCGCGGGCTCGAAGCCGGCGCCGACGACTTT
The DNA here is from genome assembly GCA_035252905.1 of Allostellaceae bacterium. Classification (GTDB taxonomy): domain Bacteria; phylum Pseudomonadota; class Alphaproteobacteria; order ATCC43930; family CGMCC-115725; genus AP-15. The sequence goes on along the minus strand of DATFCQ010000443.1, from coordinate 5,551 downwards.
CTGACCAAGCCGGTCAACGATATCGCGCTCTTCGCGCGCCTGCGCTCGCTCGTTCGCCTGAAACGCACGCTCGAAGAGTGGCGCGCGCGCGAAGAGATCTGCGCGCGCTTCGCCGGCCCCAGCGCCGCCGCCCTCGCCCTCGATCCCGGCCGCGCGCGCATCCTGATCCTCGAAGAGGACGCGGTTGCCGCGGCGCGCATGACCGAGATCCTGCAGCCGATCGCGCTCAGCGTCGTCCGCGCCGCGAACTGCGCCGAGGCGCAGCGGCAGATCCACGACGCCGAGATCCTGATCGCCAGTCTGCCTCTCGCCGACGACGCGCCGCTGCGGCTGGTCTCCTATTGTCGGGTGACCGAATCGCTGCGCCAATTGGCAATCCTGCTGATCGCCGAGGAGGAGGATCTGCCCCGGCTTGCCAAGGGGCTCGACCTCGGGGCGAGCGATTATGTGATCCGGCCGGTGGACCGCAACGAGCTTTTGGCGCGGACCCGCACCCAGATCCTGCGCAAGCGGCTGCAGGACCGGCTGCGCGAAAATTACCGTCGCAGCCTGTCGCTCGCCCTGACCGACGAATTGACCGGCCTCTACAACCGGCGCTTTTTATTCGCCCATCTCGACCAATTGCGCGAGCGCCTCGAACAGGGCGGCCCCGGAGCGGCCGTGCTGCTGTTCGACATCGACCATTTCAAGGACGTCAACGACACCTACGGCCATGCCGCCGGGGACGAGGCGCTGCGGCAACTGACCGCGCGCGTGTTGCGCGTGGTTCGGGACGTGGACCTCGTCGCCCGGCTCGGAGGCGACGAATTCGTCGTAGTGATGGCCGAGACGCCCCTGGGCGAGGCCCTGGCGATTGCCGAACGCCTGCGTCTCGCGGTTGCGGCCGAGCCCTTCGCGGTGAAGGCGGGCTGCGATCCCCTCAATCTGACGATCAGCGTCGGCGCCGCGACCGTCGCTGCCGGCTACGATACCGCCGACGCCCTGCTCACCGGCGCCGATGACTGTCTCTATCGCGCCAAGAACGCCGGCCGCAATCGCACGTTCGGCGGCCCGTCCGACCGCCTGTCTTCTCCGCTGGCCGATTACTGCAGCGTCAACGACTGACAGACAGAGGAAGGCGGCGTATTCCGCCGCCGCCCTGCGCCCAGCGCAGCCTATTTGATTTTCGCTTCGCGGAAGACGACGTGCTTGCGGGCGACCGGATCGAATTTCTTCAATTCGAGCTTGTTGGTTTTCGCTCGCGGATTTTTCTTGGTGACATAATAGAAGCCGGTATCGGCGCTGCTGACCAGCTTGATCAACACGGTGTTGGTCTTGGCCATCCGGTACCTCTCTGGTTCAAGGCAATTGCAGCCCCGAGATTAGCGGCGTGTTGGGCGGTGTCAAGGTGGCGGCCGTCGGAGCGAACAGACGCCGGCTGTCGTCCAGAGCGTCACGGTAGAGAACAGGATCGGCAAGCAGCCGCTCGGCCTCCGCGAGATCGTTCGGCGGATCGTCGGTTCGCGCCGGACAGGCGCGGCGCAGCCGCAGCCAGTCCGCCTCGCCGAGCGCTGCCGCGGACCGCAACGGCGGTGCGGGCGGGCCGGCAGGCGCGGTTGCCTCGCCCCGTACAACGTCGCGTGCAACGTCGTCGCGCGGCGGCTCCGCCCGAAGAGACCGGCTGTCGTCCGCGCGGGCGCTCGTGCAGACGGCCGGGATGACGCCGTGCCGGTCGAGCAGATAGCCGGAGGGCCGCACCAGCAAGGCCCAGGTCACGATCAGCTCGCCGCCGTTGGACAGGGGCAGAACCCTTTGCACCGTGCCCTTGCCGTAAGAGGCGCTGCCGACGACGACCGCCCGCCGGTCATCCTGCAAGGCCGCCGCGACAATCTCGGAGGCCGACGCGGAACCGCCGTCGACCAGCGCGACGAGCGGGAGCTTGGGGGCAATCGCCGTCCCCGAGGCCGCAAAAAACTGCCGGCTCGCCGGATTGCGTCCGATCGTGGCCGCGATCGGTCCCTGGGCGATGAAGAGGTTTGAGACGCCGACCGCCTGGTCGAGAAGACCGCCGGGATCGCCGCGCAGGTCGAGCACGATCCCGCGCAAGCCGGAGCCGAGGAGGCTCTGCGAGCGCCGCAGCTCCGCGGCGAGCCGCGCGGCCGTGTCGCGGCTGAACCCGGCAAGATGGAAAATCACGATCCCGTCCTGCACCGCTTCGGTGACGGTCGGCTTTCCGCCGCGATTGTCGCGGACAGCGCGCCGGGCGTGCGCCGTCCGCGGGGTCGAATAGTGCGAAAAGCGGTCGAGCGCCCCGGTCAGCCCGTCAAACAAGACTTCGTCGATGCGGTCCTCGGGGGCCGCGGCGAGGATCGGGGAGGCGGTTTTGGCCCGCGCGACGGCACGGCTGACCAATCCGCCCCAGGCGGCGCCGTCGCCCTCGACGGGCGGGGAATAAAGGGCGAGCTGGCGCCCGCGATCGAGGAGGGCGATGGCGGTCCGGTTGCCGAGCGCCGGCGTCTCGACGACCGAGAGGTCGCCGTCGATCCGGGACAGGCCGGCGAGCCCGGACAGGATCAGCCTATGGTCGGAGACCGGCGTGATATAGAAGCGGCCGACATCGTCGAGCGCCTGCGCGAAGAGCCGCGCCCTCGTATCGGCGGGCGAGGGCGGCACGGCTTGCGCGCAGCCGGCAAGGAGCACGGCCCCCAGGGCAAGTCCCGTGCAGGTGGCTGACCAGCGCCGCATTGCTACCGGCGCAGACAGCAATTTTTGAACTTCTTTCCGCTGCCGCAAGGGCACGGATCGTTGCGGCCGACGTGCCGGAACGGGTTGTGATAGGGCTCGTCAAGGAGAAGCGCCGCCGTATCTTTCGCTTCCTCTTCGTGCGGCTTCCATTCTTCGTCGAGAGCGTCCTTGCTGTGGAATCTCGCCCAATGGGACAGCTCCTCGACGGTGTTGCCAAACAGGGTGAATTCCTCGTCTCCCGGCCGGCGCGGCTCGCCCGGATGGGCGATCGCCGCGGCGAGATCCTCCTCAAAATCGGAATAGTCGAGCCAGGCATCGTCGATGTAGCCGCGGTCGAAAGCCTGCTTCACCAGGGTTTTGAGTTCGCTCAAACCGAGCAGGGCGATGGCGCTCTGCCAGCCATCCCAGACAAAGTCGGCCGCTTGCGGCCGGATCTCATCATAGGCGTCGCGCAGAAACCGGGCCGCCGCGGCGCGGTCGAATTCGCCGCGCAACGTGACCATCGCCAGCGCCTCGCACATCCGCGCGCGGACGAACTCATAGGCGTCCGGGTCGAGGATGATGTCGTAGAGCGGTTGCGGATCGCCGTCGAAGACCGCCGCCATGACCCGATGGCTGTTCTCTCCGATGGCATCGCCGAGCAGCTCTTCGAGGTCGTCTTCGGGCAGACGCAAAAGGCGGGCGAGCGGCCGGTAGGCGGCTTTCTCCCGCCATTCGCCGAACAGATGGAAGATCAAGAAGAGCGGGGTCGGCCGGTCCCGCGCCTCCGGTTCCTGCGCGAGATAGGCTTCGATCTCGCGCAGGAAGAGCGGGACCATCTCGGCCCGTTGCGCCGAAGCGGCGCGCAGCGCCTCCTCGGGGAGGCCTTCGGCATGGGTCAGTTCATCGAGGATCGCTTGCGGGTCCATCGCTGTCCTCCGTCACGACCGGCGGCGCCGGCGCATCGGCGCCCGCGCGCGGCGGGCGGCAAAAGCCGGCGCCGGCTCTTCCAGGCGGAACAGGATCCGGCCGCCGACCGGGTCGGCTTCGACGAGCCGGACCGAAAGCGGGTCGCCGAGCCGGAAGATGCGGCCTGAGCGTCGGCCAATGAGGCGCTGCCGCCGCCCATCATAGTCGTAAAAATCGTCGGGGAGACCCGACATTGGAAGAAGCCCCTGCGCGCCGCTGTCGGCGAGGGCGACAAACAGGCCGAATTCGGCGACCCCGGCGATACGGGCGGCGAAGACGGCGCCGACGGAAGGGGCGAGCAGGATTGCGCGATAGCGTTCGAGGGCGGCGCGCTCGGCCGCCGCGGCGCGGCGCTCGGTCGCCGAGAGGTGCTCGCCCAGCGCGGCAAAGCCGGCTGCGGATCCGGGCGGCAGTCCGCCGGCGCCGAAAGCGCGGTCGGCCGCATTGGCTCCGGCGATCAGGGCGCGGTGGACGAGGAGATCGGCATAGCGCCGGATCGGCGAGGTGAAATGGGCGTAACGGCGCAACGCCAGGCCGAAATGGCCGATATTGGACGGGCTGTAGGCGGCTTGCGCTTGGCAGCGCAGAACCAGCTCGTTGACGATCGGGGCGGCGGGGTTCTCCGCGGCGCGGCGCAGCACGCGATTGAACAGGTCCGGCTTCAGCGCTTGGCCCTTGGCTAAAGCGAGGCCGGGCAGCGCCAATTCGGCAAGGAAATCGCGCAGGGCCGCGACCTTGTCCGGCGTCGGGACGTCATGGACACGGTACATAACGGGCTGATGCAGCGCCTCGAGCTCCTCGGCGGCGGCGACATTGGCGAGGATCATGAATTCCTCGATCAGGCGGTGGCTGTCGAGGCGGGGGGAAGGCTCGACCGCGACCGGCCGCCCGTCGGCATCGAGCCGGACCCGGTTCTCGGGAATGTCGAGATCGAGGGCGCCGCGCTCCTCGCGCGCCCGGGCGAGCGCCGCGAAAGCCCCGTAGAGATAGGGCACCGGCACCGCCGGCAGCGGAGCCTGTCCGGCGCGCGCCGCCTCGACCTCCTGATAGGTGAGCCGGGCCGCCGAGCGCATCACGGCGCGCTCGAAGCGATGTCGCCGCTTTCTGCCCGCGGCGTCGATCCACAGGTGCACGGCGAGGCAGGCGCGGTCGGCCCCGGGCTTCAGCGAGCACAGCTCGTTCGACAACGCCTCGGGCAGCATCGGCACGACCCGGTCGGGGAAATAGACCGAGTTGCCGCGCCTTCGGGCCTCCTGGTCGAGCGCGCTCCCCGGCCGCACATACCAGGCAACGTCGGCGATGGCGACGAGGATATGCCAGCCGCCGCGGAGCTCCGGGTCGGGCTCCGCCCACACCGCGTCGTCGAAATCGCGGGCGTCGTTGCCGTCGATCGTGACGAGCGGCACGGCGCGCAGATCCGTCCGCGCGTCGAGGCCGACAGGCTGCGCCGCCGCAGCCTCGGCAACGGCGGCAGCCGGGAATTCGGTCGGAATGTCGTGGCTGGCGATGGCGAGAGCGCTGACCGAGCGCGGGTCCGCGGCGGGGCCGAGCCGCTCGACTATGCGCAGCCGCGGCGGACCGAAAGGACCCCGTCCGACCTCCTCGGCGACGACCAGATCGCCGTCGGTCGCGCCGCCGGCATCGCCGGCCGGCACGCGGTATTCGGCCCGGTCGCGGCGGTCCGCCGGGACAAGGCGGCCGCCGCCGCGGTCCTGGCGGAAGACTCCGACGAGGCGGCCGCCGGCCGGATCGAGCGGCCGGATCAGCTCGGCTTCGATCTCGCCGTTGTCGCAAAGCGCGAGGCGGACCAGAGCGCGCGCGCCCTCGGCGAGAGACCTGCCCCCGGCGGGCTCGGCCAGCCGGAAGGCGGGCTCCGTCG
>DATFCQ010000442.1:0-6777 GCA_035252905.1 Allostellaceae bacterium | reverse complement strand
GAGCATGTCGAGCGCGCCGAACAGGCGGGCGAGGACGAGGCCGGTCAGAACCAGGACCGCTGCGGCAATGGCGAGCGCCGGGACGGGCGCCAGCCGCCCGGCGAGGACCAGAGCGGCGAGAGCGGCAAGGCTCGGGGCGGCAATGAGAAGGGTGCGCGCCGCGGCCCGGCGTAGCAGCGTCTGTCCGGCCGAACGGGCGGCGCTCAGCCGATTGCGTCGTGCGCCGACAGGGCCGCCAGATTGACGAGGTCCGATACCGTCGCTCCCATATTGACGATCTGGACCGGCCGCGACAGGCCGATCAACAGGGGCCCGACCACGGTTCCGCCGCCGAGCTGCGGCAACAATTTGGCGGCGATGTTGGCGCTGTGCAGTTCGGGCATGACCAGAATGTTGGCCGGACCGCTGAGCCGGCAGAACGGGTAGAGCTGCCGCATCAGCCGCGGATCGAGGGCGACGTCGGCGCTCATCTCGCCGTCATACTCGAAATCGACCCCGCGCTCGTTCAACAAGGCCACGGCGCCGCGCACGCGCTCGGCGTCCCGCCCCGCCGGATTGCCGAAATTCGAATAGGACAGGAGCGCGGCGCGCGGGGTCAGCCCAAGCTGCCGCGCCTTTGCCGCCGCCTGCACTGCAATATCGGCGAGCTGGGCCGAACTCGGCACCTCGTGAACCAAAGTGTCGGAGAGCAGAACCGTGCGCTCGCGGGCGAGCAGGATCGTCAGACCGAACATCGTCGAACCCGGGTTTACCGCGATGACCCGCGAGATCGCGTCCAACACGTCGAAGGAATTGCGCGTCACCCCGGTCACCATCGCATCGGCGTCGCCGCAGGCGACCATGCAAGCGGCAAAGACGTTGCGGTCCTGGTTCACGAGGCGCTGGCAGTCGCGATGCAGCATCCCCTGGCGCTGCTGGCGCTCGTACAGATAATCGGTATAGCGCTTGTTGTGCTGGGACAGCCGCGCATTGTGGATTTCGAGACCGGCATTGGCGTTGAGGCCGGTCGCCGCCATCGTCGCCTTGATCCGCTCCTCGCGTCCGACGAGGACCGGCGTGCCGTAGCCGCTCTCGGCGAACAGGAGCGCGGCGCGGATCGTCTTTTCCTCCTCGCCCTCGGCGAAGACGACGCGCTGCGGATGGGCGCGCACGCGCTCGAAGATCAGCTCGAGCCCGGCCGCGGTCGGGTCGAGGCGGCCGCGCAGAGCCCGCTTGTAGGCTTCCATGTCGGGGATCGGCTTGCGCGCGACCCCCGAATCCATCGCCGCCTTGGCGACCGCGGAGGGCACCGCCCAGATCAGCCGCGGATCGAACGGGGCCGGAATGATGTAGTCCGGTCCGTAGGTCAGCCGCTCCCCGGAATAGGCGGCGGCGACCTCGTCCGGCACGTCCTCGCGCGCCAGCCGCGCCAATGCCTCGGCCGCGGCGATCTTCATCGCGTCGTTGATCGTCGAGGCGCGCACGTCGAGGGCGCCGCGGAAGATGTAGGGGAAGCCGAGCACATTGTTGACCTGGTTCGGATAATCCGAACGCCCGGTGGCGATGATGGCGTCCGGGCGCACCGCCCGCACGGCTTCGGGGGTGATCTCGGGATCGGGGTTAGCCATCGCGAAGACGATCGGCTTGTCGGCCATCGAACGCACCATCGCCTCGCTGACTGCGCCTTTGACCGACAGCCCGAAAAACACGTCGGCCCCTTCGAGCGCCTCGGCCAATGTGCGCGCCCGCGTCTCGACCGCGTGCGCCGATTTCCACTGGTTCATGCCGTCGCTGCGGCCGCGATAGACGACCCCGCGCGTGTCGCACAGCATGACGTTGTGCGGCGGCAGTCCCATCCCTTTCAGCAATTCGACGCAGGCGATCCCGGCGGCGCCGGCGCCGTTGACGACCATCCGGATCCCTTCGAGCGCACGCCCGGTCAGGTGCAGCGCATTGATCAGCCCGGCCGCCGCGATGATCGCGGTGCCGTGCTGGTCGTCGTGGAATACCGGAATGTCGACGAGTTCGCGCAGCCGCTCCTCGATGACAAAGCACTCCGGCGCCTTGATGTCTTCGAGATTGATGCCGCCGAAGGCCGGGTGCAGAAAGCGCACGCAATTGACGAAGGCGTCGACGTCGCGGGTGTCGATCTCGAGATCGATCCCGTCGATGTCGGCGAAACGCTTGAACAATGCCACCTTGCCTTCCATGACCGGCTTGGCCGCGAGCGCGCCGAGATCGCCCAGCCCCAACACGGCGGTGCCGTTCGAGACCACCGCGACAAAATTCCCCTTCGAGGTGTAGTCGAAGGCGGCGCCGGGCTGGCGCTGGATCCGCAGGCACGGGAAAGCCACCCCCGGCGAATAGGCGAGCGACAGATCGCGCTGCGTCGTCAGCGGTTTGGTCGGGGCGATCGAAAGCTTGCCGGGGCGGCCGTTCTGGTGGAACTGCAGGGCCTCGTCCTCGGTCGCGCGGATTGTGCCGGTATCCATGACGAAAGAATGCTCCTGATGGCGCGGTGCAGCGCGCCGGTGGTTCTTAGCCAGTGGAGAGGGCGCGGACAAGCCGCGAGAGCCCGGGTCGCATCTCCGGTGAAATACGACGAAGCGGGGCCTCACCCCTCACCCACCAGCCCCCAGATGGACCATAGGGCGGGCTGGTCCCCCCTCTCCCGCAATGCGGGAGAGAGTGCCTCCCGCCAGGCGAAAGCCCGGTGGGAGGCGGGTGAGGGTGAATGCGCAGGCTGCGCCTTTTTCTGCCATGGCGGTGCGGCCTCGGGCGCTGGTGAACTCCCATTAAGATAGGGCCCTCGCGGTCTGTTGTCCTTTCTCGCTGTACTCCGCGGGCACGAAAGCAGAGTTGAGGGCGCCGCGTTCAGCCCTCACGGAGAGCGCATTGTGACCGCCTCTACAGACGGCACCTCGCGGCTGTGGGACGCGAAAACGGGTGCTCTCCTTGTCATTCTGCGGGCATCAGGTTGAGGACGCCGGAGACGAGACCGATGCCGCACGCTCGGGCCGGGGCATTGCTTGTAATGCGATTTTGCATTAATATCGACCTCTCGGACGAGGATTTAGGCCATGGCCACATTGACCGTTACCACGCGGGGGCAAGTCACGTTCCGTAAGGACGTATTGCAACATCTCGGCATCCGGCCGGGAGAAAAGATCGATCTGGACAAGCTGCCAGGCGGGCGGGTGATCCTCAAGGCTGCACGGCCCACCGGGACAATCGACAGCTTTCTTGGTTTGCTCGCGGACAAGACCAGGAAGATCGCCACCCTCGATGAGATCAACGAGGCCGCTGCCGCCGGCTGGGCCGGCCAGGCCAGCCCTGCGCGCGGGGACCCCAACCAATGAAGATTACTGTCGATACGAACATTCTTGTCCGCGCTGTGGTGCGCGACGAGGCAAAGCAGGCCGAGGCCGCCGCCAAACTGCTCAAAGAGGCCGAGATTATCGCCGTTTCCCTGCCATGCCTGTGCGAGTTCGTGTGGGTGCTGCGGCGTGTTTACGGTTTCGCACGGCAGGATATTTCCGCCGCCCTTGAGGCGTTGCTCGATGCCGGCAATGTCGCGGTGAATCGCCCGGCCGTCGATGCCGGGATGGCCGTTCTCAAGGCCGGCGGAGATTTCGCCGATGGCCTGATCGCCTTCGAGGGGAGCTGGCTTGGCGGTGAAATCTTCGTCTCTTTCGACGAAAAGGCGGTCTCCCTGATCGCCAGGCAGGGCCAGAAAGCCAAGCTGCTGGCCTGAATAGGGGAAAACCGTGCGATCGTCTCGTGATAGAGCTTTACGGCTTCCGCCATCGCGCCGACCCGCAGCGTATAAGTCCTGAGCTCATACAGCGCCATCCGATCCTCCCCCTGATTGTCCTGCCGCTCGCCGCACCTGACCGCGACCCGCAGGACGAACGCCGTCGTCGCCTATCGCGGGCACGGCGTTGACAGCCTGAGGGGCTGCACTATAGTGCGCGCCGCGCGGACCGGGTCGGCCGGTCCGCGTCCTTTTTTGCGCCGTCGCGACGGTTGCGCCGCGGCTGCCGCAACCCATATCGGCGGGCATCATGTTTGCAGTGATCCGGACCGGCGGCAAGCAGTACAAGGTCGCCAAGGACGACGTCATCGCGGTCGAGAAACTGGCCGGCGAACCGGGCGCCGCGATCGCGTTCGAGGAGGTCCTGATGATCGGCGAGGGCGCCGAGGTGGCGACCGGCACGCCGCTCGTCGCCGGCGCCTCGGTCGCCGCGACGATCCTCGACCAGAGGCGCGGCGCAAAGATCATCGTGTTCAAGAAAAAGCGGCGCAAGAACTACCGGCGCAAGAAAGGCCACCGCCAATACGAGACGGTCTTGCGCATTACCGCGATCGACCCCGCCGGGACGATCGCCGCAGAGGCGCGCGACGAGGAAGCGGCGCTGCCGGAGCCCGTGCCGGAAGCGGCGCCCGCAGAGATGGAGACAGCGCAGGAGGCAGCGACAGATGGCGCATAAGAAAGCAGGCGGCTCGTCCCGCAATGGGCGCGACAGCGCCGGCAGGCGGCTCGGGGTCAAGAAGTTCGGCGGCGAGATCGTCGTCCCCGGCCACATCATCGTCCGCCAGCGCGGCACCAAGTTCCACCCCGGCAATAATGTCGGCATGGGCCGCGACCACACCCTGTTCGCCCTGCAAAAGGGCGCGGTCAAATTCCACAGCGGTCTCGCCGGCCGCACCTTCATCTCGGTGGTGCCGGCCCCGGCCGAAGCCGCCGAATAGCCGTTCCCCACAAATCCGAGAGCTTTGAGGGGAACGGCCCCGCCGTTCCCCTTTTTGATGCGCCGATGAAATTTCTCGATCAGTGCAAGATCTATGTGAAGAGCGGCGACGGCGGCGCCGGCGCCGCAAGCTTTCGCCGCGAGAAGTTCATCGAGTTCGGCGGTCCCGACGGCGGCGATGGCGGCAAGGGCGGCGACATCGTCTTTGTTGCCGCCGACAATCTGAACACGTTGATCGATTATCGCTACCGCCAGCACTTCCGGGCGCCGGACGGAAGCCGCGGCGGCAAGCGCGAGCGCACCGGCGGCGGCGGCGAGGATCTCGTATTGAAAGTCCCGGCCGGCACCCAGATCCTTGACGAGGACAACCGGCAGGTCCTGGCCGATCTCGTCCGCGCCGGCCAGCGGTTCGTGTTTTTGCGCGGCGGCGACGGCGGGTTCGGCAACGCCCATTACAAATCCTCGACCAACCGGGCGCCGCGCCGCGCCGATCCCGGCCGGCCCGGCCGCGAAGCCTGGGTCTGGCTGCGCCTGAAACTGATCGCCGATATCGGGCTCGTCGGGCTGCCCAATGCCGGCAAATCGACCTTTCTCGCCGCGGTCTCGCAGGCCCGGCCGAAAGTTGCCGACTACCCGTTCACGACGTTGAAACCGCAGCTCGGCGTCGTGCGCCGGCGCGACGAGGAGTTCGTCGTCGCCGACCTGCCGGGCCTGATCCCGGGCGCGGCCGAGGGTGCGGGGCTCGGCACCCGCTTTCTGGGACATGTCGAGCGCTGTGCCGCAATCCTGCACCTCGTCGACGGCACCGCCGGGGACGTCGTCGGCGCCTATCGGACCATCCGCCGCGAACTCGCGCAATACGGGCACGGGCTCGCCGCCAAGCCCGAGATCGTCGGCCTCAACAAGAGCGATGCCCTGACCCCCGCCGAGGCCGCCGCCAAAACCAAGAGGCTCGCCCGCGCGGCGCCGGGTTCGCAGGTGCTGGCGCTCTCCGGCGCCACCGGCGCGGGCGTGCCTGAGGCGCTCGACGCACTCCTCGCCGCGGTTGCGGCGACGCGCGCCGAGCGGCGCGATGCGCTCGTCGAGGCATGACAAACACACGACGGGGCCTCGCCCCAATTTCCCTCTCCGCCCCTCAGGGGGGAGAGGGAGGGGACCCGTCGCGCAGCGGCGGGGAGGGTGAGGTGGGTGCCGGCGAGCGCTCTGGAATCCCCCACCTCACCCCAACCCTCTCCGCCCCCCAATGGTCCAAGGGGGGCGGAGAGGGAGTAGATGCGGATAGGGGGCAGAGCCCGGCGGCGGCGCTCTCTGGGGCGCGGCGGCTCATCGTCAAGATCGGCTCGGCCCTGCTCGTCGCCGACAATGGAGAGATCCGCCGCCTCTGGCTCGACGCGCTCGCCGGGGACGTCGCGCGCTGCCGCGCCCGCGGCCAGGAGGTCATTCTGGTCTCCTCGGGGGCGATCGCGGTCGGCCGGCGGCGGCTCGGCCTTGTCGGGCGGCGGCTGCGCCTTGAAGAAAAGCAGGCGGCCGCCGCGACCGGGCAGATCCGCCTTGCCCATGCCTATCAGGACGCGCTCGCACGACACGGCATCACCGTGGCGCAGATCCTGCTGACCCCGGAGGACACCGAGGAAAGGCGGCGCCATCTCAACGCGCGCGCCACCTTCGCGCAATTGCTGGCGCTCGGCGCGGTTCCGGTCGTCAACGAGAACGACACGGTGGCGACGGCCGAGATCCGCTTTGGCGACAATGACCGGCTGGCGGCCCGCGTCGCGCAGATGACCAGCGCCGACATGCTGGTGCTGTTGTCCGACATCGACGGGCTCTATACGGCCGACCCGCGTCTGCACGCCGACGCCCGGCATATCGCCATCGTGCGCGAGATCGGACCCGAGATCGCGGCGATGGCGGGCGAAGCCCTGCCCGGCTACAGCTCGGGCGGCATGGTGACCAAACTGGCCGCCGCCCGCATCGCCGCGGCGGCCGGCTGCCACATGCTGATCGCCCGCGGCACGGCCGGGCCGCTCGCGGCGATCGAGGCGGGCGG
>DATFCQ010000441.1:0-10225 GCA_035252905.1 Allostellaceae bacterium | reverse complement strand
GCTCAGCCGCCGCGGCCGTGCGGCTGCCATCTTCCTCGCCGTGCCGGAATGCAACAGCCTCGGCCTCGCGTTGATGGGCGGCGCCCCGCTCGGCGACGCCTTGACGGCCCTCCGGCAGGGCCGCGCGCGGACCCTGATCGTGCTCGAAAACGATCTCTACCGGCGCGCCGACCGCGCCGAAACCGAGGCCGCCCTCAATGCCGCGGAGCACGTCGTCGCGCTCGACCATGTATTGACGGAGACCGTGCAATACGCCGAACTGGTGCTCCCCGCCGCCAGTTTTGCCGAGAGCGACGGCACATTGGTCAACAACGAGGGCCGCGCCCAGCGCTTTTTCAAGCTGCTCTTTCCCGAGAATGCGGTCGCCGAGAGCTGGCGCTGGCTCGATCGCGCGGCCGGCGCCGCCGGCCGCGCCAATCTGCGCTGGGAGGGTCTGGACCAGGTCATCGCCGCGCTCGGCGACGAATTGCCGGCCTTTGCCGCAATCCGAGAGGCGGCCCCGGCGGCCGATTTCCGCGTCGTCGGCAATCGCATCCGCAGCGCCCCCCACCGTTACAGCGGCCGCACCGCGATCCATGCCGACCGCACGCTGCGCGAGCCGCCGCCGCCGCGCGATCCCGACGCACCCCTCAGCAATTCGATGGAGGGTTATTACGGGACGATGCCGGCCTCGCTCTTTCCGTTCTACTGGGCGCCGTCGTGGAATTCGGTCCAGGCGCTGAACAAGTTCCAGCAGGAGGTCGGCGGCGCGATGCGCGGCGGCGATCCCGGGACCCGCCTCATCGAGCCGCAGCCCGGCGCGGCCGGCGATTATGCGCGGGACGTGCCGCCGCCCTTCAAACGCCGCGACGGCGAATGGCTGGTGGTGCCGCACTACCGGATTTTCGGCAGCGACGAATTGTCCGCCCTCGCCCCCGCCATCGCCGAGAGGGTGCACGGACCCGCGCTTGCGCTGAACCCGCAGGACGCCGCGGGCCTCGCCGTTGCCGAGGGCGACGTCGTCGCGCTCGCGCTCGGCCGGCAGCGCCATCTTGTGCCGGTTGCGTTGCGCCCGGCGCTGCCCTGCGGCGTGGCGGCGCTCTCTGTCGGTCTGCCGGGCCAGCCCTGCCTGACCTTGCCCGCCTGGGCACAGATCGTCCCGACGGGAGAGGACCGATGAGCCCGATCGGCCTCGGACTCATCAACGTCTTTTGCATTCTGATCGTATTGGTCGCGCTTGCCGCGCTTCTGACCTGGATCGAGCGCCGGCTGCTCGGCGTCTGGCAGGACCGTTACGGGCCGAACCGCGCCGGCCCGTTCGGCGCATTGCAGGCCGCGGCCGACATGATCAAGATCCTGTTCAAGCAGGACTGGGTCCCGCCCTTTGCCGACCGCCAGGTCTTTGTCGTCGCCCCAGCGGTGGTTATGGTGGCGGTCCTCCTGGCTTTCGCCGTGATCCCGATCAGCCCGGTGATCGGGGTCGCCAGCGGGTTCAATGTCGGCCTCCTGTTCTTTCTCGCGATGAGCTCGCTGTCGGTCTACAGCGTCGTGCTCGGCGGCTGGGCTTCGAACAGCAAATACTCGCTGTTGGGCGGCATGCGCGCCGCCGCGCAGATGCTGAGCTACGAGGTGTTCATGGGGCTGGCGCTGGCCGGGATCGTGATCCTCGCCGGCTCGTTCAACCTCGCCGACATCGTCGCCGCCCAGCGCGGATTGTGGTTTATCGGACCGCAGTTCCTCGGCTTTGTCGTCTTTCTGATCGCCGGGATCGCCGAGACCCGCCGCCTGCCTTTCGACCTGCCCGAGGGCGAGAACGAGCTGGGCGCCGGCTTTCATACCGAATATTCGGGCATGAAGTTCGGCATGTTCTTTGTCGGCGAATACGTCGGGATCGTATTGGTCTCGGCGATGATCACGACATTGTTTCTCGGCGGCTGGCAGGGACCGCTGTTGCCGCCGGTCTTGTGGTTTCTGATCAAGACCTTCTTTTTTGTCGGTTTCTTTATCCTGCTGCGGGCGGCATTGCCGCGGCCGCGCTATGACCAGTTGATGGCCTATGGCTGGAAAATCATGCTGCCGCTCGCGCTGTTGAACCTCGCGGTGACCGGCGCGGTCGTGCTCGCCTTCTTTCCGTCGGCCTGAGCGGAGATCGGCGATGCTGAGCAATCTGCGCACTCTGGTATTGACCTTTCTCCATCTGTTCCGCCGCCGCGAGACGATCCGCTACCCGGAACAGAAGCCCTATCTGGCGCCGCGCTTTCGCGGCCGCATCATCCTGTCGCGCGACCCCGACGGCGGGGAGCGCTGCGTCTCCTGCTATCTCTGCGCGGTAGCCTGTCCGGTCGACTGCATCGCCCTGCAGAAGACCGAGGAGGAGGGCCGCTGGTACCCCGAATTTTTCCGCATCAATTTCTCGCGCTGCATCTTTTGCGGTTATTGCGAAGAAGCCTGCCCGACCTATGCGATCCAGCTCACCCCCGATTTCGAGATGTGCGAATACGACCGCCACAATCTGATCTATGAAAAGGAGGACCTGCTGATCAGCGGCACCGGCAAATACCCCGGCTACAGTTTCTGGCGCGTCGCCGGCCGCGCCATCCCCGGCAAGGACAAGGGCGAGGCCGAGCGCGAGGAGCCTCCCGTGGACCTACGCTCGTTATTGCCGTGAGGAGGGCGGGGAAATGGAAGGCTCCGGCTTAAGTTCTCATCACTTCTGCGCTGCTTTGCCCTCTCCGCCCGTTTGCGGGGGGAGAGGGAGGGGACCCATCGCGCAAGCGAAGGGGAGGGTGAGGTGGGATAGGACGCGATACCAAGCCGAAATCCCTCCCCCACCTCACCCCGGCCCTCTCCGCCCCCAGGGGCGGAGAGGGAGATATTGGCCGGTTCGGCGATGAACGCGGTCTTCTACATTGCGGCGGCCGTTGCGGTAGTCGCGACCGCGATGGTCGTCACGCGTTCCAATGTCGTGCACGCACTGCTCTATCTGATCGTCTCATTGCTCGCCGCGGCGGTCGTGTTCTACGTGCTCGGCGCGCCTTTCGCCGCGGCGCTCGAAGTCATCATCTATGCCGGCGCGATCATGGTGCTGTTCGTGTTTGTGGTGATGATGCTCAACCTCGGCGCGGACGCGACCGTGCAGGAACGGCAATGGATACGGCCGCGCGCCTGGATCGGCCCGGCCTTCCTGTCGGCCGTTCTGGTCGGCCTGTTGATCTACATGCTGGCCGCCGGCGGCGGCGGGATCGCCGCCCAGCGCGAGGTCGGCGCGAAACAGGTCGGCATCGTCCTGTTCGGCCCGTATCTCTTGGCCGTTGAACTCGCCTCGATGCTGCTGCTGGCCGGGCTCGTCGCCGCCTACCATCTCGGGCGCGAGGACGGAGGCTGAGGATGGTGAGCCTGCCGCCCACCGCCCCGCTGATCCTGGCCATCATCTTGTTTGCGCTCGGCCTCGCCGGCGTCCTGGTGCGGCGCAACCTCGTCGTCATGCTGATGGCGATCGAGATCATGCTGAACGCCGCGGGGCTCGCCTTTATCGCGGCCGGCATGCGCTGGGGACAGGCGGACGGGCAGATCCTGTTCATCCTGATTTTGACCCTGGCCGCCGCCGAGGTCTCGGTCGGTCTGGCGATGATCCTGCGGCTGCATTACCGGGGCGAACCCCTCGACGCCGACCTGACCAACCGGCTGCGGGGCTGAGCGATGCTGTGGCTCCTCTGGCTGGTTCCGGCATTGCCGCTCGCGGGCTTTGCGATCCTGTTCCTGACCGCCGGGCGGCTCAAGAAACCGGCGGTCGCCGCAATCGGCGTCGGCTCGACCGGTCTGTCGGTCGTCTTCGCCTTTATCGTCACCGGCGCCTTTCTCGCCGCCCCTCCCGCCGGGCACGCCTATCACGAGGTGCTGTGGCGTTGGATCGCGATCGGCCATTTCACTCCGAACGTCGCGCTCCGGCTCGATCCGCTGTCCTTGATCATGATGCTGGTCGTCACCTTTGTCGGCTTTCTGATCCACCTCTATTCCGCCGAGTTCATGGAGGCGGACGAGGGCTACAGCCGGTATTTCGCCTGGCTGAACCTGTTCATGGCGGCGATGCTGGTGCTGGTCCTCGCCGCCAATCTGCTGCTGCTCTATGCCGGCTGGGAGGGAGTCGGCCTGTGCAGCTATCTGTTGATCGGCTTCTGGTATCGCGATCCGGCGAACGGCCGCGCCGCGCGCAAGGCCTTTATCGTCACCCGCATCGGCGACACCGCCTTTATCCTCGGGATCATTTATCTGTTCCTGAGCCTCGGCACGCTCGACATCGCCGCACTGATGGACCGGGCGCGGCAAGCCTGGCCGGTCGGCTCGGGAATGGCGGATCTCGCCGCCGCCCTGCTGCTCGGCGGCGCGCTCGGCAAGTCGGCGCAATTGCCATTGCAGACCTGGCTTCCCGACGCGATGGCCGGCCCGACCCCGGTGTCGGCCTTGATCCACGCCGCGACGATGGTGACCGCCGGGGTCTATCTGATCGCCCGCACGCATGTGCTGTTCATGCTGGCTCCGCCGGTCCAGCTCGCGGTCGCCGCGGTCGGCGCCGCCACGCTGCTTCTCGCCGCGTTCAGCGCGCTCAACCAGCACGATCTGAAGCGCATCATCGCCTATTCGACGATCAGCCAGATCGGCTACATGTTCCTTGCCCTCGGCGTCGGGGCGTGGACCGCGGCGATCTTCCACTTCATGACGCACGCCTTCTTCAAATCGCTCTTATTCCTCGCCGCCGGCGCGGTCATGATGCGGATCGGCGACGAGCACGACATCTTCCGCATGGGCGGGCTGTGGCGCCGGTTGCCGGTTGCCTTCCTGACCTTTCTCGCCGGCGCCGTCTCCCTGTCGGCCTTGCCGATCATCTCCGCCGGCTTTTACAGCAAGGACATTATCCTGTTGGCGGCCTGGCAGTCGGGGCCGAGCGGTCCGGGGCTGTGGGCGGCCGGATTTGTCGCCGCCTTTCTGACTGCGCTCTACATCTTCCGCGCCGTATTCATCGTCTTCTTCGGCCCGATGCACACCACGCCGACAAGCCGCTACGGCTGGCGCATCGTCGTGCCGCTGTCGATCCTGTCGGTCCTCGCATTGGTCGGCGGTCTGGTCGAGACGCCCGCCTGGCTCGGCGGCATCGCCGCCTTCTCGAACCTGCTCGCGCCGGCATTGCCGGCCTATCGCGGCATGGCGGCCGGGTCGGCCGCGCAGGCGACCGTAATGGCGGTCGACGCGTTCATCGCGGTGTTCGGCGTGACCATTGCCTATTTCGCCTTTCTGCGCCGCCCGGCTCTCGTGACCCGGCTCGTCACGGCGCCGGCGGCGCGCGCGCTCTCCCGTTTCTGGCTTGCCGGCTGGGGTTTCGACTGGCTTTATGACCGCGTGTTGGTCCGGCCGTTTGTGGGGCTGGCGCGGCTCAATCGCGGCGATGTGATCGACGCCTTCTATTCCGGCGTGGCGTTTGCCAACTGCGCCGCCAACAAGCTGTTGAGTGAAACCGTGAACGGGCGGCTGCGCTGGTACAGCGCCTGGCTCGCCGCCGGTTCGCTTGCCGCCATTGCCATCATGATGTTCGCCTGATGCTGCTCGCCTGGCTGATCTTCATCCCGGCTCTGGGCGGCTTTCTGGCGTGGCCCGGAGAGCGGCTCGGCCGCGACATGCCGCGCTGGATCGCGCTCGCTGCGCTCGCCGCAGAGCTGGCTCTGTTGATCGCGATCTGGGCCGGGGGGCAGGGCGGGACCTGGCTCGCCGAGACCGACCGGCCGTGGATCCCGCAGCTCGGCATCGCCTTCCGCCTCGATCTCGATGGTCTAAGCCTCGTCCTGATCCTGTTGACGATCGGTCTCGGCATCCTGGCGGTCGCGGTCTCGTGGAACGAGATCACCGAGCGGGTCGGCTTTTTCCACCTCAACCTGCTGTTGACCCTGGCCGGCGTCATCGGCGTGTTTCTCGCCCTCGACCTGTTCCTATTCTTCTTCCTCTGGGAAGTGATGCTCGTGCCGATGTATTTCATCATCGCCGTCTGGGGGCACGAGCGGCGCGTCTACGCGGCGATCAAGTTCTTCATCTTCACACAGGGCAGCGGCCTTCTGATGCTGGTCGCGATCCTGGCGCTGGCCTTTGCCCATCGGGCGGCCTCCGGCACCTTCACCTTTGATTATTTTGCGCTTCTCGGGACGGCGCGGCATTCGGCGATCGGCTTCTGGATCATGCTCGGCTTCTTTATCGCCTTCGCCGTCAAACTGCCGGCCTTTCCGCTGCACAGCTGGCTGCCCGACGCCCATACCGAGGCGCCGACCGCCGGCAGCGTGATCCTCGCCGGCGTGTTGTTGAAGACCGGCGCCTACGGGATGCTGCGCTTTGTCCTCCCGCTTTTCCCCGAGGCCGCCGCGCAGTTCGCCCCGCTCGCCATGCTCTTGGGTGCGATCGGCGTGCTCTACGGCGCCGTGCTCGCCTTTGCCCAGGACGACATGAAGCGCCTCGTCGCCTATTCGAGCGTCAGCCATATGGGCTTTGTCCTGCTCGGAATCTTCGCGGGAACCGCGCTGGCGCTCCAGGGCGTCGTCGTCGAGATGATCGCGCACGGGATCAGCACCGGCGCCTTGTTCATCGTCGTCGGCCTGTTGCAGGACCGCCTGCACACCCGCGACATGCGCCTCCTCGGCGGCCTGTTCGCCAAGGTCCCGATGCTTTCAGCCGCCGGCATGGTGTTTGCGATCGCCTCGCTCGGATTGCCGGGCCTTGGCAATTTTGTCGGCGAATTCCTGATCCTGTTGGGCAGTTGGGAGGTCAACCTGCCGCTGACGATCGTCGCCGCGCTAGGGCTCATCACCGCGGTCATCTACGCCCTCGTCTTTGTTCAGCGCGCCCTGCACGGCGAGCCGCGCGACGCCGCGATCCTGCCCGATCTCGGCCGGCGCGAGACCGCGGTGATCGCCGTGTTGATGGCGGCGATCCTGTGGCTCGGCGTTTACCCGCAGCCGCTCTTCGATACCGCCGCCCCGGGCCTCGCCGATCTGCGGCATCCGCAAGCCGTGCACGCCGCTCCTGCCGCGAGGGCCCCGTGAGCGGCGTCGACCCGATCGCTCTCCTACCCTATCTCGTCCTCGCTGCGGCGATCGTGGCGGCGCTCCTCGCTATTGCCGTGCGGCGCGATCACCGCCTGTCGGCCGGGCTGTGCGCGGTCGGGCTGGTCGTCGCCTGGGCGACGATCCCGGTAGCGGCCTTGCATACGCCCCGGCAGGTGACGCCGCTGTTTGTCATCGACAGCTATGCCCTGTTCTATCTCGGGCTGGTCGTCGCCTCGGCATTGGCGGTCGCGCTCCTCTCCTACGCCTATTTCGCGGCGCGCAACGACGAGCCGCGCGAGGAATATTATGTCCTGCTATTGCTCGCCACGCTCGGCGCCGGCGCGATCGTCGCCAGCACCCATTTTGCCGGCTTCTTTCTCGGCCTCGAAACGCTGAGCATCTCGCTGCTCGGGCTGATCGCCTATCCGCGCCGAGGCGAGCGGCCGCTCGAAGCCGGGATCAAATATCTGATCCTGTCCGGCGTCTCCTCGGCCTTTCTGGTGTTCGGCATCGCCCTCGTCTACACCCAGTTCGGGACGATGGTCTTTGCCGCGACGGGGCCTTTCGCCGGACATCCGGCCGGGCTCTCCGACCTCTACTGGCTGGCCGGATTGGCGATGATCCTGACCGGCATCGGCTTCAAGCTCTCGCTCGTGCCGTTCCACCTGTGGGCGCCCGACATCTATGAGGGCGCGCCGGCGCCGGTCACCGCCTTTGTCGCGGTCGTCTCGAAGAGCGCCGTCTTCGCGCTGCTGCTGCGCTATTTTCTCGCGGCGGGCGCGTTCAATGCCCCGTCGGTGACGCTCGTCCTGAGCATCATCGCGGTCCTGTCGATCCTTGTCGGCAACCTGCTCGCGCTGTTGCAGGACAACGTCAAGCGCATCCTCGCCTATTCCTCGATCGCCCATCTCGGCTACCTGCTCGTCGCCTTTCTCGCCGGCGGCGCGCTCGCGATCCTCGCGGTCAGCATCTATCTCGTCGCCTATGCGATCACCACGCTCGGCGCCTTCGGGGTGGTGGCGCTGCTGTCGCGGCCCGGAGCGGCGCGCGACGCCGATCGGATCGCCGACTATCGCGGCCTGCTATGGACGCGGCGGTGGCTCGCCGTCACTTTCATCATCATGCTGCTATCGCTCGCCGGCATTCCGGTGACGCTCGGCTTCATCGCCAAGTTCTTTGCCGTGACCTCCGGGGTCGGCGCCAGCCTGCTGGCACCATTGGGCGCGCTCGTCCTCGGCAGCGTCATCGGGCTCTATTATTACCTGCGGGTCATCGTCGCGATGGTCTTGCCGCTGCCGGAAGCGGCCGAGCCGCCGCCGCGCGCCGCCGCGCCGGTCCTCGGCGGCGCGGTGATGGCGGCATTGCTCCTGTTGTTGATCGGGTTCGGCCTCTACCCGGCGCCGCTCTTATCGATAATCCGCGGCAGCGCGGTCACGCTCGCCGCCGCGCCGCACGCGGCCGCCCGGGTGGCCGTCGGCCTGGGGCGCTGAGAGCGGCCGGGGGCTAACGAGCATCGGCGCTGCCGTTTGGAGAGCTGACTCGCCGTATTTCGCCCGGCCGTATATCCCGAACCATCTCCAGGATGGCAGGCACGAGCGGAAGGAGGTCTTCGAGCGCATTACTGCGGGCAACCAGCACGACGACGCCCAGCGGAGAGCTCGCGAGATTTTGCTGGAACTCAAGATTCTGATCGGCGGTCACAAAGATTTCGAAGGCGGCGCCGGCCGCCCGGCGCAATAGTTCGCCGTTTCCGAGACCGGCCCAGCCTTGCTGTTGGACGGTACGGACATCGTGGCCGACGAGTTGCCGGGCCGGCTGCCGCGGCAGCTGCTCATCGAGCAAGAGGCGCACGGGCGATCAAGGCCTCATGGGCGGCTTCCAGAGCGGCGATTGCCTGTTCGCGGGAGACCGACGGGAAGGCATCGAGGAACTCGTCGAGGCTGTAGCCTCTTTCGAGGTAATCGATCAGGTTCCGCAGCGGCACGCGGGTCCCGATAAAGGCCGGCGTTCCGCCCAGGATCTCCGGGTCGCTGTGAACAATTGCGTGCTGTGCCATCGCGCTCTTTCCCAACTCCTGTATCGGCGCAGCCTCCGGCGGGCGGCGCGGCAATCATTTTCGGAGCCGGCGCCAGGCTGTTCTATCATCGGAATGATACGCTTTTGGACTTCAAATCTTCAAAAACCCCAGGATCTCCTCGATCCGGCGCAAGGCGGCGCCGCGTGCCCGGTCCCGAAAGCCGCGAGCGGGCGGGCGAAGCAGCGAAAAGGGCGCGGTTGAGCCGGGCGGCGCGAGGCTGCTAGCTTGCGGCAGCTTTGCCAGGACCGCATCGAAAGGGAAGACAATGGCCGTCGTCGAGACCGAAGAGCACGGACAGGTCCTCGTCGTCCGCATGAACCGGCCGGAACGGTTGAATGCGCTCAATCACGAGATGCGCACCCGGCTCGCCGAGACTTGGACCGAGTTCCGCCGCAGCAACCGCTTTGAGGTGGCGATCCTGACCGGCACCGGCCGCGCCTTCTGCGCCGGCGAGGACATGAAGGAATCGCTTGCCGCCGGCACGCCCGGCGGCCGCCGTCCGGCGACCCCCGACCCGTTCCAGACCGGTGCGCTCGAAAAGCCGGTCATCGCTGCGGTCAACGGCTATGCCATGGGCGGCGGCTTCATGCTGGTCGAGCGCACCGATCTGCGCGTCGCGCAAAAGGGGGCCGTCTTCGAGGTCTCGGAAGCCAAGCGCTGGCTGTTGGGCGGCTACAATCACGGGCACCTCGCCAATCTCCCCTTCCCGATCGCGATGGAGATGGCCTTGGGCTTCCGCTTCACCGCCGAGCGCTTCTACGAACTCGGCTTTGTCAACCGGCTGGTCGAGGCCGACCAGTTATTGCCGAGCGCGCTGGCAATGGCCGAGCATCTGCTGTCCCTGCCGCCGGCCTCGCGCGTCAACACGGTCCACATGATGCGCCAGATGCGCCCCTCGCCCACCCAGGACCAGCAGCGCCTCGCCGCCCTCCTCCACGAGCACGGCGCCAAGAGCGACCTGATGGAATCGCGCGCCGCCTTCGCCGAAAAGCGCCGACCCAATTTCAAGGGCTGGAACGACCCCGCCGACCGGTACCGCCTCCCGACCCTGGATGCGGCCAACGACTGATGCACCCGCGAGCCCACA
>DATFCQ010000440.1:0-2577 GCA_035252905.1 Allostellaceae bacterium | reverse complement strand
AGACGATGTCGGCTTCCGCCAGCAGCGCCGGCAGGGGACGGAACGCGCCCGGCGCGTCGGGCTTCGGCGCGGGCCGTGTAGAGGAGGCGGCAGCCCAGCGCGACGAGGGCCGGGGTCAGGGCGCGCGGCACCGCGCCAAAGCCGACCAGCCCGACCGTGCGCCCGCCCAGCTCTCCTGAGCCTGTCGAAGGGCAGCCGGTCCTGCACCGCGGGGTCCAGCGACCAGCCGCGGCCGGCGCGCTCCTGAGCTTGTCGAAGGGGCCGCGTCGAAGCGCGCGAGCTGGCGCAGCGCACCGAGCATCACGGGCGCAATAGCCATCGGTCGGCTCGCCATCGGCCGGCTTAACTGCCAGCGCTAGCTGGATGAACACGACGTCATCGCGATCCCGGCACGCAACCGGAAGCACCGGGAGTGATCCCGGCAGTTGAGCGGTCTCCGCGAAGGGCAGGTACTCGGCGAGCAGCAGATCCCGTTCGATCGGGGTCAGCTTGAACTTCGGATAGGCCAGCGCACGCAGGAGTTCGGCCGTCGTCTCCCGGCAGACGATCGGGATCGCCAGGCCCCGAGCCCAGACGCCGCACAACCACGCCAACTGGCGGCCGAAGACCAGCGCAGAGAGCACGATATTGGTGTCGAAGACGACGCGCACCGGCGACAATGGGGCGTCGGTTCAACGTCGCTTGCGCGCCCGGGCCACCGCGTCCGCCACGTCTTCGTCCCGCACGCCAAGCTCTGCCAGCTTGCGTCGCACCGCAGCCGCGGCACCGATGCGTATCGGCCGTAGCACGAGGTGATCTCCTTCCACTTCCACCTCGAAATGGGTCACGGCGCCGAGTGCCTCGACAGCCTTCTTCGGCAGGGTCAGCTGATTTTTCGATGTCAGTTTGGCGAGCATAAGACAGTATAGATCCTTGAATGTAAGGATGCGCGGATTCCTTACTTCGACGGAGCCGACTGTGCGCCCCCTATCCTTCTCCTCGCGATGTCCCTCTCGGCACCGACACCATCGGCATGGATAGCGGTGGCCGCTCATCCGGAGTGAGGGCCACGCCATAGAACGGGTTCTTGGCAGATTTTGGTGATTACGCTGCAAGCGGGAACCCGCGGCCGAGCAGGGCAATCCCGATACGACCATACATCGGCACTCGGTGGTTTCCGGACGGTTGATCTTCCCCCCGACCGGACCGTTGCTCCAGCCTGCACACCGCCGCTCGGCTCGGATCGAGATCGACTGACAGGCCCAAATCCGATCATCAAAATTGGCCAAGAGCCCGTTTTATGGCGTCACCCTTCACGGATATTTGGGTTCTCCAAATTCCAGGAGACTCCCCGAAGCAAGCCCGATCCCTTCTCCCCCAACAGGCCCGCTCATTTCATGCGTAACCCCTGATCTGGTCGCCGATTCTCGGCGAGGCCGACCAGCGTCCGGCCGTCAATCAAAGATGATCAGCGCAACAGGTATGCATCGCAGACGGGCACGGATACGCACCGCCCCCGTACCATCAGCATAGGCGCGGGCTGCGATCACACGGGCGCGCAAAAGGTTGGAGACCGATATGAGCTTTGCCGAAATCGCGAAACGGACCGGGCGCGGGCTGGCATTGGCTACCGCGCTCGCGGGTGCGGTGTCGCTGACCGCTGCGCCAGGAGCGGCCTATGCCAGGGACCATGGCGGTTGGCACGGCGGCGGCTGGCACGACCACCACGGATGGGGCGGAGGTGGGATTGCCCTCGGCGTGCTTGGCGGCGCAATTGCAGGAGCCGCGATCGCCAACTCGTATTACGGTTATCCGTACTACGGCTACGCCTATCCGTATTCTGGAGGCGGCTACTACCCGTATTACGGATACGGCTACTAGGACGTTCGCCGCGGAGCCCCGGTCATCTGCCGGGGCTTCCGGCCCCGTTTGCGCTCAGCGGGTGTCGCCGGCGTGCAGGAAATCCAAGAGGACCTGCAGCTCGGTGCGCCCGTCGCGCCGTGTTCCGCCGGCGGTCTCGGCGCGGATCACCACGCAGCCGGCCGCCTTCAGTGCGGCGTGCCGGGTCGCGAGGTCCTGATCGAGAGTGGACACCCGAGCGTAGCCGTAGAGGGGCATCGGAAACGCGAATGTCTCGTTAACTTCTGCACCTTTTCTATCCTGTCGCCTTAAATCTCTCTCATGGATCCGTGTCGCAGGGGTATACCTGACAGAAAAAGGTTCCCGGTTGCATCGCCCCTATCGTCAGGCACCCTACAACGCCGCGCACGCTGAATTTCCATTCCAACCTCTCGGCTCGCGGGCGGTGGATCAGGGGTTACGTACGAAAGGCGCCGGCGAGGATTTGTTCCGTGTACCTGGTGTCCCAGGCGGCCACTTGATGCAAGCCCGCTCCCCTGCCCCTCAAACAGACCTTCTTATTTCGCGCGTAGCCCTCGGGGGAGGTCCTCGACCCGATCAGGCGGGTATGGTCAGCCGCATCAACCGCGCTGGATCGGCCTCGTTCTCGATGCCCCGCACCGCCGCGATCAGGCCGGCAGCGTCGACAAACGGGGCGCCGTAGGCGGCCAGTTCGCGCACCTTGGTGTCGAGCGCGTC
>DATFCQ010000439.1:0-6360 GCA_035252905.1 Allostellaceae bacterium | reverse complement strand
CCCTGGGCCGGCACGCCGCGCAACGCCCCCTGCCCCTGCGGCTCGGGCAAGAAGTTCAAGCATTGCCACGGCCGCGTCTGAGACGGACGCGGCCTCGACAGGCGGGCGGGGCTTTGCTATACGCCCCCTGCCGCGACGGGTGCATAGCTCAGTTGGTAGAGCAGCTGACTCTTAATCAGCGGGCCCCAGGTTCGAGTCCTGGTGCACCCATTTTAAAATCAAAAGGTTAGACTCCATTAGCAGGTGTATCCGCGAGATCAAGAGACCTTGCGGACCCCATGCGGACCTCGTAGGCGGGATTTCGGCCTCGGCACCCTCACCCGCTACCAATCCCGAAGCTGCGGATGTTCGGCCACGCATTGCCGGCGCCCAGGATCAACTCCGCCCAGTCTGCCGCCGCACCCGCTCGGCGGCCCGTATGACGAGGCCGGGGGTTGCGGTGCCTCGCAGGTCAAGACCGCTACCGCCGGCTCGCTGATCACCGTGGCCGCGCCCAGCGGTGGCGCGACGCTGTGGCCGAACTCGAAGAACTGCAGGCCGGATACCAGGCCTGGCTCGACAGCTTGCCGCCCGGTCTTGAGGAGAGGGCGACGGCGGAGGCCTTGCGCACCACCTGCGAGATCGATTTGTCGGAGTTGGCCGTGGTCGTGCCGCCCCGCGGCTACGGCCGAGACTGATCCGCAGCACCTTTGAGAGGCCCCATGCAATCCGTCGACCCGCCCCCCGAACGCCGGCACCAGGGCCGCCTATCGCTCGCGCGGCGCGTAGATGTCGTCAGGATAGGGAAGCCTGGCGTTTACATTCCGAAGTAGCGCCAGATAGCCGCGCACAGCGTTCTGGAATTCGAGACCGTTGCCGATCGATCGATCCTTGAAAGCATGGATCGCGTTACGGCGTTGCTGGACGAGTTCGACGAGCGCGTCGCTATCGGCACCAAACAGCCCTCTCGCCTTGCAATAGACGCGCAGCTTCTCGAGCCCGAGACCGTCTGGCGAATGGGCTGCCTGCTTGCTGTAATCGTAGGCATTCGCCTCCTTGAGATTCTCGATATCGCCCTTGTAGGTCTCGTACCAGACCGACAAGAGCGTCTTGATCGTGCCTTCGATCAGGCTGCCCAGATTGGCCCATGCCAGGATCAGTTCGGCCGGGGTGAGCGCATCGGCTGGGTCGCGAACCCACAGCCGTAGCGATCCCGACAACGAGGCTTGCCAATCCAGGCGCGACTTGCCGAGCAGGCCGGCGGCCGCGACGGGAGCCCATCCGTTGCTCTTCGACCAGAACTTGGCGATACCCTTGTTCAGCGACTCGATCCGGTCGATCACTTCCGTAATCGCCATCTGATCGATCATCTTCGGCGCGAGCGCCTTCGGGAAGCTCATCGGTTTGGCCAGCTTTAGGGCGCAGCTTTTCTCGCGCCGGCTTGCTGTTCGATCTCGCCACAGCGTCGCAGGGCTATGGCAAGAATTCGGACGGAAGTCTCATACAGTGGTGGTTAAGGGCTTGCTGGGCTGGAGGATCGGACGCGAGCGGGCGGCTCGAACAGCAGAGGCCGAACTGGCCGAGGCGCATCGCGAGCGGGTTTTCGGGTTTCGGGCAGTCCATCTGCCGAGCATACCGCGGGCGGGTTTAACGGCTCGCCGTGCCGCCTACTCGGTTATCAATTTTCGGTGGTTGAGGGCCGGGGGTCGATCACAACACCCGCCGCGCGCGGCCGGGGGCGCCTGCTCATGCCGATCGTGCCGCGGATCGCCGGTGATCTCGCCGTCCAGCCCGACGTTGGCAATGGGCTTGCCGAGCCCGTCCGCGCCGGGTCTCAGGGAATGCGGATAGCCTCACAAGGGCATTACATGAGGCACCCCCTCCCTCCCCCGGCACAGCAGAAGGAGGCCACCCGGCGGCGTGCACAGGGCGCGACGCTGCAAGAACTGTCACATAGCTATAACGTTGGCGCATCAACCATTCGCCGTGTAACAAGGGCTGCATGAGCGACGAGCAGTACCCCGTATCCATATCCCTCCCGGCACCGACATTACCTCCTGTCCAGTTCGCGGAATTTTTGGAGAGCGTGTCGCCAGCACAGGCTAGACAGGTAATTGCCAGAGTTAATACCGTTGATGTAGGAAAACGACGGGACAACCTCGAATATCTTAAATGCATATATTATACTGTTCCAGATATAAAAATACATTGTTCCTAAGATATATGTAATGGCCAGAGGTTTTTTCGGCCATCTGACGATGACTACCGAAAGTCTGCTTCTACACAATGGGATTTTGAGTATATCACTTATAGATGTGCCAATTGTCAAACAACTGCAAAAATTTTTTCTATAGAGACATTGGTAAAACCTGGAGAGTCGCTCCACTCTTTTATCTTTTATTGCTATAAAATCGGGGAATTCCCAACTTTCGGCCCGCCGACACCCGCGCGGCTAATCTCTCTCCTGGGGCCAGATAGGGATTTGTTCTTAAAAGGCAGAAAGTGCGAAAATCAAGGGCTGGGAATTGGTGCATTTGGATATTAAAGGAGAGTTGTTGAAAACCAGAAGAACAGAATTCTTAAGGAGATAATAAAAGTGGCTCAATCAATTCCTGCGTCAGCCGAAACCATTGCCATGCTTCAGGCAGCGCAAACCGAACGGCAGTTCAGCAAGGCAATTAGCGGCGTCAAAACCGCGATTCCTCAAAGCCTTCTGATAGATGGACAAAATCCTTTGACATTATTACATACCGCTTTAAGCAAAGGATTACACAATCACAGCGACGAGATCTGTCTAGATTTGGCAACCCACATCCGAATAATTCTGGTCGAACTGGCAGACCTGCTAGACCAAGCATTGAAGGATAAGAGAGAGCTAAAGGCGGCAGTCGCCCACCTTCGCAAATTGCCTCCATAAGTTGGCCATTATGGATTCACCACGTATGGACATCAGCTAACGGTTGGCGCAGGGCGTGGTGTTGGTTATTTCGTAAAAGTCAGTAATTTTCCAGAAGGCCCCTTATGCACCATCCGCCTACAAGGCGCGCCGGCGGGCGCCTGTGCGGAGGAACGCCGCTCCAGGTAGGAGCCGGGGCGCAACACTGACCTCATTACAGCGGCGGGGGTGTTGATGCCGGTCCGTTCCATCAACCTCAAGCTCATCGTCCCGCGTGGCGTGACGGGGGTCGATCTTCGGCAGTCCCTCTGGGACACCCACGCGGCGGTCAACGCCGCGACCCGGTACTACGAGGAGCGGCTGCTCCCTCTGCGCGGCCTGCTTTATGAGCTGCGGGCCGATGACACCTCCCAGAACGAGCGCCGGCAGGTGCCGCAGGCCGAGGTAGAGCGACAAGCGCTTGCCCTAGCCCGAGAGGCGCAACGGGCGAATCTGGCGCGGGCGGGATCGGCTAATGCCTCGCTCGGGTCGGATCAGGACGTGCTTACGGCATTGCAGCGTCTCTATGCGCATATCGCCCCTGACGAGACTGGCGAGGCTTCCGCCCAGGCGGCGAACGCCTTTCTGAGCCCCTTGTGCGACCCCCGCAGCAAAGGCTTCGGGGCCGCCGCCGACAAGCTCGACCGGCCGCGCCCGAACTGGCTGACAATGGCGGACGATGACCCGCAGCTGCTCGATGCCGCCAATGCTTGGTTCGCCTCCGACGCCTCGCGGGACTGGCGCAGCGACACCGGCAGCCCGCCCGCCTGGGTCAGGGCCGCCCGCGAGGGCAAACCCGAGTGGCCGCAGCACTTCCGCGAGAAGCTGAAGGCCCTCGCCACGGCCTCGGCCGAGGGGCCGGAGGCCGCCGTGTTACGGCTGCGGGAGCTGTACCTGCTGCCGCTGTTCAAGCCCTACTTTCCGCCTCGTATGGCCGGGTCGAGCGAGGGCGTGACGCCCTGGGACAGGTTGGCATTCCGCCTGGCCGTCTCGCACCTCCTGTCGTGGCAGGCTTGGGTGCGGCGGGCGGCGGAGCAGCACGAGGCCCGGCGCGAGATGTTGCGGGCGTTTCGGGCGCGGGTGGTGACGCCCGAGGTCGAAGTCCTGATTGAGCACGTGCGGGGTTACGAAGCGGCCCGAAGCGAGGCGCTGAGCGGGCTCGGGCTCGGTCCGGCGCGCTATACCCTGCACCGCCGGCAGCTGCGCGGCTGGGACGATCTGCGGCAGGCTTGGCGCAAGAGTTCCTCCATGCCCGAGGCGCTCCGAGCAATCGCGGCCGACCACCAGACGCGCAAGCGCGGGCGATTCGGAGATCCGGATGTGTTCCGGTGGTTGGCGGAACCGGAACAGCATCGTCTGTGGCGCGATAAGGTGGATGTGGCCGGCATCGCTGCGACACTGAACGGCCTGCAAGCGCTGATCGATCGTTCGCACGAAACGGCGATGATGACCCTGCCCGAGCCGCGGCTGCACCCGCGGGCGGTACAGTGGTCGGCCGAGGGCGACACCAATTTGCGCCCCTATCGGCTCCGCCCCGCCGCCAACGGGACGCTCGAGGCGGAGCTGTGCCTGCTACGCCGGCGCGGAGACGACAAGCTGGAGGACGTCCGGCAGATCTTCCGCCTCGCGCCTTCTACGCAGTTCCACCCCTCACAGTTCGGCCACAGGGGCAAGAAGGCCGAGATCGCCTTCACGAATGGCGCAAGGGAGCAGTTCACAGCCACACTTGGCAGCGCCGACCTGCTGCTCGACCGCGACCACCTCTCGCGGCGCGACCCGGCACAGGTCGCGGGCGGCGATATTGGGCCGGTATGGCTGAAGCTGGCGCTCGACCTCGACCGGGCGCTGCCCGAGGGGTGGAAGACCGATCATGCGCGCTTCACCCGCCACTTCGCGGCGGCGCTGGGCAAGACGACGAAGGCGGAGGAGACAGTGCATGCGGGTGCCCGCGTGCTTGCTGTCGATCTGGGAGTGCGCACCTTCGCAGCCTGTTCGGTGTTCCGCCTCTTCGACCAGCAGCCGGCCGGGATGGGATCCTTTGCCTTTCCCTTGCACGTCAGCGCAGCGCCGATGTGGGCTATCCACGAACGATCCTCCCGCTTGGACCTGCCCGGGGAGGCTCCCTCGCGCGAGGGCGAAGCTTGGCGGCGAGAGCAGCGGGAGGCAATGCGGCGGGTGCGCCGCGCCTTCGGCGTGTATCGCCGGATCATGCGGTTGACGGGCGTGACAGCGGAGCGGTCCGCCGCACTCGCGGCGCTTGAGGAGGCGATCCGCGAGGGCGAGCTGTACCCCTTCCTAGACCGGTTGCACGCCGGCCTGGTCGCGCAGGCCGAGGCGCCGCAGCCGGTGTGGGACGGCGCGGTCGCAGCCGCGCTGAGCGCGTTTCGGCGAGAAATGGGGCCGGTCATTCACGCCTGGCGTCGCTCGGGACGCGAGCGGCAGAGCTTCCGCTACCTGGGCAAGTCGATGTGGGCGATCGAGCACCTGACCAATGTGCGGCGCACTCTGCAGTCCTGGAGCTTGTTGGGGCGCGCCAGCGGCGAGGTGCGGCGGCTCGACCGGGCCGGGCGCGGCATCTTCGCGGCAGGGCTGCTCGCGCATCTCGACCACATCAAGGGGGACCGGCTGAAGACCGGGGCCGATCTGATTGTGCGCGCGGCGCTGGGCTTCGTGCGCGACAAGGCGGGGCGATGGGAGCAGCGCTTCCCGCCCTGCGACGCGGTGCTGTTCGAGGATCTGTCGCGCTACCGGATGCGCACCGACCGGCCGCGGCGGGAGAACTCGCAGCTGATGCGCTGGGCGCACCGGAGCATCCCGTTGGAGGTGGAGATGCAGGGCGCGATATACGGCCTGGCGGTCGTGGCGACCGGGGCGGCGTTCTCCAGCCGATACCATGCGCGCAGCCAGACTCCGGGGCTGCGCTGCCGCGTGCTCGCGGCAACGGACCTCGCGGATCCTGGTCTAGCCGATCGCCTGGGTGAGGCAGGCATCGACCTCACAGCTTGCCGGCCGGGCGACCTGGTGCCGGAGGAGGGCGGCGAGGTGTTCGTTTGCTTGCGCCGCGACGGGGGCTTGGTACGCATCGATGCCGACATCAATGCGGCGCAGAACCTGCAGCGGCGGTTCTGGACGCGGCACGCCGAGGCCATCCGCCTGCCCTGCGTGCCGACACGGCTCGGAGACACCCCGATCTGGGCGCCGCGGCAGCCCGGCAAGCGCCTGCTCGGCGCACTTGGCGGTCCCGGGGCGCTGCGCCCCACCGGCCATGAAAGCGGCTCGTGCCGGTGGGAGCCGCTCCGTCCGCGTCAGAGCCCGTTTCGAAAGGAAGGTGAGTGGCCAAGGTGATATGGTTCCAAGCGGTTACCAGCCAGCTTGGAGCGTCATATGTGGACCCCGACCACCCGCCAATACTATAGCCGCCCCGCGGTACGCTACCAAACCGATCT
>DATFCQ010000438.1:0-24946 GCA_035252905.1 Allostellaceae bacterium | reverse complement strand
GATCGCGACCCTCGGCGGGGCCGCGCTCGCCGCCTGGGGCGCGGCGAGCGCGCTGACCAAGCCGGAGCCGCTCGATCGGCTGCGTCGCTCGGGGCGGAGCCTGCTGCGCGCGTTGCCGCAGGGAACGAGCGAACTCAAGCGCGCCGTCACGGTCAACCGCCCGCGCGAGGTGCTCTATGCCTTCTGGCGCGACTTCGCCAATCTCGCGACATTGATGCCGCACATCCTCGAGATCCGGCCAGCCGGTGAGCGGCGCTGGCATTGGACCGTGCGCGGCCCCGGCGGCGCGGCCGTGGAATGGGACGCCGAACTTGTCGAGGAACGCGAGAACGAGCTGCTCGCCTGGCGCTCCGTCGACGACGCCGACATTGCCAGCGAGGGAAGCGTCCGCTTTGTGCCGGCGCCGGGCGACAGGGGCACCGAAATCCATGTCGCGATGTCGTTCCGCGCGCCCGCCGGCAAAGTGGGGCGCGCCGTCGCCTGGCTGTCCGGCGAGGAGCCCGGCAAGCAATTGCGCGACGGGCTGCGCCGCTTCAAGCAGAAACTGGAGACCGGCGAGGTCCCGACCATCACGCCCCAGCCCGCCGGCGGGCGTCGTCGCCAGGAGGCGATCCCATGAAGGCGCTGTGCTGGAACGGCGTCAACGACCTCAGGGTCGAGACCGTCGCGGAGCCGAAAATCCTCGATCCAGGCGATGCGCTTGTCCGCGTCAGACTGTCGTCCGTCTGCGGCTCGGATCTCCATTTGCTCGACGGCTATGTGCCGACGATGCGGGCCGGCGACATCATCGGCCATGAATTCCTCGGCGAGATCGTCGAGACCGGCGGCGGCGTCCGCACCCTGAACAAGGGCGACCGGGTCATCGCCGTATCGATCATCGGCTGCGGGCGCTGCTGGTTCTGCGAGCACGCGCTATGGTCGCTGTGCGACAACTCCAATCCCAACCGCCAGCCGCAGGAGGCGGTCTACGGCAAGGTGACTGCCGGCATCTTCGGCTATTCGCATGCCTTTGGCGGCTATGCCGGCAGTCACGCCGAATATGTCCGCGTGCCCTATGCCGACCATACCGCATTCAAGGTGCCGTACGACATTCCCGACGAAAAGGCGGTGTTCGTTTCGGACGCGGCGCCGACCGGGTTCTATGCGGCCGATCTCTGCGGCATCCGGCCGGGCGACATCGTCGCGGTCTGGGGCTGCGGCGGGGTCGGCCAGATGGCGATCAAGAGCGCCTATCTGTTGGGGGCGGAGCGCGTCATCGCCATCGACCGCTTTCCGGATCGGCTCGACAAGGCAAGAGAGCGCGCCGGCGCCGAGGTGCTCAATTATGAGCAGGTCAACGTGCTCGACGCGCTCGACGAGATGACCGGCGGGCGCGGACCCGATGCCTGCATCGACGCGGTCGGCATGGAGGCGGACGCCACCGGCATCGAGGACGTCTACGATCGCACCAAACAGTATTTGCGCCTGCACAGCGAGCGCCCGCACGTACTGCGCCAGGCTTTTGTCGCATGCCGCAAAGGCGGTACGGTGTCGATCATCGGCGTCTATGGCGGCCTCGTCGACAAATTCCCGATCGGCGTGGCGATGAACAAGGGACTGACCCTGCGCATGGGACAACAGCCCGGCCAGAATTATGTGGAGCGGCTGTTCGGCCATATCCGGCGCGGCGAACTGGACCCGAGCTATCTGTTGACGCACCGCCTGCCGCTCGACGACGGCCCGCGCGGATATGCGCTCTTCAAGAACAAGGAGGACAATTGCCTGCGCACCGTCTTTGCCCCGTGAAAACAGCCGGCTGAACGGGCGCGATGCCCGGTCTGCGCGACAGCGCCGTCGTCATCACCGGCGCGTCGAGCGGCGTCGGACGCGCCGCCGCGCTGACCTTCGCACGCCAGGGGGCGCGCCTCGCCCTGGCCGCACGGCGGATGGAACTGCTGGAGCGGCTCGCCGCTGAATGCGAAGCATTGGGCGCGCAGGCGATCGCCGTGCCGACCGATGTCGGCGACAGCGAGGCGATGCGGCGGCTCGCCGACACCGCGGCGGCGCGTCTCGGCCCGATCCGGGTGTGGATCAACAATGCCGGGGTCGGCGCGGTCGGATCTTACGGTGAGACGCCGATCGCGGCGCATCGCCGCGTCATCGAGACCAATCTGCTGGGCGCGATGAACGGCGCTCATGCCGTCCTGCCGCAGTTTTTTGCCGAGCGCCGCGGCGTCCTGATCAATACGCTCTCACTCGGAGCCTGGGCGGCGGCGCCCTACGCCGCTGCTTATGCCACCAGCAAATTCGGATTGCGCGGGTTTTCCGAGAGCCTGCGGGCAGAGCTGGGGAGCTGGCCCGACATTCATGTCTGCGACTTGTTCCCGTCGTTTCTCGACACGCCCGGGATCGCGCATGGAGCCAATTACACCGGCCGCGCCTTGCAGCCGGCCCCGCCGGTCTATGATCCGCAAAGGGTGGCCGACGCGATGTTTCGCCTCGTCTTGCGGCCGCGGCCGACGGTCGCGGTCGGGATGCCGGCGCGCCTGGCGCGGCTCGCCCACGCGCTCGCTCCCGGGATCACCGGCTGGACCACCGCGCGGTTTCTCGAACTGTATCTGCACCGGGCCGCCGCCGCGCCGGTGACTGAGGGCAATCTGTTTCAGCCGGTGCCAGAGGGGAGCACAATCCGCGGCGGCTGGCAGGGTCAGAACCGGCCCCTGCTGGTTGGCGCCGCCCTCCTCGCCGGCATGACCGCGGTGGGCGCGGCCACGGCCGCGGTGCGGGTCCTTTCCTCTTCCCGCGCTGGGCGGAAAGAGGAAAGGGATTAAACCTGCTCAGCTCTGCCGTGAGACGGCCGCCCCTGACGGCAGGGTCGGGGCAAGCTCAGTAGCCTTCTTGAGCCGCGCATTGATGACCGGCCGCAGCACAAAGAAACCTAAGAGCGCCGCGGCCACGTTCATCGCGCAGCCGACGCTGTAGACCGCATGCCAGCTCCCGGTCCAATGGGTCAGCAGGTTGCCGAGCGGCACGAGCAATGAGGCGACGCCCTTGGCGGTGTACATGATGCCGTAATTGACGGTCACGTATTGGCGGCCGAACGCGTCGCCCACCGTCGCCGCAAACAGGCTGAAGATGTCGCCCCAGAACAGGAACACCAGGGCGTCGGTGATGATGAACGAGACCGCGGTCGTTCCGAAGAAGCCGAAAGCCGCGATGCAGATCGCCTCGATGCCGAAGGCGATGCCCATCATGTTGGCGCGGCCGATGTGGTCGGAGATCCAGCCGTTGAGCGGCCGCCCGACGCCGTTGGTGATGCTGTGAGCAGTCAGCGCGACGACGATCGCCGGCGAGGTGATGCCGAAGAACGTCACCAGCGAATTGGCGATGCCGCGTTCATGCGCGATCGGCGAGAGCTGCGCCGCCGACATCAGACCGCCCGCCGCCACCAGAAAGAACATCAGATACATGATCCAGAAGATCGGCGAGCGCACCGCCCGCTGCGGCGGCACGTCGTCCTCGGTGCCCTGCCGGGTCTTGATCTTTTCCATCGGCGGCATCTCTTCGCGCCGCGGCGCCCGGATGAAGTTGGACACGACGACGATGATCGCGCCGTAGATAATCGCGAAGACGAGGAAGGTGTGCTGATAGCCGCTCGATTGGATCATCGCCCGGATCGGCGCGATCGTGACCGCCGCGCCCGCGCCGAACCCCGCTGCGGTCAGCCCCCCGCACAGACCGCGCTTGTCGGGAAACCATTTGAGCGCGTTGCCGACGCAGGTGCCGTAGACCGCGCCCCCGGCAAAACCGGCGATCGCCCCGCCGACATACAGCATCCCCAGAGAGGAGGCTCGCGAATCGATAAACCAGGCGAGGAAGGTGCCGACGCCGCCGGCGAGCACCATCCAGCGCGGCCCGATGCGATCGACGATCCAGCCTTCGAAGGGGACCAGCCAGGTTTCGCAAAGAATGAAGATTGTGAAGGCGACCTGGATCTCCGCCTTGCTCCATCCGAATTGATGCTGGATTGGCAATACGAAGAGTGTCCAACCATACTGCAAATTGGCCACCGAAGCCATGCAGATGATGCCGAGGATCAGCTGAAGCCAGCGGAACCCCGGAGAGGATCTACTGCCGGCGGCAGCGAATTGTGATGTGCTGTTCATTTCCATCCCTCTTCTCTGTCGGTTTCTTGCCGTTCGTGTGCGCTCTCCTTGGCCAATCGAAACGCTCCGCCCGGCAGGTGATCGGGTTCGTCGCCGTCCCTGAACGCCCGCCTTTGGGAGGACCAAGGTCGAGACTGGCATGACGAAGGATTGCACGAGGCCGCCGCGGGAGACCGCTGCCGCAGCATCGATGTCTCCTTTCTATCCTCGGTACGAATTTCAGACAAGCTGAACATTTTTCTCAAAAGGTTTCGTCATCTCCCGAGTACAGAAAGTTTCTTTAGTGAAGATCAACCAGTTCGTTATTCGGTCTTGGGGAAATTGCCAGCAAATTTGCTTTGCTATTGTCGAGATCGAACGGCTGTGAGCGGCAATCGCCGGAAGCGCGATAAGGAGGTCGCGCCAATGCGGCCGATCGGGGTCGCGCAGACTTGCCGGAATCCGCATCCCCATTCTGCTCCCCAGCCGTGTTCTCACCGCGAAGCGCCGAGGCTGGTCGACTCCTCGGGTAGCTAAAGCAAATTCGTCGTACAGCTCTCGTTCATTCTAGCATTAATTGAACCTTTAGCACAAACGGGAGGGATCTGCGACTTGTGAAGCTCCTGCCCGATTGCGGCTTCTCTGCCCGCTTCGGTTCGGCGGCGGACAGCGCAGCCGACCGCGGCGCGGGCGCCATGCCCGAGAGTCTCGAGTATGGCAACGGCGCGCAAGCCGAGGAAAAATGATCGCCCTCCTCGACCTCGAAGTCGAGTTCGCTAGGCTGACGATGGTGCACGAACGCATTCCGGAGGCGCCCGCAACCGCTCGCGAGGGGCCGTCGCGAGAGTGGCGCCGCACCGCGACGGCGCCACGACCTTGCACCTGATGACCGCGGAGGGGTCGCGGTTTTTGTGCGCTCAAGGCGGGGATGGCGGCGATCGTCCCGCAAGGAGCCTAGCGCCGCTTCGCGGCGCCAGAGAGGATGAGCGTGATGACCGCGACGCCGCAACCGACCCGGCACCTCACCGCCGCCGTCGCGGATCCGCGGACGCTCGAATGAGAAGGGCGGCAGCCCGAGACATCATCCCGGGCGGTGGCGGGACGTTGCCGGCCCCGCCGCCGCCATCTTGTCGGGGCGGGTGAACGCCAGGTATTCGCGCGCGAACTCGGGCGGCAGGATTTCGACCATTGATTCGTTCTCGACCCACACCTCGATCACATGGAAGGGGCCGCGGTCGCAGCGAAAGCACTGCCAGCCTTCGCGGCGTGCAATGGCCTCGACGGCGTCCGCATCGGTGGCGACGCTGAGCGCGAAATGGGTGGGGCCGTAGCCGCGCTCGGCCCCCGGCTTCTTGACAAAGCTCCCGCCGGTGCTGCCGCCCGGCTGAAGTTCGGTCCCCGCCGGATAGACCTCGACGCCCGATCCGTGCTCATCGAGCTGCAATGCAAAGAAGCTTCCCGGATTGGGCGGAAACGGAACCGCGGCACCGCCCATCAATTCGGCCAAGACTCCGGCGACATGCTGCGGATTGCGCGCAGCGATGGAAAGATGATGGATTATGGCGTCCTCGCAATTTTGCCGGGAAAGGATAACACGGCGCGGGGACGGGCGCGACGCCGCGCCGGAGGCGTTTCGCGGCCGCGCCCCGAATCGCTCCGGCAAGCGCTCCAGCGCAAGATTGCCCGGCGCCGCAGAAGATGGAAGGTTGAGAGGCAAGGCCGGTACTCCCCTTTTATTCGATGCGCCGGCTGCGTATTATCGCCGCCGAACATCAGCGGCGGGGACGGCTCATGGAATTCGGCGCGTCCATTTTCTTCACCGATTATTCGATCGCGCCGGCCGAGCTTGCCGTGGCGCTGGAGGAGCGGGGCTTCGATTCGCTCTGGGCTGCCGAGCACTCACACATCCCGGTCTCGCGCCGCTCTCCCGCGCCGGGCGGCGGCGAGTTGGCAAAGCGCTATTACGACGTGATGGACCCCTTTGTCACATTGAGCGCAGCCGCGGTCGCGACCAAACGGCTCAAAATCGGCACCGGCGTCTGCCTGGTGATCCAGCGCGATACGATCCAGACGGCCAAGCTTGTTGCCTCCATCGATCAGATTTCCAGCGGGCGCTTCCTGTTCGGCATCGGCGGCGGCTGGAACGCCGAGGAAATGGAAGATCACGGCACGGCCTACGCGACCCGATTCAAGAAGATGCGCGAGCAGGTCGCGGCCATGAAGGAGATCTGGACCAAGGACAAGCCAGAATACCATGGCGACATCGTCGATTTTCCGCCGATGATGACTTGGCCAAAGCCGATGCAGAAGCCGCACCCGCCGGTCATCGTCGGGGGCGCGTTTCCGTGGGCCGCGCGCCGGGCGATCCGCTATGGCGACGGCTGGATCCCGCTCGCTGGGGGCGCCCGATACGGCGATCCTCTGGACTATCTGCCGCGCTTCCGCCGGATGGCCGAAGAGGCCGGCCGCGATCCGCAATCCCTGTCCGTCACCTTGGGCGGCGCGCCGGAAGACCCGGATCTCTTGAAGCGCTATCGCGATCAGGGCGTCGCCCGGGTGAACTTTCCGGTGCCTCCCGCCAAGGCTGACGAAGTCATGCCGGTGCTGGACCGCTTGGCCAATCTGATTCGGCAGCTGCGCGGGTAATTCGCCGCGGATCAGCAGCGCGCCCGCGATCGCCGGCGATGACCGGATGCGCGGTGCCGGACGGCGGCGCCCGGCGCATTGCGGGTGCGGCGCCCCAGGGGCGGCAAGAGGCGGCAGGTCGCGACGACTCGCGAAGAGCGGCAGGTCCTCGTCTTAACCAAACAGAGACTCTCTTCCGTCATAGATCGCTTCACGGGGCGGCGCTGCGATCAGCCGTTGGGGAGACAGGCTGCATCAGCGGCCACTTCTCTCCGGCGGAGTTTTTCGGCCGCGCTCACGGGAACGCAAGCCCAGATCGCCCCCTGACAGTCCGTTGGGCGCGGAGCAAGAACCTTGAAGGCAGCAAAGTTGATACCGATCCTTCCGGCGCTGGTCTTGGCAGCATGCCATAACCTGCCGAGACCGGTCCCGACCCTCGACCCGACCCTGGCCGTCGCACAGCCGCGCGGTATCGGACCGGCACAAGGGGTCGATTTGCCGACCGACGCCAGCGATGTGCTGAATGAGCTCAAAGACAGCCCGATCGCCTTTGTCGCCCGCTATTATCGCGACCCGGCGTCGCGCTGGCCGGCGCTTTCGCCGAGCGAGGCTCAACGGCTGTCGTCGCTGGGTCTGAAGATTGTCGCCGTCTGGGAGCCGCATTCCCCGGACCCGGCATATTTTTCCTATTCCGCCGGCTATGACGATGCGATCATTGCCTATCGTCAGGCGAAAGCGGTCGGTCAGCCGGCCGGCAGCGCCATCTATTTCGCTATCGACTTTGACGCGCAGGCGCTCGACCCGATCGACCAGTACTTCCGCGGCATTGCCGCGGGTCTCGCCGCGGCGAGCGGCGGCGCAGCGGAGTACAAGGTCGGCGTCTACGGTTCCGGCACGGTTTGCGAGGCGGTGCGGCAGGCGGGGCTGGCGCAGTACAGCTGGCTGTCGAACTCGATCGCGTGGGCGGGCTCACTCAACTACAATGACTGGAACATCAGGCAAGGCGGCCGCCTGGCGGGCCTGTCGTTCAACCACGACGCCGACGAGGCCAGAGACGATTACGGCGGGTTTCGGCTGGCGCAATCGGAGATCGCCGCTCCCTACGCCGGCGCCGGGCCTGCGGCGATGACGCAGGCCGCGGTGCCGTAGCTGTCGCGAGAGCGGCCCTTCGTCCCCTTCGCTCTGCGCAAATTGCGAAAGCGAGGCGATAATACGTTGCGGGGAGGCCATGTCAGGATAGCGGTGCGGCTCACCCCCTCCCAAACCTTCCCTCATCTGGGAGGAGGTCTGGATGGGGGGTGATGCAGCGCAGTGCCGTCAACCAGATCCGGTCGATGGCGGCTGGTTCAAGGCGCAGCCGGCTCCTTGGTTTTGCCAAAGGTCGGGTAGTCCGTATTGTCGAGCAGCGCCTCCTCGCCCTCGGTCGGCAGGGGCTCGGCGTGATCGAGCGCGCCCTGGATATCGTCTTCCCAGACCTCGCGCGGCAGTTCGTACAGCACCTCGACGCCGTACCCGTTGGGGTCGCTGATGTAGAGGCTGTGCGTCATGCCGTGATCGACGCGGCGATGGAATTTGACCCCCTTCTCGCGAAAGAAGGCCAATTGCTTTAGCCAAGCCTCACGGTTCGGCATCGTAATGGCAATGTGGTTGATCGCGACCGGCATGCCGAACATCGCCCATTCCGCGGGCGGCGCCGGAAGGTTCGGGTTCTCGACCAATGCGATGTCGTGATGGTTCATGCGGCCGCCGTGGTCGCCGCTGTAAAAGCGCATCTTGCGACCCGGCCGGCGCGACACACCGACCTGCTTGAAGCCGAGGATCTCGGTCCAGAAGCGATGCGACTCCTCGATGTCGCGCACATTTATCACCAGATGGTTGATCCCCGCCGGGGTCAGCGCCTCCGCAGGGGCCGCTGGAACGACCTTGGATGTCCCGTCCGCCATGACCGCGCTCCGCAAGGATGGGCAAAACTCCCATCGCGGGAATATAGGGCGGCGAGGCTTGGTTTGCCATCGGCGCCGTCGGGCCGGGCGGCGGCAGTTAGGCTTCGACGAGGCGGACTTCGCGCGGGCGGTCGCTGCGGCGGGCCGGACCGCCGGCAAGGATCTGGACGACCCCGGCGGTGAAGCCGATCAGAACGCCGATCTTCCAGGCGTGATCATAGGACCCGGTCATATCGAAGATCAGCCCGCCGCCCCAGGCGCCGAGCGAGGATCCGACCTGATGCATGACAAAGGCGATGCCGAGCAGGGTGGCCATGTAGCGGGTACCGAACATCTCGGCGACGAGACCGCTAATGAGCGGCGCCACGCCGAGCCACAGCATGCCCATCGCCGCCGCGAACAACAATGTGTTCGTCGGCGTCGGCGGCATCACAAAATAGGCCGTAAATACAAAGGCGCGCAGGATGTAGAGCAGGCCCAGCAGGATGTGTTTCGGATATCGACCGCCGAGCCAGCCGGCCAATAGCGAGCCGACGCAGTTCATGCCGCCGATCACCGAGAGGGCCTCGGCGCTCAGCATCGGGTCCTGACCGCAGATTGCCAGATAGGTCGGCAGGTGCGTGGTCAGGAACACGAGGTTGAGACCGCACACGAAATAGGCACCCGACATGACCAGAAAGCGGCGATGCCGCATCGCCTCGCCGATCGCTGCGCGCATCGACAGCCGCGCCCCCGCGAAGGCCGGGATCCGGTCGGCGCCGCCGGCACCGAAGGACGCGGGCAGCATCGCCAGGGCCAGGACGAGAAAGAACAGCACGCCGAATTGCCAAGCTTGGTGCTTGAGAATGGTCTGCGTGGTCAGCGGCACCAGCAGCGTGCCGAGCGATCCTGCGGCGGTGACGAGGCCCAGCACCTTGCTGCGCCGTTCCTCGGAGACCGCACGGGCGCAGGCGGTCAGGGCCAGCGAGGAGGCAGTGCAGGACAGGGCGACGCCGATCAAGGCGCCGGAAACGACGAGCGCCAAAGCGCCTCCGGCGCAGGCCATCACGCTGAGGCCGACGACATAAATCGCCGCACCCGCCATCATCGTAATGCGCAGGCCGAAGCGGTCGGCAAGGGCGCCGACCAGCGCTTGTGACAAGCCCCAGACAATGTTCTGCACGGCAATCGCGAGGGTGAAATCGGCTGCCGTCAGGGCGAGATCCCGCGTCACCGGCGTCAACAGCAGGCCAAGACTCTGGCGGATCCCCATCCCGAGGCTCAGCAGCAACGCGGCGCCAATCAGGATCAGCCGCGCCTCGCGCGGGCTGCTGCGTAAACTCATCATCCGCTCCGCGAATTGGACACGAGGCATGTGCAAGACCGCGCATTGTGCCCGATCGGCGGCGCGTCCCGACACGCGATGATCACAGCCGATCCCCGCGCAGACGGCATGGGAGCGCCGCCCGGGCCGGCGCAGCGCGCTCGCGAAACGCCGATATTGACGTTCCGCCGGCGGGTGCCGAGGATCGCGGCGTCACGTTTCGACCCGGAGTGCGCGTCGTGGACCTGCATCGATTTGGCAAGCTTCCCGCGGTATCGACACTGACGCTGGGCGGCGGCGGGCTTGGCATGCTGTGGGGGCCGACGAGTTTCGAGGAATGCGTCGCGACGGTGCATGCCGCCGTCGCGGCAGGGGTCAATCTCTTTGACCTTGCGCCGCGCTATGGCGACGGCAGGGCCGAAGAGGTCGTCGGCGAAGCCTTTGCCGGAAAATTGCCGGCCGGGGTGCGCGTCACCAGCAAGTGCAATCTCGGCGAGCCGCCGGCGGCGGAGATCGAGGGCATCCTGCGGCGGTCGATCGAGGACAGCTTGCGGCGGCTGCGGCTCGCCCGCCTCGACCTCTTCTTTCTGCACTCGAATGTGGTGCCTGATGCCAGCCACCGGGAACGCCGGCCGGACGCCGCCGCGCGCATGACCCTCTACGTCACCTTTGTCGAGCATGTCCGGCCGGCTTTCGAGCGCCTCGTTGCGGAGGGATTGATCGGCGCCTGGGGTCTCACCGGCATCGGCCACCCGGACACGATCATCCGCC
The DNA here is from genome assembly GCA_035252905.1 of Allostellaceae bacterium. Lineage (GTDB taxonomy): Bacteria > Pseudomonadota > Alphaproteobacteria > ATCC43930 > CGMCC-115725 > AP-15. The sequence goes on along the minus strand of DATFCQ010000438.1, from coordinate 14,180 downwards.
TGCTCGGCGAGCGCCCGGCGCCGGCAGCGGTGCAATGCATCGCCAACCTGCTCGATTCACCAGGCGGGCTGAAATTCTTCGACGGGCCGGCCAAGCCGCGCGCCGTGATGGCCGCGGCGCGCGCGAACGATGTCGGCGTCATGGGCATCCGGGCAGTTCAGGCCGGCGCGTTGACCAGCGCCGTCGACCGGCCGCTGCCTGCGGACCACCCCGAGATGTGCGACTACGCGCGCGCCGCCGGCTTCCGCCGCCTCGCCGGCGAACTCGGGATGAGCCCCGCCGCCCTGGCGCATCGCTACGCATTATCGCTCGCCGTCGACACCCTGGTCTTAGGCGTCAAGGACCGGCACGAACTCGCCGAGTGCGTTGCCGCAGCCGAGGCTGGGTCGCTGTCCTCAGAGGTGATGGCCAGGATCGACGATGCGGTGCGCCCGATCCCGGGGGACAATCCCGACCGGGCGTAGGGCTGTATTGCGGCTTCCGTACGGCCCGCTATGTCTTTTTAAACCATTGAATAACTGGCGTCCCCTACCGGATTCGAACCGGTGTTGCCGCCGTGAGAGAGAGGCAAATGGTTGAATTTCTGCCTCCGATAGATACCTATGGACAACACAGACCATTGATATAGTGATATTCTATATCCATGCGCTTCTACCCTTGTCCAGCCACACCTTTTCCGTATATTTTCCGTACAGAAATCGGTTCCGTACGACGAGGGAAGCGGCATGGCTCGCACGGTGCGCAACGCGAAGATCGACACCCGCTCGGCTCGTACAAAGCTGACCGAGCGGCGCGAGCCCTATTGGACCGTGATCGCGGCCGGGTGCGCGCTCGGATATCGCAAGGGCGCGAAGGGCGGCACCTGGATTGCCCGTTTCCGCGACGAGGCCGGCAAGCAGCATTACGAATCGCTCGGCGCCGCCGACGACGCCCGCGACGCGGACGGCCGCAGCGTCTACAGCTTCGCCCAAGCGCAGGAGCGGGCGCGCGACTGGTTCCGGCAGAAGGCGCGCGAGGATGCCGGCGAAGCATCTGCCGATGACGGGGAGGGGCCTTATACCGTTGCCCGCGCGATCGCCGATTACCGGGCCGACTATCTGCGCCGCGGCGGCAAGACGGTGGACCGGTTCGATTGGTCCGCGGCGGCTTGGATCCTGCCCGAGCTGGGCGCCGTGCCGATCGCCAAGCTGGCGAAGCGGCGCATACAGAACTGGCACCAGAAGGTCGCCGAGACCCCGGCGCGGTTGCGGACCAAGGCGGGCGAGGCGCAAAAATACCGCGCGCCCGAAGGCGATCACGAGGCCATACGCCGCCGGCGATCGGCCGCAAACAGGGTGCTGACCATCCTGAAAGCGGCGCTCAACCACGCCTACCGGGAAGGCAAATGCACGGACGACGAGGCGTGGCGACCGGTGCGCGCCTTCCGCGAAGTGGATGCGGCCCGTCTGCGGTATCTGTCGGACGACGAGGCCCGGCGGCTGACCAATGCATGCCCGCCGGATTTCCGGGCGCTGGCGACCGGCGCACTGCTGACCGGCTGCCGCTATGGCGAGCTGGCCGCGATGACGGTAGGCGACTTCAACCCGGACGCCGGGACGGTGCGGGTGCGGCGCTCCAAGGGCGGAAAGCCGCGCCATGTCGTGCTGACGCAGGAAGGGCACGACTTCTTCGCCGCGCTAGCGGCCGGCAAGCCGGGTAGCGCCCGCCTGTTTGTGCGCGCCAATGACAAGCCTTGGTCGAAATCGGAACAGCATCGGCCGCTGGCCGCTGCATGCGCTGCCGCGCAGGTCGACCCGCCGGCAAATTTTCACGCCCTGCACCATACCTACGCCTCGCGGCTCGCGATGAAGGGCGTGCCGCTCGCGGTCATCGCCGCCCAGCTCGGGCACGCCGACACGCGCATGGTGGAAAAGCACTACGGGCATCTGGCGCCGAACTATGTCGCCGATACGGTGCGCGCCGCCTTCGGCACGCTCGGCATTGTCGAACCGTCGAACGTGGTGTCGATCGGCGACGCGCGGTAGTATCGCCATCGCGGCGGTAAGGGGCACCTGACATCCGGCACTACACCGGGTCCGCCATTCTCTCTCTGCAGGACGCCGGCAGAAGCACGCATGTCCGAGGTAATCAGCCGGCGCCGGCAATGGCGCCAAAGGTGGATCACGCGGTTCGCCGAGCGGCAGCGCACAGCGCAGCGGTGGGTCTCGTGTGTCGACATCATAGAGTGGTGCTCCCATTCGACGACGACCGCCGGACATGCCGAGGAAGATCGGGCAGGCGACCTCGCATGGCAGCGGCTCGCCCGGGCAATCGCGAGCGGCGAGTTCGAGCACGGCGGCAGATCGAAGGTGCTGTACCTTGACCCGCACGTATCGGAGGACGGCGGGTCGCCGCGACGCCGGCTGACACGAGCACAATTCGAGATCGCCGCAGAGCAGGCCGCCTATATGAATAAGACCCTGCGCGACTGGAGGCGCCGGGATCTGCCGCCGGACCCGCCTCCGCCCCTGAATGTGCTGCGCCAGTGCTGGCTGCCGAGAGAACTGGCGCGGCAATGGATCGAGAAGCACGGCTATCGATGGCCGGCGCATTTCGAGATCCGCGGTCCGCCGACCCCTTTGACATCAATGGCCAAACCGGCGGACGCCCCGCCGACACAATCGACCAATCCAGCGGAAGCAAAGCACAACGAAGCCATGGCGGCGAACGGCCAGAGCAATAAGAAGAGGAGGGGAGGACGCCACCCCGGCTCAGGACAGCGGGACGACGAGGAGGCATTGCGCGGTATGCTGGCGCTGCTGGCTGCCGGTAAGGCCGCATCGGTCTATGCAGCAGCCAAAATCGTCGTCAGTGAAGGGAAGCCGGCGCACAGCGCGGAAGCCGAGATTCACCGGCTGAGAAAAAAGTTCAGTGGTCGGTGGGGAAATGAACCCCCGCCAGGAAAGATATGGGCCGACGTTGGACATGAATAGACGTCCAGTTTATGTCCAATTCGTGTCCAATATAAAGCCAATATAACTCCAAAGAATCTCAAACAGCACCGGACTATATAATATCCACGTGCACAACACGTGGAGCATTAGACCGTGACCGATAATAAGGCCGATAGCTGCGTGCGAGGGACGGTGGTGGCCATCGGCACGATGCGGCCGGCATTGGTCAGCATTCCTGACGCCTGCCGCTATCTCGGCGATCTGAGCCGGTCGCGGCTCTATGAGCTGCTCCCGGATCTCGACAAGGTCAAGATCGGCGCGAGGAACTTCGTGACGATTGAGAGCCTCGATCGCCTGATTACCGCCAATCGGCAGCCGGCCAAGGGCAGCGTCCCGCGCACGGCGTCCCCGACCATGCCCGACGAGGAATGCCGCCCGGCAGACCACGGGACACCGCAGGCATCGGGTCCGCATTCCGAACATTCTGATGCCGCGCCGAGGAAGAGGCACGGCTCCCGAAAGAATTCGCCGTCCCCGTAGGGCCGGCGCATCGGCGACGCGCGCGGTCGTCAACAGCGCGCAAAAGATGAGAAACGCAAAATGGCGTTTGGGTTAAATGTAACGAAAATGGGCGATTTTGCCGACGTCATCAAGTATGACGCGCGCGCGGGTCGCCTGTTCAGGATTGATTACGATCCCGGAACCAAGGACAAGGAGGCGGTGGATATTACGTCGCCGCCGCCGTCCTTCGCGATCGATTTCGGGTCTCTTGAGGTCGGCTACGCGAAGTACACCTCGCAGGGACCGTCGTATGTGATGGTTCCGGTGGGGCAGCCGCTCCCCGAGCAGCCGGCCGAGGCCGAGAGGGACGAAAACGCGAAGCTGACCTTCCGTCCGGCCTTCCGGGTACGGCTTTACGGCAAGCGGCTCGACGGCCTGCGGGAATGGAGCAGCACGGCTTCGTGCGTCCTGGAAGCGCTCGATGATCTCTATCAGCGCTCCCAGGCCGCGCCCGAGGCCGCTGCCGGGCAGATCCCGGTCGTCGAGTTGACCCGCACTATCCCGATCACGAGCGGGAAGGGTGCGCGCGCCAACACGGTCTACGCGCCGGTCCTCACGGTTGTCGGATGGACCGATCGGGTCTCGGCAATGGGCGAGCAGACTGTGCCGCCGCCCACGCCGGAACTGAAGGTCGTCGCCAGCAGCACCAAAGACGAGCTGGACGACGATATCCCGTTCTGATCGGCGATCGGCTTCCGCGGCGCTCACCACAGCGTCGCGGGAGCCGACCTCCCTGTACTCGGTAATGCAATGCACGAACATTCCAGCACATTTTTGTCTGGCGAGCAAGAGCGTGCCGTCGCCGCGATCGATCAGTTCATGGTCGATCGCCGGCGCTCGGCCTTTGCACTGCACGGCCTCGCTGGGACCGGCAAGACGACCGTTCTGGCGCACATCGCCGGCCAATACAAACACGCGGCGCTGTGCACACTGACCGGCAAGGCTGCATCGAATTTGCGCCGCCGGTTCGGCCTGCCGGCGCAGACGATCCACTCCTTCTTTTATAGCTTGATCGAGGCCGAGAGGGGCAAATTCGGCCGCAAGACCCTCGCCTTCGAGCGCGTGCACGAGCACGACGAGCTGCACGGCGATCTCGTCCTGTTGGACGAGTGCAGCATGGTCAACGACGCGCTCGCCCAGGACCTGTTGCGCACCGGCATCAAGCTCATCGTTACCGGCGATCCGGGACAATTGCCGCCGGTCACGGGTCAGCAGCACTTCACCCGGGCTGATTTCACGCTGACGGAAATCCACCGCCAAGCCCTCGACAGCCCGATCATCCGGCAGGCGCACCGGGTGCGGAACGGATTGCGGTATGAGGCCGATGGTCCGGATTTCCGCGTCCAGATCGACGGCACGGACGACGACCTGCGTGCCGCCGATGTCGTGCTGTGCTGGACCAACCGAACGCGCGCCGTCGTAAATCAGAAATGCTGCGCGGTGCGCGGCTTCTGGCAGCCGAACCCGCAACCCGGCGAACCGCTGGTCTGCCTGCGCAACGCGCCGCAATACGGCATTTTCAACGGCGGCGTCTATCGCCTGCTGGAACCGTTCTCGGTTGGCGACCGCAACATCCGCATCGACGTGGACGGCACGCCGACGACAATCCCGATCGTCCGTTTCGAAGGGGTTGAGAGCGCCCTTCCTGACACTGTCGAACCTACCACGTCCTTTGCCTTCGGCTACTGCATGACCGTGCACAAGGCGCAGGGCAGCGAGTGGGACAGCGTCATCCTGATCGACGAATACCGCAAGGTCGAATGCCGGCGCGAATGGCTCTACACCGGCATCACCCGTGCCAAGCAGCGCATCCTGGTGACGGGGTAGCGCCATGCCGACACCGAAAGGCGGCTATTTCCTGGCGAACGGCGAGCGGGTGCCGAGCGTCACCACGATCCTCGATGCCTGGCACCCGGACGGCGTCGAAGGTCTGCTGAGCTGGGCCAACCAGCTCGGACGACAAAGCAAAAGCCATATCATCGAGCGCACGAAAGCGGCCGATGCCGGCACGCTCTGCCACGCCGCAATCGAAAAATGGATACGGCGCGAACCCGTCACTTGGCCAGGACCGATCGCCTGGCGCGGCGATCCCAACGTCGTCGAGAGAGCACGGACATCGTTCTCGGCCTTCCTTCGCTGGGCTGACGACAGCCGCCTGACGATCACGCACACCGAGACGCCGATGGTATCGGAACGTCACCGCTTCGGCGGAACGCCCAACGCGGCAATGTTCCAGGGGCGACGTGTCCTGCTGGACTGGAAAACGTCGTCTGCGATCCACCTCGACCATCTCGTCCAGGTCGGCGGCGGTTATCGCATTCTCTGGGACGAGAACCACCCGGACGATCCGGTCCAGGGCTTTACGATCCTGCGGTTCGACCGCGACACTGGCGATTATCACACCCACTCGTACGGCAATATTGACGAGGCCGCGCGCGCCTTCCTGTTGCTGCGTCGTCTCTACGAGATCGCGCAGAACCTGCGGACGCGCACAAAATGACCTACACCGGCCCGACAGAAATCGATCTCGCGGCCGATCCCGATATCATCCGCGATTTCCTGCACTGGTGGTTTGGCGCCTGCAATCAGGGATACGTCGAACTCGGCTGGACCGACCAGGCCGGCGCAATCACGCTGTTCCGTCGCTTCCCGCTTTCTGCCATCGACGAGGCCGCGCGTTTTGCCGCCGAGACCAATGGGCGCTGCGGCAATAGCATGTATTTCCGCGGCGCCACCGTGCGGCCGGACAGCGCGAACACCCATGACACGGACGTTCTGCAGATCCCTGGCTTTTGGACGGACTGCGACGAGGAGGATGCCGTTTGGCTCGCGCAAGCGATTGATGACATTCCCGCCAGCGCGCACGTGATCACCGGCCGCACGCCGCATGAGCGCGGACAGTTCCTCTGGCACCTCGGCGAGCCGATCCTTGTTCCAAATTGGGTGCGCATGATGAATGCGAGGATCGCCGACCGGGTCAATGGTGACCCGGCGGTGGTCAACCCGGCACGCCTGATGCGGCTCCCGGGCTGCATCGCCTGGCCTTGGAAGAAGGGGCGCGTTCCCGAACTGGTCGAACTCGCAGACGGCACCCGGAGCACGTACACCCTCGAAACCTGTCGGCACGCGCTCGGGATCGCGGCATTCCCGTCGGCCCAGGATCAGCTTTTCGCAGACGGGGACAGCGCGCCGGCTCGGGTGAATAGGAACGGTGCCGCCAGCGATGCCGCCGAGCTCCTCAACCCGGTGCGCGCGCTGATCGAGCAGGCGAAGGCTGGGCCGCATTGGCACGACCCCGTCCTGCGCCTCGTCGCGCACCTCGTCTCGCGCGGCACGCCGGACGCCGCCATTCTCGCGATGGCACCGGAATTGACCTGGTCCGGCTACACCGCTGAGCAGACGCGCAACGAGCTGCGGGTCATGATTGACAGCGCCAAGCGCAAGGGCTTCGCCCCGGACGAGGCGGAGCGCGGCGAGGTCGACATCGACGACGTGATGAACGTCGAGCCGAAAGCGCCGACGCTGTTCCCGCTGCTGACCGACGCGGACCTCGCCGCGCTGCCCGATCCAGAGTGGCTGGTTCCCGATATCATCGCCGAGAATTCGCTCGCCGTGCTCTACGGCACCTGGGCGACGTTCAAGAGCTTCGTCGCGCTCGACATCTCGCTGCGCCTTGCCACTGGCAGGCCGTGGCTCGGAAAGCCCGTCAAGAAGGTCGACACGCTCTACATTGCCGGCGAAGGCGTCGCCGGTCTGAAGCTGCGGGTTGCGGCCTGGAAATTGCGCCACGGCATCACCGAGCCGATCGCCGGCTTTCGCGCTGTGCCGCTCGTCGTCAATCTGATGGACCAGGCCGAGGCCGAGCGCCTCGTGCTGAGCGTCCTGGACGCGCAGAAGGCCGCCGGCTTCCACCCCAAGCTCGTCGTCTGCGACACGCTCGCGCGCGCCATGCCGGGTGCGGAGGAGAGCACCAAAAAAGATATGAGCATCGCCATTGCCAACGCCGACCTGATCCGGCGCAAGCTCGACGGCGCCACCTTCCTGCCGATCCATCATTGCGGAAAAGACGAGGCGCGCGGGATGCGCGGGTCGAGCGATCTGCCGGGATCGGCTGATACGATCATCCGCGCCACCCGCCCGGAAGGCGGAATGATCGTCGAACTGCTGGTCGAAAAGCAAAAAGACGGCGAGGACAGAATGCAGTTCTGCCTGCAGGCCGAGAAGATCGACCTGCCGCCGGCGGCCGGTAGCCTCAAGCCCAGATCGAGCCTTGTGCTCGTCGAGGCTGACGCAAAACCAGACCCTGAAGCGAAACCGAAGGAACGGGCACCCCTCACCACCAAGGCGTATCGCCGGGCGCTGCGCATCCTTATCGACATGGTCCGCGATGAGGGTGTTCCGCTGCCGATGGCACCTGGGTTTCCCGATGATCTGACGCTGCGCGGTGTATGGGTGAACCGCTGGCGCGAGGTCTGTCGGCAACGATGCCTCTCGGCCTCCGAAGATCAACGCGCGCAAAACCAAGCCTTCCAGCGCGCAGTGGAAAACCTGCTGGATGAAGCTCGCATTACTATTTGCGAGGGCTGGGTATGGCTTACTCAACCATGAATCAAGAAAAAGGAACAAAGGGAACAAGAAGGAACAATGTTCCCAATGTTCCCGCCTGTTCCGATCGGGAACAAACAGGAACACCCCCTTAAGGGGGTGTTCCTGTTTGTTCCCGGCAGGCCGATCGGTGTTCAGCAGGGCACGAGAAACATTCAACATAGTGAGTTAGTAAATTGAACGCGCAAGCACATTCGACATCCCCCGGCTATGGCCCGTGGATACCCGGCATCGACCCCGCCGAGCGGATGGCCGCGACCCGTGAGCTGCGGGTGCTGTCGCACCTGCTCTGCGGACCTGGCCACCCGCTGACCGCTGCGCTCGCCGCCGCTGTTACCGACCCCGCAGCGCTCGACAGGGCTGTTGCCGAGCTGTACCGGCTGCCGGCACTTACCCGTCGCCGATTGCTTGCGACGGCGGCCGCGCTGTGGCGTCCGGCAAGGTCGCGGTGAGCGCCGCCGACCCATACGCCTCTTTGCGCGAGCGGCTGCTCGCCATGCGAGCCGAGATGGTCAAGAGGATGGTGCGCGATGGCTTTTCGTCGGGCATAGGGCGCATGCTGTCCGAGTTGGCCGCGGCCATCGACGCGCTCGACGCGGCAGGAAGCCCTTATGCGCGCACTCCTGCCGATGGGTCCATTGATGCCGGACAATCTGTCCCTCCGCACCAGCAGCCGCCAGAGCGCGCGGGAAGCGGCATCCGTTACCGCGTTGTCGTTGCTGGAGACGACAGCACGATCGCGCTGACGCTGTACGACGGCCGTGAGGTCCTGGGCACCATTGCGCTCGACCCGGTGCACGTGATCGGGCTCGGGGTCGAGCTGATCCGCGCCGGGCACATCAGATTGAGCCGGGCACAGAGCGGCATTTCGCTGTACGAGGAAGAACAGACATGATCGACAACGACGCAGAGCGGCAGACAAGAGGCGGGGCGGCGCAATACTATCGCGCGCTGCTGCACGAGAATGGCGTCGGCGCCATGCTGGCTCTGCTCTCAGAGGCAGAGGCCGAGGTGTGGATCGGCAAAGCGATCCAGGCGGTCACGAAGGCCGTGCTGGCCGATCTGCCGCAGTGCTGGGGCGCTGACGAGGGCAAGGAAACCAGCATCGCCGCGGCCAAGAGCGAACTTCGTGCGTTTTGGCAAGCGGCGATGGCCGAGCGCGCCTGGTGCCTCGCGCACCTCTCCGCGAGAGGGAGAGCGTGACCCAGTGCACTGGCACCGAAGAACAATCGCACCGGTGGCAGGAGCGGCTGCCGGAAGGCCGGAGGCGCACGAGGATAAATTCGCCTTCTGCCGTAACCACGCTTCTGCTGACCGAGGTCGAGCAGGCATTCGTCGCCGCGCTCGGGCGTCATCCTGCGCGGCGCGGCGACGAGGACCAGATCCGGGTGAGCTGAGATTGCCCGACAGCTGTTCGACGAAAGAGCTGCCGCATGGCCGCCGACCCTCGCACCGAGCTCGCCGACAGCCTCGAAGCAATGTGTCACGACCTGGTCGCGCCATGGTTCGCCGCGGTGTTGCGCCCTGCTGGTCGCGCCCATTGGTCGGCATCGCGGCGGCGCTCGGCGCACTCGATGGTGACCCGTCATCCCCCGCGGCCTCGCCCCGGCGGCAATCCGAATGGGGCCGCATCATGAGCCTCGGGTCCGAGAGCTGTCTCCGTCTATGATGCGAGTGACCTCTTTCGACGGGGCTGAAGGAAAAGCATCGCAAGAATCGACCGCGCTCTGAGCGGTCATCAGCCCCGCTGCGAAATCTTAAAAGATCTGACAATTCCTCGACAAAAAACATTCAGGGACCCGTCTGTCGATAGTATCTTTTCTGCTGATCGGCGCCCAGCGTCGATCGACATCCCGCGCTGGGAACCATAGCGCGACTGCGATACGAGGCTCTTCGCCGGCTCGCCGCCCGATAGCGGCTTGGTGCGGCGGGCCGACCCGCCGGCAATAGCGGGATCTGAGCATCACCGACGGCTCGCGGTGCGGGTCGCCGCGCCGAATGACGTGTGCCCGACGCATCATGCGTGCACCGGGTCTGCGTTCCGCGGCGCTCGACCCGGTCTCTGCGGAATTCCGTCAACTTGTCGGCGCTCTCGCGCCGATTGATGCAACCTATGCCGCACCGCGGCCAGTGAGGGACCTATGACTCGTACCGCAGATACCGAAAGCACCCATCAGGACGTCACTATTGGGCCTATCTCCGATAGCGTTACTCTGCGCGGACGCTTCTTGCGCAATGGGTGGGAATTGCCCGCCGATCTCACCGAAGAAGAATGGATTGCCTATGGCGCGGCTCTGGGCAAAATGAAGCAGTGCATGCTCTGGTGGATCGGCGAATGGTGGGCTTACAGCGAGCACCGTTGGGGAGCCCGCAAGGCTATCACAAAAGCAGAGGGTTGGCAGGGGCCGGACTATAAAACCTGCGCGAACGCAGCGTCGGTCTGCCGTGCCTTCGAAAGTTCCCGCCGGCGGGAACTTCTGTCATTTAAACATCATGCCGAAGTCGCCGGTCAGCCAGAGGCCGAAGCCGATGAACTATTGGACTGGGCCAAGGAGCCCATTGCGGAGACCGGCAAGCCGCATTCGACGCGCGAGCTGCGGATAGAAGTGAAAAAACGGCGTGCTGCCCGTGAGGCGCATGAACCGGCAGCGCCCGCGGCCAATGGGAAGGCGGCGGACGAAGCGCCCAATCCGTCTCCTCGGGTGTCTAGGCTTAGCGAAGAAATTCATAATATCATATTGCGGGTCATGAAACAATTATCTTGTGATGAACGGCCTTCGCTGTTCTGTTGCCTGAGGGAGAAGATCGACGACTTGGAGCAAAAGGCTCCCTCCATCTATGCCGAAATCGACAAAGCGGGTAAATCTGAATAAAGTCGGGAATCAATTTCCTCATGTCGATGCGCGACGGGGGCCGGAGAACACTTTCCGGTCGCCGTACGCGACAATGGAGAGCGTCTTGTCGAGGTCCAGCTCATATTGATCGTCGGCTACGTCGCGCTCGCCGCCACCATCTCGACCCTGCCCGCGCCGTAGGGCTCGGGGCCGAGCTGATCCGTGCCGGGCATTTGAGAGCGAGCTGGGTGCAGAGCGAGCTGGAATGCATGAACTCCCAGCAGTCGCACAATGCGCCTGCTGGGAGCAAAGCGTCTTTTGGACGATCGGCGGATCGCCGCGTCACGAATAAGCTCAGCCGCTGTCCTTTCCTGCGGCGGCTCCGAGCGCAGCAATCCTCGCCTCGACAAGCTGTTCGAGTAGATCCAACTCGTGGTCGTTGAGCCAAGAGAGGTCGAGCGCCCCTCCGTCAATGCCGAGCAGCGCTGTGGAATCACCCGCAACCGTGGTCTTGTCGCCGAATACGCGCGGGCAGAGCAATCGATTGGCGGTTGGCGGTGCGCTTCCGCCGCCGTTCTTTTCGGCAGCGGTTTCGCGGGATCGGAGGATCAGGGGCCGTCTCCGGCTCGCTGACGTCATCGATCAGAAGATCAGGATTAATCATAACAGATCAGTATTCGAATTGCTGGGTGTTATAGATCAAATACAAATCATGGGACCTCAAGTTGACTTCATTGGATTATAACGATTGATCAGAAGTTGTTATAGCATTTAGTTTACATTATACATTATACAACACTATCCTTTTTAACTTTCTTTATTGGTATTCTTCCTATATACTCTTCGGCATCTTTTGGAGAGGAGATACAATGGGCACGGAAAACAAAATCAAAGAGGACCGGCTGCGGCGCATGGCGCGGCGGCAGGGATATGAGACTGCCAGGTCTCGACAGACGACACATGGCCGCTCAATTGGAGGGCAGCGCTGTGAATAGACACGAACGCCGTCGCGCCGTGGTAATGGAATCAAGACGCCTAACAACCCCGCGAGCAATAATGGAGTTCCTTGAAGAATTCCATAAAGCGGGCTGGATGTGCGGCTGGCGGGGATGCACGGAAACCTATGAGGGCGATCAACCGACGGGACGGGTCAATCTCGTAATCTATCATGCGCCGCAGCCGGTGATGGATCTCGCCAGAATAAAAGAGTGGCAACACAATAAAGTGTTCTGTCCAACGCACGCCGCGATGCTGTCCGACGTGCTCTACCCGACAGGGAGCGATCTGGAAGAGACGGAGGGTTCAGCATAGAGGCCGGACCCTACTACGGAGCCCCGCCCTCGCCGGTGGGGCTCTACCCCCTCATTATTAAAGGAGAGAGCGTGTCATGTCGCGTACGATCAAAGACGGTTTGGATGACGAGCCGACCGCAGAGGACTTCGCTAAGATCGAGGCCAGCGAAGGACCATGCCCGGCCGATGCCGACGATGCCGAACGTGGCCGGCGCTGGCGGCTGGTCCAGGCGGCGCAATTAATACGGCTGTATGAACAGGGCCGGTTACCAGTCAATCTGATGCGCCACCTCGACAAACTCAGGCAAAAATAGGCCGGTAAAATTGACTGGAGGAAGTCGGCCTCGGCCTGTCTGAGAAAATGCTTCGGGATTTCGCCGGAAATGCGCGCGTAGGCGGCGGCTGTGACGGCACCGGCGAAATCGCCCGCCTCAACAGGCGGAGACGGTTCTCTGTGGCGGCGAGCAGGCGTACCGTGCCGCGCAGCACCATTGCGGGGCGACGCCCTTACGACTGATGGCACGGCGCTCATGCCCGATCATCCGTCGCCGTCGCGATCCTCGGCAGCCGCCACCCCTATATTACCAGCGGGTTCAGCCACCGACATTCGGGCGAGTCGCGCCTCGCAGAACGCTTCGAGCGCGTCCAACTCGGCGTTCGACAGGTCGGATAACGAGATCGGAGAGCCGCCGACCAGCATCGCGGCATTCCCACCAATCTGGACCTTGTCGCCAAACCGTCCTGGTGCGAGCTTCGAGGCGATCCAGCGCCGCGTCTCGACCATGACCCGCCGGCTCAGGGGATCGATCGTATTGTCGTCGGCGATCTCGATCATGTCGTCGACCCAATCCTCAACGAGCGTCGCGCGCACCCGGGCGTAGGCGGCCGCGAATTCGGGCTGGGCCATCAACCACTTCCGCACGGTCTCGCGATCCGGCAGTGCCGGTTCCCGTTCGCACGCCCGGCGCAAGGACCCGTGGCGCAGCATCGCGTCAAGGATCTGCTGGGCGAGGTCGGGGGTGTATTTGCATGGCGGTCCACGCTTCAGCGGCGCGGCGAGCGTCAATCCCTTCCGGGTCTCGGAACGAAGCCGTTGCCATTCGGCGCGGCGCTCGGATTTCTTTTTCGGTTACCGCGCTGGGGCTGCAGCTCGATCACCTTTTGGCCGCCATCGAAACCGTCGTTTCGGTCATCAGGTATGGCGTCAGCACCATCGGCTCGATCATCTGTCATAGCGTCATTTTAGCACGACGTGCAGGGGTATGCCGGCAACTGCTGCTCTCGTCTGCCGGCAGTGCTCTCGGTAGTGCACATGGCCCTCCGCCACGCGGTGAGCGATGTTGTGCCAGCACCGTCTCTGGCAGCACTCATACAGGAAAAACAAGGGTTAATTTATACCACGACGGCAGGGAGATCGGCAATGATGCTGGGCGAACGCTCGCAATTGTACCATTCGCCCCTTGCGGGTTCCGGCAGTCTCAGTTATAGAGGCTGCCGTCCGTGCGATGCCAGAAAGTGCATCGACAGCCTTGCCTCGCAGTGTGATTTGGGACGAGACGAGGAGGCGATCTACGCCGCCAAACAGATCCGGCGATGCGACTAACATTCCCTGACTGCATCGCCGGATCTCCGGCGACCTTACGGTGGCATCTCGCCGTCAGATCGTGCCAGACCGGCGGGTCGTGCCAAGTCAGTCAATCGACAGCGCACGCGCGCCGACCACTTTTCGTCGGCGAACCGCAGGAATGCGCCCTGGCGCCGAACAGCGTCTGCAACCCGGCAATCGGCACCGCGCGTGGCGCACAGCCTTCGGCGACGGCGAGCGCCGCAGCCGCCCCGGCCGCCTGCCCGGTCAGCCAGCATTGCGGGATCTCGCGCAGGAAGGAGTGGCTGCTCGGGTCGCAGGAGATGTGCCGGCCGGCGATCAGAAGACCGTCGATATCGCGCGGCACGAG
>DATFCQ010000437.1:0-12329 GCA_035252905.1 Allostellaceae bacterium | reverse complement strand
CGGCGCGCGCGGCGCGCGCCAGGGCCTGCAAGACCGCGGCAAAACGGTCGAGCCCTTCCTTGCTCTCGCTCTCGGTCGGCTCGATCAACAGGGCGCCGTGAACGATCAGCGGGAAATACATCGTCATCGGGTGATAGCCCTCGTCGATCAGCGCCTTGGCGAAATCGAGCGTGGTGATCCCGGTGTCCTTCAGGAAATGGTCGTCGAACAGGGCCTCGTGCATGCACGGGCCGGGAAAGGCCTGGGTCAGGCCTGCCCCGTGCCCCGACACGGGGTCCGCGGCGACCAGCGCGCGCAGGTAATTGGCGTTGAGCACGGCGTCTTCGGCAACCTGTTTGAGCCCGTCGGCGCCGTGGCTCATCATATAGGCAAGCGCGCGCACAAACATGCCCATCTGGCCGTGAAACGCCTTCAGGCGGCCGAGCGAATGCACCGCCGGGCCGTTCGGCTGCTCGTGGAGCGTGAGGCCGTCGGGGCCGTGCACAAGCCAGGGCAACGGCGCATAGGGCGCAAGTCTCTGGTTCAGCGCGACCGGGCCGCTCCCCGGCCCGCCGCCGCCATGCGGGGTCGAGAAGGTCTTGTGCAGGTTGAGATGGATGCAATCGATGCCGAGATCGGCCGGCCGCACCCGCCCGACGATCGCGTTGAAATTGGCGCCGTCGCAATAAAAAAAGGCGCCCGCCTCGTGCACCGCCGCGGCGATGTCGAGGATCTCGTCCTCGAACAGGCCGCAGGTGTTGGGGTTGGTCAGCATCAGGGCAGCAGTTTCGGGGCTGAGGCGCGCGCGCAAGGCGGCGAGATCGACCCGCCCGCGCGCATTGGCCGGCACCGCCTCGACGGCCCAGCCGCACAGGGCGGCCGTCGCCGGGTTGGTGCCGTGCGCCGATTCGGGTACCAAGACGCGCCGCCGCCGGTCGCCCTGCGCTTCGAGCGCGGCGCGGATCGCCATCATGCCGCACAATTCGCCCTGCGCGCCCGCCGCCGGCGGCAAGGCGATCGCCGCCATGCCGGTCAAGGTTTTCAGCCAGTGCGCCAAGGTATCGATCAGTTCGAGCGCGCCCTCTACGGTCGACAACGGCTGCAACGGGTGGATGTCGGCAAAGCCGGGGAGCCGCGCCAGTTTCTCGTTGAGCCGCGGATTGTGCTTCATCGTGCACGAGCCCAAGGGATAGAGCCCGCTGTCGATCGCGTAATTCTTTTGCGACAGCCGCGTGAAATGGCGCACCACCTGCGGCTCGCTGAGGCCGGGGAGGCCGATCGGCCCCTCCCGTTCGAGCCCGCCGAGCCGGGACGGACCGGGCTCCGGCTCGGGTAGATCGACGCCGCAGCGGCCCGGCCCGTCCTGCTCGAACAGCAGCGGTTCCTCGATCAAGAGACCGCGATTGCCGCTCGCCGTCTGCGGCAGCGGCGAGAGTTCGGCCTCGCGGCGGGCGCTTGTCGCCCGGCTCCAATCGTTCATGGCAGCACCTTTAGAAGCCCGGCGGCGAGCCGTTCGATGTCCTCTTCGACGACCGTCTCGGTCGCGGCGACCAACAGCAGGGGGGCGAGTTCGGGCCGCTCGGGATAGAGGCGGGAAAGCGGAATGCCGGCGAGGACGCCCTCCTCGGCAAGCGCTTCGACAACGGGTTCGGCCGGGCCCGGCAAGGCCAATGTGAACTCGTTGAAAAAGCTCCGGTTCAAGACCCTGACCCCGGGCACGCCGGCGAGCCGGTCGGCGAGCGCGACCGCCGTCCGATGGTTGAGATGCGCGAGCCGGGTCAGTCCCTGTTCGCCGAGCAGCGCCAGATGGATCGTAAAGGCGAGCGCGCACAGCCCCGAATTGGTGCAGATGTTGCTCGTCGCCTTCTCGCGCCGGATGTGCTGCTCGCGCGTCGACAGGGTCAGGACCCAGCCGCGCTTGCCGTCGGCGTCGACGGTCTCGCCGACCAGCCGTCCCGGCATCTGGCGGACGAAGTGTTCGCGCGTCGCAAACAGCCCCAGATGCGGGCCGCCGAAATTCATCATGTTGCCGAGCGACTGGCCCTCGGCAGCGACGATGTCGGCGCCCATCGCGCCAGGTGGGCGGACTGCGCCCAGGGACACGATTTCGGTCACGACGACGACGAGAAGCGCGCCATTGGCGTGGCAGGCGCGGGCGAGATCGGAATAGTCGCGCAGCTCGCCCCAGAAATCCGGGTTCTGCACGACGACGCAGGAAGTTTCGCGATCGATCAGCCGCGCCAGATTCTCGTCCTTTCCGGGCGGCGCCGGTTCCGCGGCGGCGGCCTCGAAGCCGACAAAACGGGCGTAGGTCTCGCAGGTTTCGCGGTAATGCGGGTGCAATCCGCCCGACAGGATCGCCTTTTTGCGCCGGGTCAGTCGGCCCGCCATCATGACCGCCTCGGCGCAGGACGTCGCCCCGTCGTAAAGCGAGGCGTTGGCGACCTCCATCGCGGTCAACAACGCCACCTGGGTCTGGAATTCGAACAGATATTGCAATGTGCCCTGGGCGATCTCCGGCTGATACGGGGTGTAGGAAGTCAGGAACTCGCCGCGCTGGATCAGATGATCGACGGCGGCCGGCACGTGGTGGCGGTAGACGCCGCCGCCGAGAAAGAACGGCGCCGCGCCGGCGGCGAGGTTCTTTCCCGCCATGCGCGCGATCTGCCGCTCGACCGCAATCTCGCCCATCGCTCGCGGCAGGTCGAAAAGACCGTCGCGGCGCGCCGCCGGCGGCACCTCGGCGAACAGGTCGTCGATCGAAGCGACCCCGACCGTCCGCAGCATTGCGCGGCGGTCGTCGTCGGTCAGCGGCAGATAGCGCATCAGCCGAGCCCCTCGACAAAGCGCCTGTAGTCCTCCTCGTCCATCAAGGTGTCGAGTTCGGCGGGATTGTCGAGGCGCAGTTTCAGAAACCAGCCCTCGCCCATCGGGTCGGCATTGACCCGCGCCGGCTCGCCGGCGATCGTGTCGTTGACGGCGACGACCTCGCCCGAGACCGGGGCATAGACCTCGCTCGCGGCCTTGACCGATTCGACGACCGCGGCCTCCGCTCCCTTGGCGATATGGCGGCCGATCTCGGGCAGTTCGACATAGACGACGTCGCCCAATTGGTTCTGCGCGTAATCGGTGATGCCGACGGTGGCGAGATCGCCGTCGCGCCGGATCCATTCATGCTCCTTGGTAAAGCGAAACTCGCTCATGGCGCTCCTCCTGCTGCGGCGCGGGGGCGGTGGTGGCGGGCGGGAACAAAGGGCAGAGAGACGACACGGGCCGGCCGGGGCGTGCCGCGCACGTCCAATGCCAATGCCGTGTCCGCGGCGGCGTAGGGAGACTTGACATAGCCCATCGCGATCGGGCCGCCGAGCGAGGGGCCATAGCCGCCGCTCGTCACATGACCAATCGGGGGGCCGATCGCGGCGCCATCGGCGGCGAGGATCGGGCTCCCCTCACGCGCCGGCGCCCGACCCTCCGGGCGCAGGCCGACGCGCTTCTTGCGCGGCCCTTCGGCAAGTTCGCGCAACACGATCGCGGCGCCGGGAAAGCCGCCCTCCTCGCGCCGCCGCGGCGCCACCGTCCAGGCCAGACCGGCCTCGACCGGGGTGGTGGTTTCGTCGATGTCGTGACCCCAGAGACAGAGCCCGGCTTCGAGGCGCAAGGTGTCGCGTGCGCCGAGCCCGACCGGCAGAACCTCAGGCTCGGCCAGGAGCCGCTCGGCAAAGCCGGCCGCCGCCGCTTCCGGCAGCGAGATCTCGAACCCGTCCTCGCCGGTATAGCCCGAGCGGGTGACAAAGGCCGGCGCGCCGGCGAGGGTCGCCTCGGTCGCGGCCATGAACGGCAGGGTCTCGATCCCCGCGGCGAAGCGCGCCAATACGGCGGCGGCGGCCGGCCCTTGCAGGGCGAGCAGCGCACGGTCGTCGAGCGGCTCGACGGCGGCGAGGCCGGAGAGGCGCTCGCGCAGATGCGCCAGATCCGCGTCGCGGCGCGCGGCGTTGACGACGAGGAACAGGCCGTCCGCGGTGCGGGTCGCGATCAGATCGTCGATGATGCCGCCCGCCTCGTTGAGCAGCAGCGTATAGCGCAGGCGCAGCGGAGCAAGGCCGATCACGTCGCCGGGGACGAGCCGCTCGAACGATGCCGCCGCACCGGCGCCGGACAGCCGGACCTGCCCCATATGCGATACGTCGAAGAGCCCGGCCTTGGCACGGGTGTGCAGATGTTCGGCGATGATGCCGGAGGGATACTGGACCGGCATCTCCCAGCCGGCGAACGGCACGAATTTGGCGCCGAGCGCGGCGTGGAGAGCGTGGAGCGGGGTCCGTTTGAGCGGCGCGGTACGGGTCAACAAGGCACCTCCGACAAGGCGGGCGCCCCCGGCGCCCGGTCAGCTGTGCCCCCTCTGTCCTCGACCCTGAGAGATTCACCGCGGCCGCGGCCGGCCCGGCCAAGGCCGGGCGCACCCGCCGCCGGGCTTACTCCTTCGGTGAGCGGAGGGATGCGCGTCCCCGCCGCTGCTTTCCAGAGCGCCCTTCCGCCTGCGGTCCTTTTGCCTGAGAGTTTCCGGGGCGGTTGCTCCTTCGGCGCCGCGCCCCCGTCCTTGACGGCAGGCGCGACCTCTCCCGCAGGCGTGCGATCGGCCCCCGTGTTTACCACGAAATTGGCGGAATGCGCTGCGCTTTTCCGCCCTACCCTGAACCGCAGGGCGGAAAAGCGCCGCAAAGCGGCGCGCATTCCGCCGCTTTATCTCAGCGCCCGCGGAAATGGCGATAGAAGTCGACGATTTCGGGGCTCTGTTGAAAGCCGAGGTCGAGGGTCAATTGGCCGGGCTTGTAACCGCCGGCGAGCGGGATCACCTCCTCGAACTGGTCGGTGACGCCGGCACGCTGCCGGTCGGGCGGGATCGTGACGCGGACGGTGAGCGGCTGCTTGACCAGGACTCGCTCGCCGGGCGCGGTCACCGCGACAAAATACTGGAAATCAACCGCATCGCCCCGCGCCGCCGGGCCGCGCTGCCCGATCACGTCGATCGTCAGCCGCACCCGCACCGCATTTGGCGAGATGTCTTCGCAATTGCGGTCGACCTCGTCGAGGATGCCGTAGAATGCGACATTCTCCGGCCGCAGCGCCTTGCCCGGTGCGAAGACGGCGGTGTTGGCGAGCGAGCGCAGGATGATCGCGGCGGGACAGGCTTCCGCCGCCGGTTTCGACGAGCGGAACACGCCGCAACCGGAAGGCGCGAGCAGGAGCAGAAGCGCCGCCCCGCCCCCCAGAAGGGTTCGCCGCATGCCGTTATCGCAATGCCGCCGCAGAGAGATCGATTCGCCAGGGCGCTCTCAGACCCGTTCGTGCGTGCCGTCGCAGAACGGCCGCGCGCCGGTCGATTTGCAGCCGCACAGCCACACTTCCTCGCTCGCCGCGGCGGTGAAGGGCACGGGGGAGAGGCCGGTGCCCTTGTGCGAGCCGTCGCAATACGGCTGATTGGCGCTGAGCCCGCAAGCGCACCAGAAATAGCGCTTGCCGGCCTCGACGGTGACGCCGTAGGGCTCTTTTTGCGCTGGAATGGGTGTGGTCATGGCTTCTTCCCTGCCGTCGCCCTTGCTAGTGTCCCGCGCGCCGCGGCGGGGATTTTCACTGCGGCCGCCGACTTTATGCGAGCCGCGTCCGGCGCACAAGCCGGGTCGGCGGCGGTGACGAGGAAAGAACATGGCCGTCTACACCGAAATCGGCGACGACGAATTGAGCGCCTTTGTCGCCCTCTACGACATCGGCAAGGTGCTGTCCTGCAAGGGGATCGCCGAGGGGGTCGAGAATTCCAACTTTCTCGTCACCACCGAGCACGGCAATTTCATCCTGACCCTCTACGAAAGGCGCGTCCGCCCTGCCGATCTGCCGTTCTTCATCGCCCTGATGGAGCATCTGGCGGAGAGCGGCGTCGCCTGCCCGACCCCGTTGAAGGGGCGCGACGGGCGCGCCTTGCGCGAATTGTGCGGCCGCCCGGCGGCGATAGTCAGCTTTCTCCCGGGGATGTGGCCGCACCGCGTCCTGCCGTTCCATTGCGCCGCGGTAGGCCGGGCTTTGGCCGATCTGCACCGCGCCGGCGCCGGCTTTGCCCTCGGCCGGGCAAACGATCTCTCGGTCGCCGGCTGGCGCCGCCTGTTCGAAGCGTGCCGGGAGCGGGCCGATGAGGTGAGCCGCGGACTTGCCGCGGAGCTCGGCCGGGAGCTTGCCGAACTCGAAGAGGCTTGGCCCCGCGGTCTGCCGGCCGGCATCATCCATGCCGATCTGTTCCCGGACAACGTGTTCTTTCGCGAACGCGAAATCTCGGGATTGATCGACTTCTATTTTGCTTGCACCGATTTCCTCGCCTACGACTTGGCGGTCTGCCTCAACGCCTGGTGTTTCGAGGCCGACGGCAGCCTCAACATCACCAAGTCGCGCCTCCTGATCGACGGCTATCGCCGGGGGCGGCAGCTCGAGGAGGCCGAACTGCTCGCCCTGCCGCTATTGGCGCGCGGCAGCGCCCTCAGATTTGCCCTGACCCGGCTTTATGACTGGCTGAATCAGAAAGAGGGCGCGTTGGTGCGGCCGAAGGATCCGCTCGAATTCCTGCGCAAGTCGCGCTTTCATCGCCGCGTCGGGAGCATCGATGGCTACGGCGTCGACCCCTGAGGTCGAGATCTTCACCGACGGCGCCTGCCGCGGCAATCCGGGACCGGGCGGCTGGGCCGCGATCCTGCGCTATCGCCCCACCCCGCGCGACGGGTCGCGCGGGGACCCTAATGGGGTCGAGAAGGAGCTGTCCGGCTTCGCGCCGATGACGACCAACAACCGCATGGAGATGACTGCGGCGATCCATGGGCTCGAAGCGCTGAAGCGGCCGTGCCGGGTGCGGCTCGTCAGCGACAGCCAATATCTGCGCGACGGCATCACCAAATGGATCCACGCCTGGAAAGCGCGCGGCTGGCAGACCGCTTCCCGCGAGCCGGTCAAGAACGTCGATCTGTGGCAGCAGCTCGAGCGGGCGATGGCGCCGCACAGCGTCGAATGGTGCTGGGTGCGCGGCCATGCCGGCCATCCCGAGAACGAGCGGGCGGACGCGCTCGCGCGCGCCCGCATCGTCGAGGCGCGCCGCTCTTCGTAGCCGCCGCAAGCCCTCACCCGCCTCGCTCCGCTCGGCACCCTCTCCCGCAATGCGGGAGAGGGGGGACCATCGCGTCAGCGATGGTGGGTGAGGGTGGCCACCAAGTTCCAATCAACCCGATTACAGCCCCTTCACCATCGCCTCGGCGCCGGAGACGGTCACCTGCCCGGGCTGCGGTTCGACATTGAGCGCCTTGACCACGCCGTCCTCGACCAGCATCGAATAACGCTGCGAGCGCCGGCCGAGACCAGCCTTCGAGAGGTCGAGTTCGAGCCCTACGGCGCGGGCGAAATCGCCGCTGCCGTCGGCCAGCATCGTCACCTTGCCGGCGCATTTCTGCTCCTGGCCCCAGGCGTTCATCACAAAGGGATCATTGACCGCAACGCAGGCGACGAGATCGACGCCCTTGGCCTTGATCTCGTCGGCGCGCTCGACAAAGCCCGGCAAGTGACGCTGCGAGCAGGCCGGCGTGAACGCGCCCGGCACGGCAATCAGCGCCACCTTCTTGCCGCGGAAGAGTTCGTCGGTGGTGATCTCCTTTGGACCCTCCGGGCTCGCCTCTTTCAAAGTCACCGATGGTATCCGGTCGCCAACCTTGATCGTCATCGGGAATTCCTCCGCTTTTCTCGGGTTCGGCCGATCCTGCACGCCCTCAAGAAGCCCGGCGCGCCGGTCGGTGGCCTTGCGATAGCACAGCGAGGCGCACCCGGCAAACGGCGCCGCCGCGGCGGGCAGGCGGCTTTTTTGTCGACGAATAGGCAACCAAGAGCCGGTATAAGCGTATAGCTAGGGCTCTAGGTCGCAGCGGAGGACAGGGTGGATTCGCTCGCGGGGACGCTTCTGGTGGCGATGCCGCACATGCTCGATCCGCGCTTCGCCCGCTCGGTCGTCTATCTGTGCGCGCACAGCGAGGACGCCGGGGCGATGGGGCTGGTGATCAACAAGGCCCTGGATTCGCTGACGATGGGCGAACTCTTCACGCAGCTCGACATCGCGCCGAGCGGCCCGGTGAAGGCGCGCCCGGTGCATTTCGGCGGCCCGGTCGAGACCGGGCGGGGCTTTGTCCTGCACACCACCGATTATCGTGACGAAGGCACGCTCGTCGTCGCCGACGATCTGGCGGTGACCGCGACGCTTGACGTCCTGCGCGCGATCGGCAAGGGCAAGGGGCCGCGGCAGAGCCTTCTTGCACTCGGCTATGCCGGCTGGGCGCCGGGCCAGCTCGACGCCGAGATCCAGGCCAATGGCTGGCTCTCGGCTGAGGCCGACGCCGCCTTTGTGTTCGACCCGGATCTCGACGGGAAATGGCAGCGCGCATTGGGCCGGCTCGGCATCGACCTGACGATGCTGTCGAGCGACGCCGGCCACGCCTGAACGCAACCGGCGGAATGCGCTGCGCTCCGCTCCGCTATTCCGCCCTACGATTCTGGTGTAGGGCGGAATAGCGGAGTGTATTCCGCCGGGCGGCTCAGCCGCCCCCGCCCCAATCCTCGCGCAGGATCGCGAACAGGACGTGATCCTGCCATCGGCCCTGGATGCAGAGGTATTGGCGGGCCAGTCCTTCCTGGTGAAAGCCGGTCTTGGCGAGCAAGGCCCGGCTCGGGACGTTGCTCGGCAGGCAGGCGGCCTCGACCCGGTGCAGATGCAGCCGGCCGAAGGCGAAATCGAGGACGAGCGGCAACGCCGCGCTCATATAGCCCTGCCGCGCATAGGGCTCGCCGACCCAATAGCCGAGGCTTGCGGTCTCGGCGACGCCGCGGCGGATGTTCGACAGGCCGATGCCGCCGAGCAGGTCGTCTTCGTGCGAAAATACGAAGAAGTTGTAGGCCTGGTCGATCCGCCAGTCTTCGGCATAGCGGGCGACGCGCGCGCGAAAGCTGGTGCGGCTCAAGGCGTCGCTGGGCCAGCTCGGCTCCCAGGGGGCGAGGAAATTGCGCGAGCGCGCCCTGAGGCCCGCCCAGGCCTCGTAATCGCCGCGCTCGGGGGCGCGCAGATAAACCCGTTCGCCGATCAGGCGAAACGGCTCGGTGCGGGTCGCGAACAGGCGGGGGAAGGATTTGCGCTGCGGGGCCATGGCGGCTCAGGCGGCGAGCCGCTCCTGGACGCGGCTGAAACTCTCGACCCGGGCGAGCGGCCCGAGCGCGACGAGGGTCGGCGGCGCGCTGCGCCAGCGGGCGACAACGCGGCCGATCGCGGCCGCGTCGACCGCCTCGATGCGGCGGACGATCTCGACCGGGTCGAACGGCGTGCCGTGGATCAACAGATGCTGCGCCAATTGCTCGCAGCGCGCTGATGTGCTCTCCAACGACATCAGGAGCCCCGCCTTCATCTGCGCCTTGGCGCGGCCGAGTTCGACCGGCATCAGTCCGGCGTCGAGGCGCCGCGTCTCGGCACACAATGCCGGGATCAATTCGGCCGCCTCGTCCTCGCCGGTCCCGGCGTAAATGCCGAACAATCCGGTGTCGCGGTAGCCGTGGACAAAGGAGTGGACGGTGTAGACGAGCCCGCGGCGCTCGCGGATCTCCTGGAACAGGCGGGACGACATGCCGCCGCCGAACGCTGTCGACAATACCGAGGCGGCGTAATAATCGGGATCGTCAAGCGCGAGGCCGGGGAAGCCGACGACGAGGTGCAACTGCTCGAGATCGCGTTCCTCGCGCCGGTCGCCCCCGGTGTAGCGCGCCGGCTCGGTAGTGACGGCGCGGTGGGCCGGCAGACCCGACAGCAAGTCCTCGGCCAGGGCCACGACCCGCTCGTGCGCGACATTGCCCGAGGCCGCCAGGACCATCCGCTCGGCGCCGTAATGGTCGCGCAGATAGGCAATGACCGCGTCCCGCGACAAGCGGCGGATGATCTCCGGCCGGCCCAGCACCGGCCGACCCATGGCCTGGTCGGGGTAGGCGCACTCCTGGAAATGGTCGAACACAATGTCGTCCGGCGTGTCGTTGGCCTGGCCGATCTCCTGCAGGATCACCTGGCGCTCGCGTTCCAACTCCTCCGGCTCGAAGGTCGAGTGCTGCAGGATGTCGGCGAGGATGTCGAGCGCGAGCGCCACATCCTCCTTCAGCACCTTGGCGTAATAGGCCGTGCTCTCGCGCGAAGTATAGGCGTTGAGATGGCCGCCGACCGCCTCGATCTCCTCGGCGATGGCGAGCGCGCTGCGCCGCTCGGTGCCCTTGAACGCCATGTGTTCGAGGCAATGCGCGACGCCGTTGACCGCCGCCGACTCATGCCGGGTGCCGACATCGACCCACAGCCCGACCGCCACCGTGTCGACCGTCTCGACCCGGTCCGTCGCGATCCGTAGGCCGTTGCTCAACCTGGAGAGATGTACCGTCATGCTGCCGTCCTTGTCCGTCGCGCACGGGCGCGGATAAAGCTCTTCACCTGGGCGAGATCGTTGGGCAATACAACGATCCGCTCGCGCCGCTCCATCAGATCGCCGAGCGCCGGCGGCAAAGCCGGCCGGATGCCCGTCGCGCGCTCGACCGCGTCGGGAAATTTCGCCGGATGGGCGCAGGCGAGCGCCACCATCGGGGTCGCGCCGCCGTCCTCCGCCCCCCTCTGCCGCAATGCAGTCTCGGCCGCGGCGACGGCGACGGCGCTGTGCGGGTCGATCACGATCCCCGAGCGGGCGTAGGTGCGGGCGATGCTCTCGACGATCCCTTCGTCATCGACCCGGTAGGCCGAGAACAGGCGCTGCGCTTCGCGCCATTCGGCTTCGTTCTCGGGCAGGGCGCCGGTCCGGCGCAACGGCGCGACCGCCGCCGCCGTCGCGGCGCCGTCGCCGCCCTTCAGTTCAAACAACAACCGCTCGAAATTGCTCGCCACCTGGATGTCCATGCTCGGCGACAGGCTCGGCTCGACGGCGGCGATAGCCATCCGCCCGGTCGCGAAATAGCGGGCGAGGACGTCGTTCCGGTTGGTCGCGATGACGAGACGGGCGACCGGCAGCCCCATCGCCCGCGCGACATGCGCGGCGTAGACATTGCCGAAATTTCCGGTCGGGACGGCGAAGGAGAGCCGGCGCGCGGGCGCCCCGAGGGCGAGGCCGGCGGCGAGGTAATAGACGGTCTGCGCGGCGATGCGCGCCCAGTTGATCGAGTTGACTGCGGACAGGCTCAGTTCGGCGGTGAGCGCGCGGTCCGCGAACAGCGCTTTGACGAGGTCCTGGCAATCGTCGAAGGTGCCTTCGATCGCGACCGCATAGGCGCCCGCGCCTTCGACCGTCGTCATCTGCCGGCGCTGCACTTCGGAGATGCGGCCGTGCGGGTAGAGGATGAAGATGTCGGCCGCGGCGCATTCGGCGCAGGCGGCGAGTGCGGCCGAGCCGGTGTCGCCGGAGGTCGCGCCGACAATCGTCACATGCTCGTGCCGGCGCGCCAGGACCGCGTCGAACAGGCGTCCCAATACCTGCAGCGCCAGATCCTTGAAGGCGAGGGTCGGGCCGTGAAACAGTTCGAGGAGCCACAGCCGCTCATCGAGCTGGACGAGCGGCGCCACCGCCCGGTGGCGGAAGCCGCGATAGGCCGCCGCCGCAAGCTCGCGCAAGGCCTCGCCCGCGAACGCGTCGCCGACAAACAATCCGAGGATCCGGGCGGCGAGATCGGGATAAGGGAGCCCGGCGAGAGCGGCAAGGTCGGGCTGCGGCAGGCGTTGCGGCACATAGAGCCCGCCATCGGCGGCGAGACCGCGCAGCAGGACCTCCTCGAACGAGAAGGTCGCGGCCGGCCTGCCGGGATCGCGGGTGCTCAGATAACGCACGGAATTGCCGAGTTCAGCCACGGGGGACCGCATCCGATCGAACCGCCCGCACCCTATCTCCGCCGCCGCCCCGCCGCAACCGTCGCAGGACGGGGCGGCGCCTGGCCGCCTCTCCTCGCCGGCTGAAGCGCGTTCTGCCAATTTGCTATGCGCCGCCATCCTTCGCCGCCAATTCCTTGAGCCGCGCGAGGCAGCGGGCGCGGTCGGCGGCGAAATCGCCGTCTCTCCACCAGCGCTTGACGCTGGCGAGAAGGCGGCCGACGCGCGGTCCCGGCGGGATGCCGAGCGCGACGACGTCGCGGCCCGACAGCGGGAATGCAGGCGGCGTCCAGTCG
Source organism: Allostellaceae bacterium (assembly GCA_035252905.1). Taxonomy (GTDB): domain Bacteria; phylum Pseudomonadota; class Alphaproteobacteria; order ATCC43930; family CGMCC-115725; genus AP-15. The sequence goes on along the minus strand of DATFCQ010000437.1, from coordinate 110 downwards.
CGGGCGAGATCCGCGAAGGCGGCGAGGCGCTCGCGGCTCATCTTTCCCTCTGCCGCGAGCAGCAAGGCGAAATCGCGGGTGCGCTCGGCGCCGAGGCGGTAGAGCGCCTG
>DATFCQ010000436.1:0-2119 GCA_035252905.1 Allostellaceae bacterium | reverse complement strand
CGACCGTGCGGTTGTCGACGGCGGGGAGCATGCGCGCGGGGTCGCGGGTCACGATCACATCGAGTACGGTCGGGCGGGTGCGCTCGGCCAAGCCGGCGGCCAATGCGGCGGCGAGGCGGTCGGGGTCGTCGATGCGGATGCTGTTGCACCCCATCGTCCGGGCGATCGCCGCGTAATCCATCTCGACGAGGTCCGAGGATTGGCAGCGGCCGCGGAACATCGCGTATTCAACGGCTGAACGGTCCGAGATCGGCGGCGGCGATCGCCCCCGCTGCTATTCCGGCGGGCTCGCCTCGGCCAACTCCCATCCGAGCGCCTCGATTTCGGCGAGCACCTGCTCATCGACGAGGCCCTCGCCCATCGAGCAGTACCAGTCCAGGTAATCGCCCTGGCAGCGCAGGCCCGCGACAACGTCGCCGGCATAGCGCCAGCTGCAATGCCAAAGGGTGCCGGTCGCTTTGTGCCGCCAGGTGGTATTGCATAACGCACCATAAAGCAGCGTTGCGAACAGCTCGCTGCGCACGAGGCCGCGGATGCGGGGCGAGAGGCCGAGATCGCGTTCGAGGTCCGGTCGGGCTGTTTCGGGCCCGGCAGACACGGGAACGAGATCGGCTTCCGGCTCGTCAATGAGGAAGAGCGCCTTGCCGCAATCCACCTTGAGCCGGCCTCGCCGACGCAACGCCGTGCTCGGCAAGCGCCGCGTCCAAACCCGGCAAGTCTGATCCGGGACGGCGGCGTGCGGCAGCAGGCATTCGGCATCGGTGAGCGAGCCGTCCGGCAATGTGCAGCCGGTCGCACGGATCGGCACGCCGTCCAACAGGATGAGTTCGCCTCTGCCATGGCGCTCGCGGTGCGTACGCGCCTCGCGGTCCTTGGCGAGATCGGCCAGTATGTCCTTCAGGCTCATCGCCGCTCTCCGTTGGATCCCGCAAGACGGACCCTTGGCGGCCGGAATATGGGTTGCATCATGCGTATACATAGTAACTGCTTCATATTTTTCATGCCGCGGGCCAGCCGACATTCGAAGGCCGAAAGCTTCAACTTTCGGGTTGGTCCGAAGTTCAAGGCGGTTTCCAGAGCGTGACGGAGGCGAAGGACAAGCCCGCCGCCCAGGTTCGGCAGTCAGGCCGGTCGCCATTGGTGGACAGACGTGCTATCAATGCCGGCATCGACGGCAAATGGTGCAGATCATGGGCAGCCTGAGCATTCGCAATCTCGACGACGATCTGCTCGCCCGGTTGAAGCGCCGCGCCGCACGGCACGGGCGGTCGGCGGAGGCCGAGGTGCGCGACATCCTGCGGCGGGAGTTGAGCGGAGAGGGCGAGATCGATTTCGATCGTCTCGCCGCCGAGTTTCGGGCATTGACGGCCGGTCGTCGCCACACCCCGGCCGAACAATTGCTGCGGGAAGAGCGCGATCGGAGATGACCGATCTGGTCATTGATGCGAGTATCGCGATCAAATGGGTGGTCTCAGAAAGCGGCACGGCGGAGGCCTTGTCGCTGCGACGGCGCAACCGGCTGTACGCTCCCGAATTGCTGGCGGCAGAGTGCGCCAATGTCCTGTGGAGAAAAGTTCGGCTCAAGGAGCTGGCAGAAGAGGAGGCGGCTTTTGCCGCTCGACTCTTGCAGCGCGCCGATATCGAGCTGATGCCGATGCGTCCCTTGCTGGAACCGGCGATGCGGCTGGCGATCGCTCTCGATCATCCAGCCTATGATTGCGTATATCTGGCGCTGGCCGAAAGTCTGTCCTGCGATCTGGTGACCGCCGACGAGCGGTTCGCCGCGAGACCCCTGTCAGCCGGCGTCACATCGAAAGTGCTCTTGTTGACGGCATAGCCCCTTGGAACGAGGGCTCCTGAGGCTCTCGAAGGGCCGCCTGCATACGGCCGAGATGACTGCGTTCCAGGATTGACGGTAGAGCCGATGCCGCAGAGACGCGGGCGCCGCCGCCCGCCTGTGGCGCCGCGCCGTAATCATGCCACCCGGTCGCCCTGCCGGATCTCGACCGTGCGGTTGTCGACGGCGGGGAGCATGCGCGCGGGGTCGCGGGTCACGATCACATCGAGTACGGTCGGGCGGGTGCGCTCGGCCAAGCCGGCGGCCAATGCGGCGGCGAGG
>DATFCQ010000435.1:0-3204 GCA_035252905.1 Allostellaceae bacterium | reverse complement strand
CTCCCGCGGCGGGCGTGGGCCGTGCGGCCGCCATTGCCTGCCGCAGGCTCGCCAACCCCTGGAAGGTCTGGCCGCGCTGTGCGCCGCCCTGCCCCGCGGCTTGTCCGCCGGGCCGCCCTTGCGGCTGTTCGGCGCCGTCCTTGTCGTCGGTATCGTCCGACATGCTCTAAGCCCTCGCGTTCTTGCGGTTCATCGCCGCGATATCGAGCGGTTCCGGGTTTTGCGCGACATGCGGGTGTTCCGGCCCGGCATAGACCCGCAGATTGCGCATGACGCGCCGGCCCAGGGGGCCGCGCGGCACCATCCGCTCGACCGCCTTCTCGATGACCCGCTCGGGGTGCGGGCCTGCGAGGATCTCGCCCTTGCTGCGTCCCTTGATCCCGCCGGGATAGCCGGTATGCCAGTAGAAGACGTCGCCTTTGCCCTTGTTGCCGGTCAGCCGCACCTTCTCGGCATTGACGACGACGACATTGTCGCCGCAATCCATGTGCGGCGTGAACGAGGGCTTGTGCTTGCCGCGCAGGCGCAGGGCGATGATCGCGGCGAGCCGGCCGAGGACCAGCCCGTCGGCGTCGATCAACACCCATTTCTTGTCGATATCGGACGGCTTGGCCGAGAATGTCTTCATCCCGAGGGGACCCGAAGGGGACGCGAGAACGCTCCGCCCCCGCGAAAAGCCGGCGATGTAAGCGATCGGGGCGCCGCCGTCAAGGGAAGCGTGCGGCGGGGGACGGCGGCCTGTCGGGGGTCTTGCCGGCGCCGCCGCAAAAGCGCGAAAGTGATCGCACAGGCGCAAACCACAGAGGAGCGCTGAGATGTCGGCAATTGCCAAGGAAGGCGCAAACGCCCCGCTGCTGCTGCCCGAGCGCGACGGCGGCATCCTGCGCCTCGTGCTCAACCGGCCGGCGGCGCGCAACGCGCTGTCGATGGTATTGATGGCGGACCTGATCGCGGCTCTCGACGAGGCCGGGCGCGATCCGGGGGTCCGCGTCGTCGTCATCGCCGGCACGGGCCCGGCCTTCTGCGCCGGCCACGATCTCAGAGAATTGCGCGCCGATCCGCGGCGCGAGACCTATGAGCGCGTGTTTGCGCGCTGCAGCGAATTGATGCTGCGCATCGTGCACCTGCCAAAGCCGGTCATCGCCGCGGTGCACGGCGTCGCCACCGCGGCCGGCTGTCAGCTTGTCGCCACCTGCGATCTCGCGATCGCCGCCGAGAACGCGCGTTTTGCCACGCCGGGGGTCAATATCGGGCTGTTCTGCTCGACCCCGATGGTGGCGCTCTCGCGCGCCATCGGCCGCAAGGCGGCGATGGAGATGCTGCTTCTCGGAGAGTTGATCGACGCCGGGACGGCGCACCGATTGGGCCTCGTCAACCGCGTCGTGCCGGAGGCCGGACTGCGCGACGCGGCCGATGATCTGGCGCGGCGGATCGCCGGCAAATCCGCCCGCACCCTGGCGATCGGCAAGGAGGCGTTTTACCGCCAGGCCGAACTCGACCTCGCCGCGGCCTATCGCTACGCCGCCGAGGTCATGACCACAAACATGCTGGCGGCCGACGCCGAGGAAGGAATCGACGCCTTTCTCGCCAAGCGTCCGCCGGTCTGGCAGGACCGCTGAACGATGGACCACGACGCCTATTCCGACTCCTACCTCTACGACATCCTGGCCCAAGTGCGCACGATCGCGATCCTCGGGGCGAGCCCGCGGCACCAACGCCCGAGCCACGGCGTCATGGCCTATCTGCAGCGCCGCGGCTACCGCACGATCCCGGTCAATCCGTTTGCCGCGGGCGGCACGATCAACGGCGAACTCTGCTATGCGGCGCTCGCCGAGGTGCCGGAGCCGGTCGACATGGTCGACGTATTCCGCCGCAGCGCGGCGGCCGGCGATGCGGTCGATGCGGCGATTGCGGCAGGCGCCAAGGTCGTGTGGATGCAGCTCGGCGTGCGCGACGATGAGGCGGCGGCGCGCGCCGAAACCCGCGGCATTAAGGTCGTCATGAACCGCTGCCCGGCCATCGAGATCCCCCGCCTCCGGGTTCCGCCTGTAAATAACAAATAGAGAACGCTTTACCGCAGAGGACGCAAAGGATCCACGAAGGACACAAAGGAAAGGTGTTGCGCGCCTTTGGCGCGCTGTTCTTCTTTCCTCTGCGTCCTTTGTGTTAATGCGTTGTTTTCTCTATTCCGGGGTGCCGGTCAGCCAGTCGAGATTGTCTTCCTGTTCGAGGCGCTGCAGGCGCTCGTAGAGGGCCGGGGCCTGGGGACCGAGGGCGCGGCGGGTCAGGCGCAGGAACTTGTCTTCGAGTTCTCCGGGGCCGAGCATGCCGTCCTCGGTGCGGCGTTCGAGGCGGCGGCCGCCCTTGAGCACGATCGCCACCGTGCTCGCCATGCCGCCATGCTCCCCCTCCTCTTCGACGAGCCGGATGCGGCGGCACAGCGCCCGGATCGCCGGGTCGGCGAGCGCCGTCTCGTCCCAGGATTCGGGGTCGCGCGCCTCGCGGCAAAGCGCCAGAGCGAGCGAGAACGGGATCGAATATTGCGCCAGCATCAGATCGGCGGGCTCGGCGATGGCATGGCGCTCGACCATGCGCCGGCTGCCGGTGACCGTGACCGCGTCGATGTCGCCCGCGGCAAAGCCGTGCTCGGCCTGGAGCTCGCGCACCGCCCGGACCGCGGCATGGGCGGTGGCGTGGCAGGGATAGCGCTTCAAGACCGCGGTCGAGAGCAGAAAATGCTCGCCGAGCCCGCGCGTCAATTCGGCCTCGTCCCAGCTCGTGCAGAACACCCGCAGAAACCCGAACTGCCCTTCGACAACGGTGCGCGGGCCGGTAAAGCCGGCTTCGGCCAGGCTGGCGGCGAGCACGCCCGCCTCGGAGGCGCGCCCCAGATGCAGCCGCTTGACCATGCCGCCGTCGCCGCGGGCGAATTCGAGGAGCCCTCCGGCGAGCGAGCCGGCGATGCCGAGCGCGTTCGCCGTCGCCGCGGCGTCGAGCCGCAGCAGATGACCGGCGGCGATCGCCGCGCCGAACGGTCCGGTCGTCCCCGGCGCGTGAAAGCCGCGCGCCTCGTTGCTGTGCCCGGTGGCGCGGCCGATGCGGATCATGACCTCGTTGCCGGCGACAAAGGCGGCGATCAGGTCGCGGCCTGAGCTGCCTTGCTGCTGTGCGACGGCGAGGGCCGGCGGCAGCACGGTGGCGCCG
>DATFCQ010000434.1:0-12106 GCA_035252905.1 Allostellaceae bacterium | reverse complement strand
AAAGGCCGCCGCGGCGTCGATATGGCCCTCGATCAAAGCGAGGCCGATGACGACCGAGCCGCAGGCGGCGGTCGCCGCATGCAGGGCGGTCAACGTGAAGTCGTCACACGCGCCGATCGCCGCGGCGAGGGCGCGCAGGCTTGCCGGCGACTGGCTTTTCGGGATGACGCCGGTGGTGATTTCGAGCGGCGCGTCGTAGCGCAGGACCGCCCAGTCGATCAGCGGCTGCCATACCGCCTGCTGGCGCTGCGCCAGTTCCGGCGGGTGCGCGGCGCGGTAGCACAAGAGATCGGTGCCGGCATAGCCCGCAACCTCGCGCACGATCGCCGCGCGCCCCTCCGGGTCGCGGTCGAGGGCGCGGCTCGCGAGCCGCGTCAGCGGCATCTCGGCCGGCCGCAATTCCTCTCCCTGCGCATTCCATTCCTCTGCCACCGCCGCGGCGAGCGCGGCGCTCGGCAGGATCAATTCGCGTCGGCCCGGCGTCCTGACGCGCCGGCCGTCAAGGGCGACACCATGACCGCCCGCCGCCATGACGGGGGCGGCTTCCTTGTAGAAACGCTTCATCAAGACAGGTCCAGCTCCGCGAACGGGTCTTCGACAGATTGGCGAAACCCGAAGAATTCCCAGCTTTGCCGCATATGGGGCGGCAATGGCGCGGTGACATCGAGCACCCCGCCCGAGGGGTGCGGGATCGACAGGGCGCGGGCATGCAGATGCAGCCGGCGCGCTCCCGGGACCCCGGCGGGGTGGGCGGCGGCGCCGCCGTATGTGCCGTCGCCGAGGATCGGCGTGCCGATCGCCGCGCAATGCGCGCGCAACTGGTGCGTCCGCCCGGTGATCGGCAACAAGGCGAGCCAGCTCGCCCGCGCCCCGGCGCCGTCGACGACGGCATAATAGGTCACGGCGCGCCGGCCCTCCTCGTCGGCTTCGTGGGGTCCCCGCGCGGCGCCGCCGCGCGGGGCTGGGCGCACGCGCTCGCCGCCGCGCGTTCCACCATGCCCGGGGGTCTTGGCGAGGGCGAGGTCGATGCGGCCGCGCGGCAGTTTCGGCACCCCGACGACGATGGCCCAGTAGGTCTTGCGCGTGCGCTTGTCGCGAAAGGCGCGGGCGAGAAAACCGGCCGCCGCCAGGGTGCGGGCGATCACGAGAACGCCGCTGGTGTCCTTGTCGAGACGATGGACGAGGCGCGGCCGCTCCGTCGCGCCAAAGCGCAAGGCGTCGAGCAGGGCGTCGAGATGGCGCTCGGTCTCGGTGCCGCCCTGCACCGCGAGGCCGGGCGGCTTGTCGAGCACGATCACGGCGTCGTCGCGATAGAGGATCGCACGCTGCACCATCGCCGCATCCGCCGGCGCGGGCGGGCGGAGTGCGCGCGGAGGCGCCGCAGGGGGAGCCTCGCCCAAGGGCGGGATGCGGATCGCCTGGCCCGGCGCCAGATGGTCGCTCGCCCGCGCCCGCCTTCCGTCGACGCGGATCTGTCCGGTGCGCAGCAGTTTTTCGAGCCGGGCGTGGCCGAGCGCCGGGTAGTGCCGCTTGAACCAGCGGTCGAGGCGGACCGGCCCTTCGCCGCCGCCGACGATGATCGTCTCGATACTCATGCCGGCGCCTCTTCCCGGGGGGATCCGCGGCGGCGCAGCCTGTCCCAGTAATCGAGGCGCTTCTTGACCTCGCGCTCGAAGCCGCGTTCCTGCGGGCGGTAGAAACTGCGCCTCCGCATCTCCTCCGGGAAATAATCCTGGCCGGAGAACCCCTCTTCGGTGGCGTGGTCGTAGACGTAGCCGGCGCCGTAGCCGAGATCGCGCATCAACGGGGTCGGTGCGTTCAGGATGTGCCGGGGCGGCATCAACGAGCCGGTCTCGCGCGCCGCCGCCGCGGCCTCGCCGAGCGCCTGATAGGCGGCGTTCGACTTCGGCGCGGTCGCGAGATAGATCACGCATTGCGCGAGCGCCAGTTCGCCCTCGGGCGAGCCGAGCCGCTCATAGGCGTCCCAGGCCGCCAGGGCCTGCACCAGGGCCTGTGGGTCGGCGAGGCCGACATCCTCGACCGCGGCGCGGGCAAGGCGGCGCAGGATGTAGACCGGGTCCTCGCCGCCCGCCAACATGCGCGCCAGCCAATAGAGCGCGGCGTCGGCGTCCGAGCCGCGCAAGGATTTGTGCAGAGCGCTGATCAGATTGTAATGGCCGTCCTGCGCCTTGTCGTAGAGCGGCGCGCGGCGCTGCACGAGCCGGGCGAGGTCGGCGGCCCCGAGCGGGGGTTCGGCCGGCGCCTGCGCGACCTCCTCGACGAGGTTGAACAGAAAGCGGCCGTCACCGTCGGCCATCGCCTTCAACGCGGCGCGTCCCTCGGCGGCGAGCGGCAGGGCATGGCCGAGATGGCGTTCGGCCCGGGCGAGCAGGATGTCGAGATCGGCGTCGCCGAGCCGGCGCAGGACAAAGACCTGTGCGCGCGACAGCAGGGCGCCGATCAGTTCGAAGGAAGGGTTCTCGGTGGTCGCGCCGACGAGGACCACCGTGCCGTCCTCGACATAGGGCAGAAACGCATCCTGCTGGGCGCGGTTGAAGCGGTGGATCTCGTCGATGAACAAGAGGGTGCCGCGGCCGGCCGCGCGCCGCTGCCTTGCCGCCTCGAACGCCTTGCGCAGGTCGGCGACGCCGGAGAACACCGCCGAGAGCGGCGCGAAATCGAGATCGGTCGCCCCGGCCAACAGCCGCGCGATCGTCGTCTTGCCGCAGCCCGGCGGACCCCACAGGATCAGCGAGGACAGCCGGCGGCTCGCGACCATGCGGCCGATCGGCCCGGCGGCGCCCAACAGATGATCCTGGCCGACGACCTCATCGAGGCTCTGCGGCCGCAGCCGGTCGGCCAGAGGCCGCGGCGCCTCGTGTTCAAATAGCGTGGTCATCGCCCCTCTCCCGCATTGCGGGAGAGGGAGGGGCCCAGCCCGGAGGGCTGGGAGGGTGAGGGTCCGGCCGCCCTCCCCTCACCCGCCTCGCTGCGCGAGGCACCCTCTCCCGCAGTGCGGGAGAGGGGAACCTCGAATACTTCGGCAAAACTCGCGAACAGGGCCGCATCGACCTCGGCCGTCGTCGCCTTGACGCCGAGTGCGGCGAGCGAGGTCACGCCGTATTCGGCGATGCCGCACGGGACGATGCCGCGGTAGTGGTTGAGATCGGGATCGATGTTGAGGGCGACGCCGTGATAGCTGACCCAGCGCCGCACGCGCACGCCGATCGCGGCGATCTTGGCTTCGCTGCGGTCGGGACGGACGACCCAGACGCCGACCCGGTCGGGGCGGCGCAGGCCGGCGACGCCGAATTGGCCGAGCGTGCGGATCATCCACTCTTCGAGCCGGTGCACAAACCCCCCGACATCCCGCCCGCGGTGCGCCAGATCGAGCAGGACATAGGCGATGCGCTGGCCGGGGCCGTGATAGGTGTAGCGGCCGCCGCGGCCGCTGCGGTACACCGGCAGGCGATCGGGGTCGAGCAGCTCCTCGGCGGCAGCGCTGGTGCCGGCGGTGTAGAGCGGCGGGTGTTCGAGCAGCCAGACCAGCTCCGGCGCGGCGCCGGCGCGGATCGCGGCGACGCGCCGCTCCATCTCCGCGACCGCCTCCGGATAGGCGACGGCGGCTTTGCTCACGCGCCACTCGATCGGCTGCACGGCGCTTCCGCTCCCGCCCTTGTCGATGCCGCACCTTGATATGGGGGGAGGGCTTTGCTAAATCACCGCACTCGCGGCGATGCGAAGCCGCCCCCTGCCGTGCGGTCGTGGCGGAATTGGTAGACGCGCAGCGTTGAGGTCGCTGTAGGGGAAACCCTGTGGAAGTTCGAGTCTTCTCGACCGCACCATTCCGCTCTCCTCGCCCTTCTGAACAGCCTCTGGCGCGGAGGTGACACAGCGCCGATGCAGAACACGCGCCTCCCCGCGCTCGATTTCGCCCTCGGGGCCGAGATCGATCTGTTGCGCCAGAGCGTCTCCGACTTTGCCCGGGACCGGGTCGCGCCGCTCGCCGCCGAGATCGACAGGACCGACCGCTTTCCGATCGAGTTGTGGCCGCAGATGGGGCAACTCGGCCTCCACGGCATCACCGTCGAGGAGGAGTATGGCGGCAGCGCAATGGGCTATCTCGCCCATTGCGTCGCGATGGAGGAGGTGAGCCGCGCCTCGGCCGCGGTCGGCCTGTCCTATGGCGCCCATTCGAATCTCTGCGTCAACCAGATCCGCCGTAACGGCAATGAGGCGCAAAAGCGCAGATACCTGCCCAAACTGATTTCCGGCGAGCATGTCGGCGCCCTGGCGATGAGCGAGCCGGAAGCGGGCTCCGACGTCGTCGCGATGCGCTTGCGCGCCGACCGGAAGGGCGACCGGTTTGTCCTGAACGGGACAAAGATGTGGATCACCAACGGGCATTACGCCGACGTCCTGGTCGTCTACGCCAAGACCCGGCCCGATGCCGGCGCGCGCGGCATCACCGCGTTTCTGATCGAAAAGGGGTTCAAGGGCTTCCGCCCGGCGCAGAAGCTCGACAAGCTCGGCATGCGCGGCTCGCCGACCTCGGAACTGGTGTTCGAGGATTGCGAGGTGCCCCTCGACAATATGCTCGGCGCCGAGGGCGAGGGCGTGCGCGTGTTGATGAGCGGGCTCGACTACGAGCGCGCCGTACTGGCGGCGGGCCCGCTCGGCATCATGCAGGCCGCTCTCGACGTCGTTGTTCCCTATATCCATGAGCGCCGGCAGTTCGGCCGGGCGATCGGCGAATTCGAACTGATCCAGGGCAAGATCGCCGACATGTACACCGCGACCAATGCCTGCAGGGCCTATGTCTATGCCGTGGCGCAGGCCTGCGACCGGGGCGAGACGACGCGCAAGGACGCAGCCGGCGCGATCCTCTACGCCGCCGAGAGCGCGACCCGCATCGCCCTCGACGCGGTGCAGATCCTCGGCGGCAACGGCTACATCAACGAGTTTCCGACCGGCCGTCTGTTGCGCGACGCCAAGCTCTACGAGATCGGCGCCGGCACCTCCGAGATCCGCCGCATGCTGATCGGCCGCGAGATCTTCGAAGAGACGGCGTGAGGCCATGAACCTCACCGACGAACAGCGCCTGTTGCGCGACACCGCGCGGGAGTTCGCGCGCCGCGAACTGGCGCCGCAGGCGGCCGCGCGCGACCGCGCCGCCGCGTTTCCGGCCGAGGCGATCGCCGCATTGGGGCGGCTCGGCTTCATGGGCATGCTGGTGCCCGAAGCTTATGGCGGGGCGGGCGCCGACCATGTCGGCTATGCCCTGGCGATCGAGGAGATCGCGGCCGGCGACGGCGCGGTGTCGACGATCGTCAGCGTGCAGAACTCGGTCGGCTGCCTGCCGCTGTTGCAATACGGCAGCGCGGAGCAGAAGCGGCGCTTTCTCGTGCCGATGGCGCAGGGTGCGATGCTTTGCTGTTTCTGCCTGACCGAGCCGCAGGCGGGCTCGGACGCCGCCGCGATCCGGACGTGCGCCCGGCGCCGCGGCAATCGCTGGGTGTTGAACGGAACCAAGCAGTTCATCACCTCGGGCCGAAGCGCGCAGGTGGCGATCGTCTTTGCCGTCACCGATCCGGCGCGCGGCAAGGACGGCATCAGCGCTTTTGTCGTGCCGACCGACAGCAAGGGCTACCGGGTCGCCCGGCTCGAAGACAAGCTCGGCCAGCGCGCCTCCGACACGGCGCAGCTCGTTTTCGAGGATCTCGAGGTCGAGCCCGAAGCGATGCTCGGCGCCGAGGGCGAGGGCTATCGCATCGCCCTCGCCAATCTCGAAGGCGGGCGCATCGGCATCGCCGCGCAGGCGATCGGCATGGCCCGCGCCGCCTACGAGGCGGCGCTCGCCTATGCCGGCGAGCGCCAGGCCTTTGGCAAGCCGATCCTCGAACAGCAGGCGGTGGCGTTCCGCCTCGCCGACATGGCGACCGCGATCGCCGCCGCGCGCGGCCTTGTCTTTGACGCCGCGGCGCGGCGCGACCGCGGCGAGCCCTGCGCCAAGGAGGCGGCGATGGCCAAATTGTTCGCCTCGGAAATGGCGGAGCGGGTCGCCTCCGATGCGATCCAGATCCATGGCGGCTACGGCTATGTCGCCGATTTCCCGGTCGAACGGATCTATCGCGACGTCCGCGTCTGCCAGATCTACGAAGGCACCAGCGACATCCAGCGCCTCGTCATCGCCCGCGCGATCGCCCGGGGCGCGTGAGCCGCGGGGCAGGCCGAGGCTTATCCACCGGGCAGGGTCCGGGGCGTACGCCCCGAGCCGCAGTGCATTGCCGCCAAGCTATTGCTCTTCTTCAAAGATGTTTTCGGGCGCGGCAAGGGGTTGTGGATAGGCTTGTGGATGGATCCGAGAAATGCGGGCATAAACTGCGAGCAAGGCCGCGTTTTCGGGGATAAGACGGTAGAAAACCGGCAAGAGGATTGTATTCGGCTTTAGGGAAGGATAGCGTGATCTCGTGTGGCAGACACGGTGAGTCTTGCGGTCATGGCCCAGCGATCGATGGGCCTTTAGGGGAGGCCGGCGAGTTCCCGCACCACACTAGGCGGAGGGGGAGGGGAACGGCTCCATTTCGGGGCCGTTCCCCGTTTCGACAAAATTGGCTGGAATGTATCTTTAATATCCCGTAAGATAAGCCATTGATGAATTGTTAACTACACCTTGCGAAACGCCGTTTTTCAAGTGACGCTAAAGCGTCCCAACCCGTGACGGAACGAGGCCGAGGTCCGATGACGAATGCCGGAGACAACGCGGCGTTCTGGAAAATCGCCCCATACGCGCTGCAGACCGGGGCTCGCGCAGCGAAGGCCGCAGAGGGCCTGCCCGACCGGCGGCGCCATCCGCGCCGGCATGCGCTCAAAAGCGCGTTGCTCGTTTTCCGGGGCGGCCATTGCACGATGGGGTGCCGGATCCTGAACACCTCACCCGACGGAGCCCTATTGATGCCGGCGGACGTCGTCCTGTGCCCGGGAGAATTCGTGCTCAGACCCGCAGTCGGCCCGGCGCGCGGCTGCGAGGTCGTCTGGCGCAAAGGCGATCGGCTGGGGGTGCGTTACCTGTAGTACCGAACTCATACGTTTTACGCCCCGCCCTCTCCCCCGCACGCGGGCGGAGAGGGCAATATATTGCGCGGTTGGGGGTGCGCGGCGCGTTCCGCCGGTTTTATTTAAAAAGCAAGGGCGTCAGCGGCGGCCGGCTTCGGCCTCGTGGCGAAGCCGGGCGAGCACCGCCTGCACGTCGCGCAGCCGGAACGGTTTGGGCAGGGTCGGCCGGTCACCATAGGGCGGGCGCAGGCCGCCATGGCCGTAGCCGGTGGCAAACACAAACGGAATCCCCCGTGCGGCAAGGGCCTCGGCAACGGGATAGACTTCCTGCCCGTTCAGATTGACGTCGAGGATGGCGGCGTCCAGCGCATCGCCCCGGGCCATCGCCACCGCCTTGTCGACCCAGGCGACCGGGCCGACGATCTCGTAGCCGAGTTCGGCGAGAATATCCTCCAGCAGCATGGCGACCATGCTTTCGTCCTCGACCAGAAGGACGCGCCAGGAGGTGGCCGTGCGGGGCGGCGGCACGCTAGAGGACATCACTCGATCCCTTCCCGCCGGACAGGGGCATCGCGATCGTGCAGACCAGCCCCGGCGGCTCGAAGGCCAGCCTTACCTCGCCGTCCAGTTCGAGAGACAAGCCCCGCTCGATCAGGCGCAGCCCGAACCCTTTGCGCACCGGCGGCGCGATCGGCGGGCCGCCGGTCTCGGCCCATTGCAGCCGCAGCATCTGCGGCGCCGCGTCCGTAATATCTCCCTCGACATTCCATGTCACATGGACCTCCCCGGCCGGTTCCGCCAAGGCTCCGTATTTTGCCGCGTTGGTGGCCAGCTCGTGGAAGGCCATCGTCAAGGCGATGGCGGCCTTCGGGGCGAGCCGCAGGTCGGGGCCCTCGACCCTGAGGCGGGTGCACCCGTCGGAGCGGTAAGGCTCCAGTTCCTGCAACAGCAGTTCGCGCAGCGGCACCCCCTGCCAATTGCTGCGCGTCAACAGGTCATGGGCGTGGGACAGCGCGACGAGCCGTGACTCGAAGCCCTCCAGACCGCCGCCGCTTTCGGCCCGCAGCGATTGCGCGGCGATCGACTGAACCGTCGCCAAGGTATTCTTGACGCGGTGGTTGAGCTCGTTGACGAGCAGGGACTGCCGTTCCTCGGCCTGTTTTTCCGCGGTGCGGTCGCGGAATATCTTCAGATAGCCGGCCTCCCCCTCCTCATCGATCGGCAGCATCACCCCCGAGCCCCAGAAACGCGACCCGTCCTTGCGCAGATGCCAGCGCTCGTTGGCCGCCCGGCCCTCCTCGCGCGCCCGGCGCATCTCCCGCTCGGGCTGGCCGGCGACCCGGTCGCCGGGGGTGAAGAAGATATCGCCGGAACAGCCGAGGATTTCCGCCTGGGAATAGCCGAGCAGCCTTTCGGCCCCGCTGTTCCAGCTCGTGACCCGCCGGTGCGGGTCGAGCGAAATGATCGCGTATTCGGTAGCGCTGTCGAGAATGTGCCGCAGCCGCGCCTCGCTTTCGCGCAAAGCCCGGTTCGCCGCCGCCAATTCGGCATATTGCCTGCGGTCGGTCAGATCGGTGACCAGGGCGCCGATCATGCCGTCGCCCCGTGACAGCAGGCTGAAATCGACGGCGACCGGCACCCGCACGCCATCGGAGCGCCGCAGATCAATCTCGCCGCGGCTTTTGCCGTGGCGCGCCTGGCCCAGCAGCGACAGGTACGCAGCCTGCGCCGGGGGCGGAATGAAGTCCCCCAAGCACGCGCCGGTGAGCCGCTCATGAGGCACCTGCAGCAGCTCCGCAAGGCTCAGATTGGAATAGGCGATGGTGCCGTCGCCGTGCAACACCGCGGTGCCTTGCTGCGTCCGCTCGATCAGGATGCGGTAGGGATGATCGGCACCCTCCAACGTGTAGACTTGGCTGCGGCCCGCCTCGTCCTCGACGACGAAGGCGTCGACCGCCCCCTCGCGGATGGCGTGAACTGTCTCTTCGGCCTCGCGCAGCCGATCCAGCAGATTTTCGTTTTCCTGTCTCAACCAGGTGACCGACATGAGCCGTCCTGACGCGCCGTTTGGTTGCAAAGAAGCAGGCCCGAACCCGGCGGGAGGTCCGCGAGGCTGCTCCCCGGGCGGCACAGGGGGATAAGAGACCGCCTGATCAGCGCGGGCGCTGCGACCCGCCGCTCGGTCCCGACGCGCGCCGGTCGCTGGTCCCCGTCGGCCACGTCCAGCTCGTATCCTCCGGGCAAGTGCCTCGGCATCGAGCCCGGGATCATGCCGGCAGCGTACAGGCGCGGACCATGATGCCCCCGGGGCGGGTCCGTGCGAAGCCGTTTTCGCAACTTTCGACGCTATTGCCGGTTGGCTGCCGCGGCGCTCCCGCAGCCGCTGCGCTGGCGGATCACGGCTCGGGGCGCGCGGGGCGCAGATTGAGTCCGACCAGCGCGCGTTCCGTGTGGCGCAGATCGCCGACGATCTTGCGCAGCGGCTCCGGCAATTTGCGCACCAGAGTCGGGATTGCGACGATCTGATCTCCGGCCGCGAGCTGCGGGTGCTCCAACAGATCGATGACCTCGATCCGGTAGCGGCCCATCAGATGCTCCTCGCAGATCTTCTTAAGATTGGCGAAGGCGGCCAGGGATTTTGTCGACTGGCCGGCGATGTACAAGCGCAGATCCCAGATTTCCTCTTCCTGCCCGTTGCTAGTGACTGACTGCGTCATGTGCGGCTTCCTCTGATTGTGCGCAGCGGCGCGGAAACCGCGTCGGCGCGGCGGCTTTCGGCCATCATCCGGCGGTCTGCGGCAAGCCTCGCTTCCCGCGCCTCCTTTTCGTCGAGAAGGCGGGCTGCCTCTTCCTCCTCCGCCTCGAACTCCTTGCGCATCGCGGCGATGCGGGCCTCCAATGCCTCGCGTCGGCGTTCCCGCTCGCGCCGCCTGCCTTCGATCTCCTGTTGCCGGGCCAAAGCGGCGGCCTGTTCACGCGCCTCCTGAGAGAGCCGGGCCGACCCGGTCAACACCCCTTCCGGCCCGAGATAGACGTCAACCAGTTCGATGCCCTGCCCGGTCAGCAGGAATTCGCGGATCTGGTTGGAATGCGCCATGCCGCGCGATTTGAGGATGTATATCGCCCGGTTGCGCTCGCCGCCCAATTCGATATCCCGCAACAACAGCCAAGTATCGACGATCGAAGAGACGTCGACATCGGTCTTCTCCAGGGCGGCGCCCCCGGCGGTCAGGCTGGTCAGCAATGCGGTGATGCTCTGCCCCTTCAGAAAGTCGATCAGCCGGGTCAGCATCGCGGTCGCGTCCCTCTGCGCCCCAGACTGAAGCAGGGTGCCGACCGGGTCGATGACGACCGCCTTCGGTTCGAACTCCCGGACCCATTTGTGGAACGTCGCCAGGTGCATCTCCAGGCCGGAGACCGTGCCCCGGGCGGCGTGGAACCGCAACAGACCGCGCTCGGTCCAATGCGCCAAGTCGAGACCGATCGAGCGCATATTGCGCAGGATCTGGGCCGGCGATTCCTCAAAGGCAAAATATAGGCAGCGTTCGCCGCGGCGGCAGGAGGCATCGGCAAAATGCGCCGCCATGCTGCTCTTGCCGCTGCCGGCCGTGCCCGAGACCAGAATTGTGCTGCCCCGGAAATAGCCCTGTCCGCCCAGCATCGCGTCCAATCGGGGGATGCCGGTCCCGACCCGCTCGTCCGAAACCTGGTGGCGCAGGCCAACCGAGGTGATCGGCAACACGCTGATACCGTCCTCGTCGATCAGGAACGGGTATTCGTTGGTGCCGTGCGTCGTGCCGCGGTATTTGACGATGCGCAGGCGCCGGGTCGAAATCTGGTCGATGACCCGGTGGTCGAGCAGGATCACGCAATCGGAGACGTATTCTTCCAGCCCCTGCCGGGTCAGCGCGTTCTCCCCGCGCTCGCCGGTGATGACCGCGGTGACGCCCTTGTCCTTGAGCCAGCGGAACAGGCGGCGCAATTCGGCGCGCAGGATGGCCTGGTTCGACAGGCCGCTGAACAGGGTCTCGATGGTGTCGAGCACGACCCGCTTCGCCCCAATGCTGTCGATCGCAAAACCGAGGCGGATAAACAGGCCTTCGAGGTCATAGTCGCCGGTTTCCTCGATCTCGCTGCGCTCGACCCGCACGAAATCGACGACCAGCTTTTTGCGCGCGGCCAGGTCGTCGAGGTCGAAGCCGAGCGAGCGGACGTTCTGCGTCAATTCCGCGGCGGTTTCCTCAAAGGCCATCAATACGCCGGGCTCGCCGTAGCGGGTGGCGCCGCGCACCAGGAACTCGGTTGCCAGCAATGTCTTGCCGCAGCCGGGGCCGCCGCAGATCAGGGTCGGCCGGCCGCGCGGCAGGCCGCCGCCGGTGATCTCGTCCAATCCCTCTATGCCGGTTGGCGCTTTCGGCAGGCTGCGGTCGATGGTTTGACGAGGGGCGCTGGTCTTGTCGGGCATTGGATCTTTGCAAGCTGTGGCGAGGCGGCACGGCGGAGGTCGCTGCCGGACGCGCGGGCGACGGCCGGCGGCGCCGGTGCCGGGTGAGGGATTCGAACCCCCGACCTTCGGTTTACAAAACCGCTGCACTGCCGCTGTGCTAACCCGGCCTGCGGGCGCGCGGGGAGGCGCCGTGCGCCGCTGCGCCCGCCGGCGAGTTTAGCGCACCGCGAAGCGCCGCGTCGATCCCCGGTTGTGTCGCGGGGGTCAGGCGTGTCGGCGGACCAGTTCGTAAAGCGCCACCGCGGCGGCGTTGGAGACGTTGAGGGTCGGCTGCAGGGGGCGCGTCGGCAGGCGGGCGAGGCGGTCGCAGCGCTCGCGCACGAGGCGGCGCAGGCCGCCGCCTTCCGAGCCGAGCACGAGAGCGGCGCGGTCGCCGAGATCGAGGGCGGCGAGCGGCTCTGCGGCGTCCTCGGCGAGGCCGCAGACCCAGAAGCCTGCCTCCTTGATGCGGTCGAGAGCGCGGGCGAGGTTGACGACGCGGACGAGCGGCACCTGTTCGAGCGCCCCGGAGGCGGCCTTGGCGAGTGCGCCGCCCGCGGGCGG